>NZ_JAVYJF010000035.1:0-36908 GCF_032621715.1 Pseudomonas sp. zfem004 | reverse complement strand
GGGGCAAGCCCGCTCCCACGTGGGAGCGGGCTTGCCCCGCGATTGGGTTCACCCTTCGAGCTTGGACTTGAGCAATTGGTTCACTTGCCCCGGGTTGGCCTTGCCTTTGGAGGCCTTCATCGCCTGGCCGACGAAGAAGCCGAACATCTTGCCGCGCTTGGCTTCGTCAGCGGCGCGGTACTGTTCGACCTGGTCGGCGTTGGCGGCGAGCATCTCGTCGAGCATCTTGTCGATCGCGCCGGTGTCGGTGACCTGCTTCAGGCCTTTGCTTTCGATGATGTTGTCGGCATCGCCTTCACCGGCGGCCATGGCCTCGAACACGGTCTTGGCAATCTTGCCGCTGATGGTGTTGTCACGGATGCGCAGCAGCATGCCGCCCAGTTGCTCGGCGCTGACCGGCGACTGGTCGATTTCCAGGCCCAGCTTGTTCAGCAGGCTGCCCAGCTCGACCATGACCCAGTTGGCGGCCAGCTTGGCGTCGCCGCCGATCTTCACCACCTGCTCGAAGTAGTCGGCCTGCTCGCGGCTGGAGGCCAGCACGTTGGCGTCGTAGGCCGACAGGCCGTACTGGCTCTGGAAGCGTTCGACCTTCTGTGGCGGCAGCTCCGGCAGGCCGGCGCGCACGCTGTCGAGGAACGCGGGCTCGATGACCACCGGCAGCAGGTCCGGGTCGGGGAAGTAACGATAGTCGTTGGCTTCCTCCTTGCTGCGCATGGAGCGGGTCTCGTCCTTGTTCGGGTCGTACAGGCGGGTTTCCTGCACCACCTTGCCGCCGTCCTCGATCAGGTCGATCTGGCGCTGGATTTCGCTGTTGATCGCACGCTCGATGAAGCGGAACGAGTTGACGTTCTTGATCTCGCAGCGGGTGCCGAACTCGGCCTGGCCTTTCGGGCGGATCGACACGTTGCAGTCGCAGCGCAGCGAGCCTTCGGCCATGTTGCCGTCGCAGATACCCAGGTAGCGCACCAGGGCATGGATCGCCTTGACGTAAGCCACGGCCTCTTTGGCGCTGCGCATGTCCGGCTCGGAGACGATCTCCAGCAGCGGCGTGCCGGCGCGGTTCAGGTCGATGCCGGTGGCGCCGTTGAAGTCTTCGTGCAGGCTTTTGCCGGCGTCTTCTTCAAGGTGCGCGCGGGTCACGCCAATGCGCTTGACGGTGCCGTCTTCCAGGGCGATGTCCAGGTGGCCCTTGCCGACGATCGGCAGGTCCATCTGGCTGATCTGGTAGCCCTTGGGCAGGTCAGGGTAGAAGTAGTTCTTGCGCGCGAACACGTTGCGCGGGCCGATTTCGGCATCGATCGCCAGGCCGAACATGCACGCCATGCGCACGGCTTCCTGGTTGAGCACCGGCAGTACGCCGGGCATGCCCAGATCGACCAGGCTGGCCTGGGTGTTCGGCTCGGAGCCGAAGGTGGTGGCGCTGCCGGAGAAAATCTTCGACTGGGTGGCGAGCTGGGTATGAATTTCCAGCCCGATCACAACTTCCCATTGCATGTGTGAATTCCTCAGAAGCCGTTGGGGGCGCGGGTGTGCCAGTCGGTGACTTGCTGGTAACGGTGCGCGATGTTGAGCAGGCGGCCTTCCTGGAAATACGGGGCCAGCAGCTGCACGCCCACCGGCAGGCCATCGACGAAGCCGGCCGGCATCGACAGGCCCGGCAGGCCCGCCAGGTTGGCGGTGATGGTGTAGACGTCTTCCAGGTAGGCGGCGACCGGGTCGCTGCTCTTGGCGCCGAGCTTCCAGGCCGGGTTTGGCGTGGTCGGGCCGAGGATCACGTCGACGTCGTGGAAGGCGGCCACGAAGTCGTTCTTGATCAGGCGGCGGATCTGCTGCGCCTTGACGTAGTAGGCATCGTAGTAGCCGGCCGACAGGGCGTAGGTGCCGACCATGATCCGGCGCTGCACTTCGACGCCGAAGCCTTCACCGCGCGAGCGCTTGTACAGGTCGGTGAGGTCCTTGGGGTTTTCGCAGCGATAGCCGAAGCGCACGCCGTCGAAACGCGACAGGTTGGAGGACGCTTCCGCCGGGGCGATCACGTAGTAGGCCGGGATGGCGTGCTGCATGTTCGGCAGGCTGATCTCTTTGACCACCGCGCCGAGCTTTTCCAGCTCCTTGACGCTGGCATGCACCAGTTCGGCGATGCGCGGGTCGAGGCCGGCGCCGAAGTATTCCTTCGGCACGCCGATGCGCAGGCCTTGCAGCGAGCCGTTCAGGTTGGCGCTGAAGTCCGGCACTGGCTCGTCGACCGAGGTCGAGTCCTTGGCGTCGAAGCCGGCCATGCCTTGCAGCAGCAGGGCGCAGTCTTCGGCGGTACGGGCCAGCGGGCCGCCCTGGTCGAGGCTGGAGGCATAGGCAATCATGCCCCAGCGCGAAACACGGCCATAGGTCGGCTTGAGGCCGGTCAGGTTGGTGAAGGCCGCCGGCTGGCGGATCGAGCCGCCGGTGTCGGTACCGGTGGTGGCCGGCAGCAGGCGCGCGGCCACGGCCGCGGCCGAGCCGCCGGACGAACCGCCAGGCACGTGCTCCAGGTTCCACGGGTTCTTCACCGCGCCGTAGTGGCTGGACTCGTTGGCCGAGCCCATGGCGAATTCGTCCATGTTGGTCTTGCCCAGGGTGACCATGCCGGCGGCGGCCAGCTTGGCGACCACGGTGGCGTCATACGGGGCGGTGAAGTTGTCGAGCATCTTCGAGCCGCAGCTGGTGCGGGTGCCGTTGGTGCAGAACAGGTCCTTGTGGGCGATCGGCGCGCCCAGCAGGGCACCGGTTTCACCGGCGGCGCGGCGGGCGTCGGCGGCACGCGCCTGCTCCAGGGCCTGCTCTTCGGTGACGGTGATGAAGCTGTTGAGCTGCGGGTCGAGCTGCTTGATGCGCGACAGCAGCGCGCCGGTCAGTTCTGCCGAGGAGAACGACTTGTCAGCGAGGCCGCGGGCGATCTCGGCCAGAGTGAATTGATGCATGGCAGGCGCTATCCCTTAATCGATGACTTTCGGAACCAGGTACAGACCGTTCTCGGTCGACGGGGCGACGGCTTGATACTGGTCGCGCTGATTGCTCTCGGTGACCTGGTCGGGACGCAGGCGCTGGGTGGTTTCCAGCGGGTGGGCGAGCGGTTCGATGCCGGTGGTGTCGACGGCTTGCATCTGGTCGACCAGCCCGAGAATGCTGTTCAAGGCGTCGGTAATGCGTGGCAGCTCGCCTTCATTCAGGCCCAGACGGGCCAGATGGGCGATCTTTTCCACGTCGGAGCGTTGCAGCGCCATGGGGATCTCCAGGGGGAACGATGAACGGAATTGTCCGCTAACAAAATGAGGAACATGTCAGGATTCTGGCGGTCAAAGGGCCGCGATCATCGGTAGGCATGCTCGGAAAAACCGCCAATTTAACATATTGGCTCCTTGCCCAAAATCCCTGCCATTGTTAGAGTTTGCCGCACTTTTTTACCCACGCTTTCCCCAGGGTCACTTTCCCATGTTCAAGAAACTGCGTGGCATGTTTTCCAGCGATCTGTCTATCGACCTGGGTACTGCCAACACCCTTATCTACGTGCGTGAGCGCGGTATTGTCCTGAATGAGCCCTCGGTTGTTGCCATCCGTACCCACGGCAACCAGAAAAGCGTCGTCGCTGTCGGTACCGAAGCCAAGCGCATGCTGGGCCGTACGCCCGGCAACATCGCGGCCATTCGTCCGATGAAAGATGGCGTGATCGCCGACTTCAGCGTTTGTGAAAAAATGTTGCAGTACTTCATCAACAAGGTTCACGAAAACAGCTTCCTGCAGCCCAGCCCTCGCGTGCTGATCTGCGTGCCGTGCAAGTCGACCCAGGTAGAGCGCCGCGCCATTCGCGAATCGGCCCTGGGTGCCGGTGCCCGTGAAGTGTTCCTTATCGAAGAGCCGATGGCCGCTGCCATCGGTGCCGGCCTGCCGGTCGAAGAAGCCCGCGGTTCGATGGTCGTCGATATCGGTGGCGGTACCACTGAAATCGCCCTGATCTCGCTCAACGGCGTGGTCTATGCCGAGTCCGTGCGTGTTGGCGGCGACCGCTTCGACGAAGCCATCGTTACCTACGTGCGCCGTAACTACGGCAGCCTGATCGGCGAATCCACCGCCGAGCGCATCAAGCAGGAAATCGGCACCGCCTACCCGGGCGGCGAAGTGCGCGAAGTCGACGTCCGTGGCCGTAACCTGGCCGAAGGCGTTCCACGTGCCTTCACCCTGAACTCCAACGAAGTGCTCGAAGCCCTGCAAGAGTCGCTGGCGACCATCGTCCAGGCGGTCAAGAGCGCGCTGGAGCAATCGCCACCCGAGCTGGCCTCGGACATCGCCGAGCGCGGCCTGGTGCTGACCGGTGGTGGCGCGCTGCTGCGTGACCTCGACAAGCTGCTGGCCCAGGAAACCGGCCTGCCGGTGATCGTCGCCGAAGACCCGCTGACCTGCGTCGCCCGTGGCGGCGGCCGTGCCCTGGAAATGATGGACAAGCACGCGATGGACCTGCTCTCCAGCGAGTGAGCCCTGACGCTGCCGTTACATCGCCCGGTTTACAGGTAGCACGCGCAGTGCTACCTGTATGCGCTGGGTTGGCGCCCGTGAGGGCGTCGTTTTCCGTCAATCCGCAAGCAGGCCGGTGCGTTGCCCCATGTTCAGTGACTTCCTGAGTCGTCCGCGAGGAACGGCCCATTAAACCGCTTTTCTCCAAAGGCCCTTCGCTGGGCGTGCGCCTGCTCGTGCTGGTGGTGATGTCGATCGCACTGATGGTGGTCGACTCGCGTTTCGACCTGCTCAAGCCCGTGCGCAGCCAGATGGGCCTGGTATTGATGGAGTCCTACTGGATCACCGACCTGCCGCAGCGCATGTGGCAGGGCGTGGCTGGCCAGTTCGGCAGCCGCACCGAGCTGATCGCCGAGAACGAGAAACTCAAGACCGAAGCCTTGCTGCTGCAAGGGCGCCTGCAAAAGCTGGCGGCCCTGACCGAGCAGAACGTGCGCCTGCGTGAGCTGCTCAATTCCTCGGCGCTGGTCAACGAGAAGGTCGAGGTTGCCGAGCTGATCGGTGTCGACCCCAACCCGTTCACCCACCGCATCCTGATCAACAAGGGCGAGCGCGACGGGGTGTTCCTCGGCCAGCCGGTGCTCGATGCCCGTGGCCTGATGGGCCAGGTGGTCGAGCTGATGCCGTACACCTCGCGGGTGCTGCTGCTCACCGATACCACCCACAGCATTCCGGTGCAGGTCAACCGCAACGGCCTGCGCGCCATCGCCAGCGGCACCGGCAACCCGGAGCGCCTGGAACTGCGCCATGTGGCCGACACCGCCGACGTCAAGGAAGGCGACCTGCTGGTCAGCTCCGGCATGGGCCAACGCTTCCCGGCCGGCTACCCGGTGGCCACGGTCAACGAAGTGATCCACGATTCCGGCCAGCCATTCGCCATCGTCCGCGCCATCCCGACCGCCGCGCTCAACCGCAGCCGCTACATGCTGCTGGTGTTCAGCGACCGGCGTACCCCGGAAGAGCGGGCAACGGAAGCTGCGATTGCCCAGGAAGAAGCCGACCGCCAGGGCGCCGGCCATGGCCAGGCCCCTGCGGCCCCGGCAACGCCACCCGCGGCCAACCCCGCGCAGCCTGCCGCACCCGCCGCCGCTCCGGCACCTGCCGCAAACGTTACGGCCCCGGCCCACCCGGCCGCAACGCCCGCTCAACCCCGGAGGCAATAATGGCCAGCACCCGTAGCAGAAACGGCTGGGCCATCTGGCTGACCTTTGCCGTCGGCCTGTTGCTCAGCGTCTCGCCGATGCCGCAGTTCATGGAAGTGTTCCGGCCCATGTGGCTGGCGTTGCTGCTGGCGTTCTGGACCCTCACCGTGCCCACCAAGGTCGGCATGACCACCGCCTTCGTGCTGGGCCTGGCCGAAGACGTGCTGTACGGCACCTTGCTGGGGCAGAACGCACTCATCCTCACCCTCATCACGTTCCTCGTGCTGTCGTTGCAGCAGCGCCTGCGCATGTTCCCCATGTGGCAGCAGAGCCTGGTGATCCTGGTGATCTTCGGTATCGCCCAACTGATCCAGCTCTGGCTCAGCGCCCTGACCGGCAACCGCCTGCCAACCCTGGCGCTGGTCTGGTCGGCGGTGATCAGTGCCTTGCTCTGGCCGTGGGTCAGCTTCGCCCTGCGCGGCTTGCGCGTGCGCTTGCATATTCATTGACGCTGCGCCACCACTGACAGGGAGATGTCCACATGCCTCAACTTTACCTGGCCTCCGGTTCGCCGCGCCGTCGTGAACTGCTGACCCAGATCGGCGTGCCGTTCACGGTCGTCAGTGCCCCCATCGATGAAACCCCGTTGCCCGGCGAAGCCCCGGCAGCCTATGTCGAGCGCCTGGCCCAGGCCAAGGCGGTAGCCGGTTTCGCCCACACCGACGGCAACGGCGTGGTGCTGGGCGCGGACACCACCGTGGTGCTCGACGACGAAATCCTCGGCAAGCCGCAAGACCGTGAAGACTTTTTGGCCATGCTCGGCGACCTGTCCAAGCGCGAACACCAGGTGCTCACCGCCGTGGCGCTGACCGACGGCCAGCGCAGCATCAGCCGCTGCGTCAGCACCACTGTGCGTTTTCGCGCCATCTCCTTCGAAGAAGCCCTGCGCTACTGGGCCAGCGGCGAACCGCTGGACAAGGCCGGTGGGTATGCCATCCAGGGCTTGGGCGCGGTGTTCGTCAGCGGCATCGAGGGCAGCTATTCGGCCGTGGTCGGCCTGCCCTTGAGCGAGACCGCCGAGCTGCTGGAGCAATTCGCCATTGCTGTCTGGCAGCCGCAAGAGGGTTCGACAGCGCGCTAGCCAGCCATCCCGCAGCGATCCATCATTACCGAAAACCTTGACGAGAGCCTGCCATGAGTGAAGAGATCCTGATCAACATCACCCCGATGGAATCACGCGTGGCAGTGGTGGAGAACGGTGTCCTGCAGGAGGTGCACGTAGAACGCACCCAGCGCCGCGGCATCGTCGGCAACATCTATAAAGGCAAGGTGGTCAGGGTGTTGCCGGGCATGCAGGCAGCCTTCGTCGATATCGGCCTGGAGCGTGCGGCGTTCATCCACGCCTCGGAGATTTCCCTGCGCGAAGGGTCGGCGGTAGAGACCATCACTGCGCTGGTGCATGAAGGGCAGGCACTGGTGGTGCAGGTGACCAAGGACCCCATCGGCACCAAGGGCGCGCGCCTCACCACGCAGTTGTCGATTCCCTCGCGCTACCTGGTGTACATGCCGCGCAGCAGCCATGTCGGCATCTCGCTGAAGATCGAGGAAGAAGCCGAGCGTGATCGCCTCAAGCAGGTGGTTACCGATTGCATGGCCCAGGAAGACATGAAGGACGCCGGCGGCTTCATCCTGCGCACCGCCGCCGAGGGCGCGCGTGCCGAGGACATTCTCCAGGACATCCGCTACCTGCGCCGCCTGTGGGAGCAGATCGGCTCGCAGATCAAGACCTGTGGCGCCCCTACCGTGATCTATGAAGACCTGGGCCTGGCGCTGCGAACGCTGCGCGACCTGGTCAACGCCAAGATCGAGAAGATCCGCATCGATTCGCGGGAAACCTTCCAGAAGACCACGCAATTCGTCGGCGAGCTGATGCCGGAAATCGCCGATCGCCTCGAGCACTACCCGGGCGAGCGGCCGATCTTCGACCTGTATGGCGTCGAGGACGAAATCCAGCGTGCCCTGGAGCGCAAGGTGCCGCTCAAGTCCGGCGGGTACCTGGTGGTCGACCCGGCGGAGGCGATGACCACCATCGACGTCAACACCGGCGCGTTCGTTGGCCATCGCAACCTCGAAGAGACCATTTTCAAGACCAACCTGGAAGCGGCCACGGCCATTGCCCGTCAGCTGCGCCTGCGCAACATCGGCGGGATCATCATCATCGACTTCATCGACATGGAAGACGAGGAGCACCAACGCCAGGTGCTGCGCACGCTGGAGAAGCAGCTGGAGCGCGACCACGCCAAGACCAACATCATCGGCATCACCGAGCTGGGCTTGGTGCAGATGACCCGCAAGCGCACCCGCGAAAGCCTCGAACAGGTGTTGTGCGAGCCGTGCGCGGCCTGCCAGGGGCGCGGCAAACTGAAGACGCCCGAAACCATCTGCTACGAGATCTTCCGCGAGATCCTTCGCGAAGCCCGCGCCTACCAGGCAGAAGGCTATCGGGTCCTGGCCAATCAGAAGGTGGTCGACCGGCTGCTGGACGAAGAGTCGGGTAACGTCGCCGAACTTGAGACTTTCATCGGGCGAACCATCCGTTTCCAGGTCGAGTCCATGTATTCCCAGGAACAATATGATGTGGTGCTGCTCTGACTGTCACTGAACGTATCTGCCCCAGGGAGGGGCTGGCAAAGCGCTGTTCACCGGCCATAGTTAGTGGACGACTTGGAGGGCCTTGGCCATGGAGCGTCTGACCCGCGTTCTGAGCGCCTTGACCCGCTGGGGGTTGGCAATTTGCGCCCTGCTGGCGGTGCTGGTGGCGCTGTACGTCAGCCTCGGTCGGCAACTGATACCGCTGGTCGCCGAATACCGTGCAGACGCCGAGCTCAAGGCCGAACAGGCCTTGGGCCTGCCTGTGCATGTGGGGGCGCTGGAAGGCCGTTGGAGTGGCCTGGCTCCGGTGCTGCGGGTGCGCGACCTGCAACTGGGCGAAGGCGCTGCCGCGCTGCGCCTGGACGACGTCAAGCTGGTGCCGGACCTGTGGGCCAGCCTCAAGGCGCGCGAAGTGCGCCTGGCGCGCATCCAGCTTGGTGGCCTGCAGCTGATCCTGCGTGAAAACGAGCAGGGCGCCTGGGCCCTGGAAGGCTTGCCGCACAAGGATGATGCGCCGCTCGACCCGGCAGATGCCCTCAAGCGCCTGCGTCAGCTGGGCCGGGTCGACCTGTTCGACAGCCAGGTTACCTTGCACCCGTGGCAGCGCGAGCCCCTCACTCTCACCTATGTCAGCCTCGGCCTGCAGGCCGGAGCCTCGCGCCAGAGCCTGGACTTGCGCGCCACCTTGCCCGATGGCCAGCCGCTGGCCGTCAGCCTGCGCAGCCGGGCCACGGCCAAGGCGTGGCGCGATGGCCAGCTCGAAGCCTACCTCAGCCTGCCGCAGAGTGACTGGGCGCGCTGGCTGCCGCCGCGCCTGCTGGGCCAGTGGCAAGCCGATAGCCTGCGGGCCGGCGGGGAGTTCTGGGTCGACTGGCGCCAGGGCCAGCTGCAACGCGCCGTGGTGCGCCTCAATGCACCGCAACTCAAAGGCGCATACAGCGAACGTAAAGCGGTCGCCCTCGACAACGTCGCGTTGTCGGCCTGGTTCCAGCGCCGCAGCGAAGGTTTCGATGTGGCCGTGGACTCGCTTGCCGCGAGCATCGGCAAGACCCGCTGGGAATCTCACCTGCAACTGGCGCAGCGTACGGGACAGACGCCGGCCGAGGAGTCCTGGCAGGTCCAGGCCGATCGCCTCGAGCTGACGCCCCTGACCCCGTTGATCGACGCCCTGGCGCCGCTGCCGGACAACCTCAAGGCCGTGGTCGATGCCCTCAAGGTCACGGGCGCCTTGCGTAATGTGCGCCTGGACATCCGCCCCAAGGCCGAAGGCGACCAGCGCGTGCAGTTCGCCGCCAACCTGGAGAAGGTCGGCTTCGACGCCTACCACGGCGCGCCTGCGGCCGGTAATGTCAGCGGCGCTATCAGCGGCGACCTGGGCCAGGGCGAGCTGCGCCTGGATACCGAGGCGTTCATGCTGCACTTGTACCCGATCTTCGCCAAACCCTGGCATTACCAGAAGGCCAACGCTCGCCTGACCTGGAAGCTCGACAAGGAAGGGTTCACGCTGATCGCACCCTATATCAAGGTGCTGGGCGAGGAGGGCAAGATCGCGGCCGACTTCCTGATCCGCCTGCTGTTCGAAGAGGGCCGCGAAGACTACATGGACCTGCGCGTCGGCATGACCGAGGGTGATGGCCGCTACACCGCCAAGTACCTGCCCGAGGTGCTCAGCCCGGCGCTCGACGAATGGCTGCGCAGTGCCATCGTCAAGGGTAACGTCGACGAGGGCTACTTCCAGTACCAGGGCTCGCTCAACCATGGCGCGCCGGCCCATGCCCGCGACATCAGCCTGTTCTTCAAGGTGCATGACGCGGCATTAGACTTCCAGCCGGGCTGGCCGCAGGTGCAGCAGGTGGACGGCGAGGTATTCATCGAAGACACCGGTGTGCGCGTCAATGCCCGAAGTGGCATGCTGCTCGACACCAAGGTCAGTGATGTCCGCGTCAACATTCCCCATGTCGACGCCGGGCAGCACAGCCATCTTTACCTGGATGGCGATTTCGACGGCAGCCTCGGCGATGGCCTGAAGATTCTCAAGGACGCCCCCATCGGCACCGGTGCGATCTTCGCCGGCTGGGAAGGCGAGGGGCCGCTCAAGGGCAAGGTCAAGCTGGACATTCCCCTGGAGCATGGCCAGCGGCCCAAGGTGCGGGTGGACTTCGCCACCGCCAACGCCACGCTCAAGGTGGCGCCGCCAACCCTGGAACTGAGCCGCCTCAAAGGTGATTTCAGCTTCGATTACGACAAGGGGCTGAGCGGCAAGGACATCGCGCTGCAGGCGTTCGGCAAGCCGGTCACGGCGCAGATTGCCGCCGAAGGCAAGGACGGGCAGATCCAGAGCCGCATCACCGCCACTGGCCAGGTGGGCCTCAAGGCGCTTACCGACTGGCTGCAGTTCCAGCAGGCGCTGCCCGCGTCGGGGGACCTGCCCTACCAGTTGCAATTGCTGCTGGGCAGCCACGATAACCGGCTGACCGTCAATTCCTCGCTCAAGGGCCTGGCCATCGACCTGCCGGCGCCATTCGGCAAGGCGGCCACTGATATCCGCGACAGCCGCTTCAGCCTGACCTTGCAAGGCCCGGAGCGGCGCATCGACGCAGCTTATGCAGACCTGGCCCGCTTTGCCTATGCCGCACCCGCTGACAAACTTGGCCAGGGCCGTGGCGAACTGCTGCTGGGCAGCGGTGAGGCCAACCCGCCCGGCGGCCAGGGCTTGCGGGTCCGTGGACACCTCGAAACGCTGGACCTGGCCCCCTGGCAGGCACAGATGTCGAGCCTGGCCGGCCAGGACCCAGGCGGCAGTGCCCGGCAGAACCTGCAAGGCGTCGACCTGAGCATCGGCCAGCTCAAGGCGTTCGGCATGGACCTCAACCAGGCCGTGGTGCGCCTGGTGCGTAGCGGCCCAGCCTGGGACCTGCGCCTGGACAGCAAGGAAGTCATTGGCAATGCACGTATTCCCGATGCCAAGGGTGTGCCGCTCAACATCCGCCTGCCATCGCTGCGCCTGCCCCCCGCCGATCCAAACGTGACCGCGCCGGAAAACGCCCCGGACCCGTTGGCCAGCGTCGATCCGCGCAACGTGCCGCCGCTGAACCTGACCATCGACAAGCTGTATCGGGGCGACGACCTGTTCGGCAGTGCAACCCTGAAAGTACGCCAGACGCCCCGTGGTATCGCCCTTAGCGATGTCGATCTGGACCTCAAGGGCCTGCACATCGATGGCAGTGGCGGTTGGGAAGGTGAACCGGGCAGCACGTCGAGCTGGTACAAGGGCCGCCTGGACGGCAAGAACCTGGGCGATGTGCTCAAGGCCTGGGGCTTTGCGCCCACCGTGACCAGCCGAGATTTTCGCATGGACGTAGACGGCCGCTGGCCGGGTTCGCCCGCCTGGGTGAGCCTCAATCGCTATTCGGGCAGCCTCGACGCGGCGCTGCGTACCGGCCAGTTCGTCGAGGTCGAAGGTAGCGCCCAGGCCCTGCGGGTGTTCGGCCTGCTCAACTTCAACTCGATTGGCCGACGCTTGCGCCTGGACTTCTCCGACCTGTTCAGCAAAGGCCTGGCCTACGACCGGGTGAAAGGCCTGCTGGTGGCGAGCGAGGGGGTGTACGTGACCCGCGAGCCGATCACCGTCACCGGCCCGTCGAGCAACTTCGAGCTCGATGGCACCCTGGACCTGGCGCGTGATCGGGTCGACGCCAACCTGATGGTGACGCTGCCGGTGACCAACAACCTGCCGATCGCCGCGCTGATCATCGGCGCGCCAGCGGTGGGTGGGGCGCTGTTCCTGGTCGACCGCCTGATCGGCGACCGTGTGGCGCGTTTTGCCAGCGTGCATTACCGCGTCGAGGGGCCGGTGAAAGAGCCTAAAATCACCTTTGTGAAACCTTTTGATAAATAAGCCCGGGGTTGCGATGACGTCAGCAGTGATCCAGATGGTCAGCCAGGACGATGTGCTGGCCAACCTGCAACGTGCCGCTGCGCTGCTCGAGCAGGCCGCTGCCGGCGGTGCGCGGCTGGCAGTGCTGCCGGAGAACTTCGCGGCCATGGGCCGGCGCGACGCTGCCGCCATCGGGCGGGCCGAGGCCCTGGGCGAAGGGCCGATCCTGCCGTGGTTGAAACGCACGGCCCGCGACCTCAAGTTATGGATTGTCGCCGGCACGTTGCCGCTGCCACCGGTCGGCCAGCCTGAGGCAAAGTCTCACGCCTGCTCGCTGCTGATCGATGAGCACGGCGAGATCGCCGCACGCTACGACAAGCTGCACCTGTTCGATGTGGATGTGGCCGACAACCGTGGCCGCTACCGCGAGTCGGACGACTATGCCCACGGTAGCCAGGTGGTGGTGGCCGATACGCCAGTGGGGCGCCTGGGCTTGTCGGTGTGCTACGACCTGCGCTTTCCCGAGCTGTACAGCGCCCTGCGCGCTGCCGGTGCCGAGCTGATCAGTGCGCCGGCGGCGTTCACCGCGGTGACCGGCGCGGCGCACTGGGAGGTGCTGATCCGCGCGCGGGCCATC
This sequence comes from Pseudomonas sp. zfem004, assembly GCF_032621715.1. NCBI lineage: Bacteria > Pseudomonadati > Pseudomonadota > Gammaproteobacteria > Pseudomonadales > Pseudomonadaceae > Pseudomonas > Pseudomonas sp. zfem004. The sequence continues at coordinate 24,055 of NZ_JAVYJF010000035.1, read as the reverse complement.
GAGACCCAGTGCTATGTACTGGCCGCCGCCCAGGGCGGCATGCATCCAGGGCCGCGGGAAACCCACGGCCAGGCGGCGATCGTCGACCCTTGGGGGCGGATCGTCGCGCAACAGGCGCGTGGCGAGGCAGTGCTGCTGGCCACGCGTGACAGCGAAGAACAGGCGTCCATCCGGGCGCGCATGCCGGTGGTTACCCACCGGCGCTTTTTCCCGCAGGACGCTTTGCGGCCTGCGCACACCTCGGAGTGACTATGAGCCAGATGTTATCCACCGTCAGTGAGCAGCTCCTGGCCCCGGGCGGCTTGACCCTCGACAGCTTGCAGACGGTGCTCGGCGAGCTGGCGGGCCCCGGTATCGACGCGGCAGACCTGTATTTCCAGGGCCAGATCTCGGAAACCTGGGCGCTGGAAGACGGCATCGTCAAAGAAGGCAGCTTCAACCTCGACCAAGGCGTGGGCGTGCGTGCCCAGTCCGGTGAGAAAACCGGCTTTGCCTACAGCAATGCGATCAACCTTGAAGCCCTGACTTCGGCCGCCCGCGCCGCCCGCTCGATCTCCCGCGCCGGGCAGAACGGCAAGGTACAGGCGTTCCGCAGCCAGGACGTGACCGCGCTGTACGCACCGGACAATCCGCTGGACGTGCTCAGTCGCGCCGAGAAGGTCGAGCTGCTCAAGCGCGTCGATGCCGCCACCCGTGCGCTCGATCCGCGGATCCAGCAGGTCAGCGTGAGCATGGCCGGGGTGTGGGAGCGCATCCTGATTGCCGCCGCCGACGGCAGCCTGGCGGCCGACATTCGCCCGCTGGTGCGTTTCAACGTCAGCGTGATCGTCGAGCAGAACGGCCGTCGCGAGCGCGGCGGGCAGGGCGGTGGCGGGCGTACCGACTACCGCTATTTCACCGAGGAGCGGGTGATGGGCTATGCCCGCGAAGCGCTGCGCCAGGCGCTGGTCAACCTCGAAGCGATTCCTGCTCCGGCCGGTACCCTGCCGGTGGTGCTGGGCTCGGGCTGGTCCGGCGTGCTGTTGCACGAAGCGGTCGGTCACGGCCTGGAAGGCGATTTCAATCGCAAGGGCAGCTCGGCCTTCAGCGGGCGCATCGGTGAGAAAGTGGCGTCGAGCCTGTGCACCATCGTCGACGACGGCACCCTGGAAGGGCGCCGCGGTTCGCTGAGCGTCGATGACGAAGGTACCCCGACCGAGTGCACCACGCTGATCGAGAACGGCATCCTCAAGGGTTACATGCAGGACAAGCTCAACGCCCGCCTGATGGGCATGGCGGTGACCGGTAACGGCCGTCGCGAATCCTACGCCCACCTGCCGATGCCGCGCATGACCAACACCTACATGCGTGCTGGCGACAGCGACCCGCAGGAGATCATCGCCTCGGTGAAGAAGGGCATCTATTGCGCCAACCTGGGCGGTGGCCAGGTGGACATCACCAGCGGCAAGTTCGTGTTTTCCACCAGCGAGGCCTACCTGATCGAGGACGGCAAGATCACCGCACCGGTCAAGGGCGCCACGCTGATCGGCAATGGCCCGGAGGCGATGAGCCGGGTGTCGATGGTCGGCAACGACCTGGCACTGGACAGCGGCGTGGGGACGTGCGGGAAGGATGGGCAGTCGGTGCCGGTGGGCGTTGGCCAACCGACTCTGAAGCTGGATGCCATTACCGTAGGCGGTACGGGCGCTTGATGAATAATCGCGGGGCAAGCCCGCTCCCACAATCGTGGGAGCGGGCTTGCCCCGCGATGGGCTCAACGCAGGCCGCGCTGGGTCTCGTCGAGCTCGCGGATGTACTTGAACACTTTACGCATGGCAGCAGGCGGCTTGTTCCGCGCCTTCTCGTGCTGGGCATGACGGATCAGCGAGCGCAGTTGCTGGCGGTCGGTGTCGGGGTACTCGTTGACGAAGCGCTCGAGGTCCTCGTCGTTGCCGTCGATCAGGCGGTCGCGCCAGCGCTCCAGGTTGTGGAAGCGCTCGTTGTACTGACGGGTCGAGCTGTCGATCTGGTCGAGCACGGCATGGATGGCGTCGAGGTCCTGCACGCGCATCAGCTTGCCGACGAACGACATGTGGCGTTTACGGGCGCCATGGGCAACGTGCTTGCTGGCCTCGGCCAGCGCCTTGCGCAGCTCGTCGGTCAGCGGCAGGCGCGCCAGGGTGTCGGCCTTGAGGGTGGTGAGGCGCTCACCGAGTTCGACCAGCGCATGCAGCTCGCGCTTGATCTGGGTTTTGCTTTTTTCGCCATCGAAGGCGTCGTCGTAAGAATCAACCATGGGGGCCGTCCGCAAGAAATCGCCGCCATGATAACCAGTCGGGGGCCGCTTGTCCGGCCCGGTCGTAGAATGACCCAAGCCGTACGCAGAATTTTCAGTGGAGAGAACCATGAGTGCAGTCCAGAGCGTAGGCCCCAAGGACCTGCCGGCGTTGCAGGAACAGGTCGTAGCGATCGTCGCCGAAGCGCGTCGCCAGGGCGCCAGCGCATGCGAAGTGGCGGTGTCGCTGGAGCAGGGCCTGTCCACCAGCGTGCGCCAGCGCGAAGTCGAGACCGTCGAGTTCAACCGCGACCAGGGCTTCGGCATCACCCTCTACGTTGGCCAGCGCAAGGGCTCGGCCAGCACCTCGGCCAGCGGCCCTGAGGCGATCCGTGAGACCGTCGCGGCGGCACTGGCCATCGCCAAGCATACTTCCGAAGACGATTGCTCGGGCCTGGCCGATGCGGCGTTGATGGCCCGTGAACTGCCCGACCTCGATCTGTACCACGATTGGGACATCGAGCCGGAAAAGGCCATCGAGATGGCGTTGGCCTGCGAGGCGGCCGCCTTCGATGCCGACAAACGCATCCTCAATGCCGATGGCACCACGCTCAATACCCACCAAGGTGTGCGGGTGTACGGTAACAGCCATGGCTTCATCGGCGGCTACGCCTCCACCCGCCACAGCCTGAGCTGCGTGATGATTGCCGAGGGTGACGGGCAGATGCAGCGTGACTACTGGTACGACGTCAATCGCCAGGGCCATTTGCTGGCCGACCCGAGCAGCATTGGCGTGCGGGCCGCCCAGCGCGCCGCCAGCCGCTTGGGCGCGCGACCGGTGCCGACCTGCGAAGTGCCGGTGCTGTTCAGCGCCGAGCTGGCGGGCGGGTTGTTCGGCAGCTTCCTGTCGGCGATCTCCGGCGGCAACCTGTACCGCAAGTCGTCGTTCCTCGAAGGCACCCTTGGCCAGCGCTTGTTCCCCACCTGGCTGACCCTGGACGAGCGCCCGCACATTCCGCGAGCGTTGGGCAGTGCCTCGTTTGACGGTGATGGTCTGGCGACCTACGCCAAGCCGTTCGTCGACAAAGGCGAGCTGGTTTCCTACATCCTCGGCACCTATTCCGGGCGCAAGCTGGGGCTGCCGAGCACCGCCAACTCCGGCGGTGTGCACAACCTGTTCGTCACCCATGGGGTCGAGGACCAGGCGGCGTTGATCCGTCGCATGGGGCGCGGCCTGCTGGTAACCGAGCTGATGGGGCATGGCCTGAACATGGTCACCGGCGACTATTCCCGTGGCGCGGCGGGCTTCTGGGTAGAGAACGGCGAGATCCAGCATGCGGTGCAGGAAGTCACCATCGCCGGCAATATGAAAGACATGTTCCAGCAAATCGTGGCGATTGGCAGCGATATCGAAACTCGCAGCAATATCCACAGTGGCTCGGTGCTGATCGAGCGGATGACGGTGGCCGGTAGCTGATCTGCTGCTGGATTGTGGGAGCGGGSTTGCCCCGCGATTGGTCTACAGATCATCGCGGGGCAASCCCGCTCCCACGCTGTCCACATCCTGTGCACCCCAACCCGGCCATCGCGCCGGGTTTTTATTTGCCTTTCGTCTTCCTTGAATTGATTCTATTTATCAATTAATAATGAATATCATTATCCAGTCACCCGGCGATGATCTTCATGAAAACCGTCCTCCACGAACTGCCCTACCTGGAAAACTGGCGCTGGCTCAGCCGGCGTATTCGTTGTGCCCTGGAGCCTGACGAGCCACGCCTGATCGAGCACTACCTGGCCGAAGGCCGTTACCTGGTGTGCTGCACCGAGACCTCGCCATGGACGGTGGCAATGACCTCTTTCCGCCTGCTGCTGGATACCGCCTGCGACCGCATGCTGCCCTGGCACTGGCGCTGCCTGTGCCTCGACCAGGCGTGGCGCCCGTTGCTCGACCTGCGCAACCTCGATCGCCAGGCGCACAACGAGCGCTGGCAACCCTTTGCGATGCAACTAGCCACCTGTGTGCTGTTGCCGTCGATTTCTCCCGAAGAACTGATGCAAGGACTTGAAGATGAGTGATACCCGTATCGAGCGTGACAGCATGGGTGAACTGCAGGTGCCGGCCCAGGCCCTGTACGGCGCCCAGACCCAGCGCGCGGTCGACAACTTCCCGGTCAGCGGCAAGCCGATGCCGGCCCAGTTCATCCGCGCCCTGCTGCTGGCCAAGGCGGCCGCGGCCAAGGCCAACGTCGAACTGCAGCAACTGAGCCCGGAGCAGGGCGGGGCAATCGTCAAGGCCGTGGAGCAACTGCTGGCCGAGGATTTCATCCAGCACTTCCCGGTCGATGTGTTCCAGACCGGCTCCGGCACCAGTTCGAACATGAACGCCAACGAGGTAATCGCCACCCTGGCCAGCCGTGTGCTCGGCGAGCAGGTCAATGCCAACGATCACGTCAACTGCGGCCAGAGCAGCAACGACATCATCCCCACCACCATCCACGTCAGCGCCGCCCTGGCCCTGCATGAGCAGTTGCTGCCGGCCTTGCGTCACCTGACGCAGGTGATCGAGAGCAAAGCCGTCGAAGTACACAAGTACGTCAAGACTGGCCGCACCCACCTGATGGATGCCATGCCGGTGCGCATGAGCCAGGTGCTCGATGGCTGGGCGGCGCAGATCAAAGGCGCCCAGGCCCATGTCGAGGCCACGCTGCCAAGCTTGCAGGCGCTGGCCCAGGGCGGCACCGCAGTCGGCACCGGGATCAATGCCCACCCGCAGTTCGCGGCTGGCTTCGCTCGCCAGCTCAGTGGCCTGACCAAGGTCGAGTTCACCCCGGGCCAGAACCTGTTCGCCCTGATCGGCTCCCAGGACACTGCCGTGGCGTTGTCCGGCCAGCTCAAGACCACCGCGGTGGCGCTGATGAAGATCGCCAACGACCTGCGCTGGATGAACTCCGGCCCGCTGGCCGGCCTCGGTGAAATCGAACTGCAGGGCCTGCAGCCGGGCTCGTCGATCATGCCGGGCAAGGTCAACCCGGTGATCCCGGAGGCTACCGCGATGGTTGCCGCCCAAGTGATCGGCAACGACGCCACCATCGCCGTGGCGGGGCAGTCGGGCAACTTCGAGCTCAACGTGATGCTGCCGGTGATCGCTCGCAACCTGCTGGAAAGCATCGAGTTGATGGCCAACGTCAGCCGCCTGCTGGCCGACAAGGCCATCGCGACCTTCAAGGTCAACGAAGGCAAGCTCAAGGAAGCGTTGTCGCGCAACCCGATCCTGGTCACCGCGTTGAACCCGATCATCGGTTACCTCAAGGCTGCCGAAATCGCCAAGACGGCCTACAAGCAGGGGCGCCCGGTCATCGATGTGGCCCTGGAGCACACCGACCTGTCCCGCGACCAGCTCGAAGCGCTGCTCAACCCGGAAAAACTCACCGCCGGCGGCATCTGAGCCAAGGCTGCCCAGGAGACACGTCATGCAGCACTGGAGACGCACCACGCAAAACGCCAATCGCCTGTTCGACCAGGGCGAGCTGGTCGATGCCCGGGAACACTACCTGCAAGCGCTGGCCTTGGCCCAGGTGCTGTTCGAGCGCTGGCATGACGTCGATGAGGCGGTGGCCGCGCTGGTCATCGCCCATCACAACCTGGCCGACCTGCACCTGCGGCTGAACCAGCCGCACGAAAGCGCCGACTACCTGTGCGCTGCGCACCAGGCATTGCTCCAGGCCAGCCAGGAGCAACGTCTGCCCCAGGCGCTGCGCGATGCCGCGCTGCGCCACAGCGCACGCACCTACACCGAGTTGCTGAGTTTCATCGCCGAATATGGCCAGTACCCGCGCACCGAGCGCCTGCTCAATCGCCAGGCGCCGGCTACCAGCGAACTGGTCGCGCAAACGGACCTCACGCTTCGCACACCTGCTCATGGAATCCACTGACATGCCCCATACCTTGCCTGCACTGCCTTATGCCTACGATGCGCTGGAGCCGCACATCGATACCCAGACCATGGAGATCCACCACAGCAAGCACCACCAGACCTACATCAACAACCTCAATGCCGCCATCGAGGGCACCGAGTGGGCCGAATGGCCGGTGGAGCAGTTGGTCGGCGCGGTCAAGCAGTTGCCCGAGCAGTTGCGAGGGGCAGTGATCAACCAGGGCGGCGGTCACGCCAACCACACCCTGTTCTGGACCGTCATGTCGCCCAAGGGCGGCGGTGAACCTCAGGGTGAGGTGGCCAAGGCCATCGATGTGCAGCTGGGTGGTTTCGCGGCGTTCAAGGACGCGTTCACCAAGGCGGCGCTGAGCCGCTTCGGCAGTGGCTGGGCCTGGCTCAGCGTCACGCCGGCGAAAACACTGGTGGTGGAAAGCAGTAGCAACCAGGACAGCCCGCTGATGCACGGCAATACGCCGATCCTGGGGCTCGACGTGTGGGAGCATGCCTACTACCTGAAGTACCAGAACCGTCGCCCGGAATACATTGGTGCTTTCTACAACGTGGTCGACTGGGCCGAAGTGGAACGCCGCTACCTTGAAACCCTGAAGTGAGTCGAACCGGTATGCGCTCCGAGGTGATGTCTGTCAGCAGTGTGCGCCTGTTCCGCCTGGCGCTTGGGACCTTGCTGTTGCTGGTTGGCACCGCGCTGCTGGTGGCGCGCGGCATCGCCTGGCTGGACCTGGAACCGCGCATGTTGCGTGCCCTGGAGGGCGGTGCATTGTGCGCACTGGGCACGGCATTGGGGGCGGTACCGGTGCTGGTGATTCGCAACATGCCTGTGGCGCTGGCCGATACCTTGCTCGGCTTTGGCGCCGGGGTAATGTTGGCCGCCACCGCGTTCTCGTTGATCATCCCGGGGCTGGAGGCGGCCCAGGCCATCGGCTACAGCCCCTGGGGCGCCGGTGGCTTGATCAGCAGCGGCCTATTGTTCGGGGCGTTGTGCCTGTTCCTGGTAGATCTGAGGGTTTCCGGGGCATCCCCCGAAGCGCTGGTCGGTACCGGGCAGCAGCCGGTGATCGCTGCGCGGATCTGGCTGTTTGTCATTGCCATCATTGCCCACAACATTCCCGAAGGCATGGCCATTGGTGTGTCTGCCGGGGGCGGGATGGCCGATGCCGACAGCCTGGCCATGGGCATTGCCCTGCAGGATGTGCCGGAAGGGCTGGTGATTGCCCTGGTGTTGGCGGGGGCCGGGATGCCGCGCTTCAAGGCGTTCCTGATTGGCGCTGCGTCCGGGCTGGTCGAGCCGTTGGCGGCGGTGATCTGCGCCTGGTTGGTGAACATTGCCGAACTGCTGTTGCCGCTGGGCCTGGCCTGCGCGGCGGGGGCGATGCTGTTGGTGGTGACCCAGGAAATCATCCCCGAGTCACGCAGCAATGGCCATCACCGGTTGGCAAGCCTGGGCTTGTGCGTGGGCTTCTGCCTGATGATGGTGATGGATACGGCGATGTCCTGAGCCTCAGGCGAAAATCACTTCCACCCGGCCTTCGCGCCGGGTCTTGGGGGCTTCTTTCACCACGATCTGTATGTCCCGGCCCAGGCGGGCGAGGCAATCGATCATCTTGCTTTCGCTGATGCCACGGAATTTGCCGCGGGTCAGGGCGGAGACCTTGGGTTGGCTCAGGCCGAGCAGCTCGGCGGCCTGCAGCTGAGTGAGCTGGCGTGCCTTGATGATGCTGCAGATCTTGCTGGCCAGGCGGGCCTTGACCAGCATCTCGCTGGCGTCGGCAAGGTGCAGGTCGGCATAGACGTTGCCAGTGCCTTCTTCGATTTCAATCATGTGTCATCCCCTTCGAATGGGCCTTTGCCTGCTTCAGGCGGGCATGGATCAAATCAACGTCATGCTTTGAGGTTTTGATGCCGCTGCGGGATTTCTTCTGGAAACAGTGCAGCACGTAGACCGCGTCGACCAGGCTGACGGTGTAGACCGCACGATAGGTGTCGCCGTGATGGTCTTCGACCACCTCGAGCACACTGCTCCCTGAAAACCCTTTGAGCACCTTTGCCTGCCAGTGCCTTGCGCCTTCCTGGGCCTGATACAGGGCAAAACCGAATACATCCTGGACATCAGTGGGGAGTGCCTGGATATCCTTCCGAGAGCTTCCAACCCAGAACAGGCGTTTGACATTCTTGATCGCTTCCATGAGATCGCCTCGAATCTATACCTATATTGGTATAGAGACAATCACAGGATTGTTCACGCCGACAATTGGTAGCGGATGTTACGCGGGGGAGGGTTATTCGCCTTCGTCGAAGAAGTTGTTGATCAACGCCACCAGCGCATCCATGGCGTCGTTGTCCTGCTCGCCTTCGGTGGCCAGGTGCACCTGGGTGCCCTTGCCGGCTGCCAACATCATCACGGCCATGATGCTCTTGCCGTCCACCAGTTTGTCCGGTGCGCGGCCGACCCTCACCTGGCAGGGGAAGCGCCCGGCCACGCCGACGAACTTGGCTGCCGCGCGGGCATGCAGGCCCAGCTTGTTGATGATGGTAATTTCGCGGGCGGGCATCGTGGGGCGGATCCTGTGGGTTAGAGGTCGCGGTGGCGGACCTGGACGTTTTTCAGGGATTGCTGGAGCAACTGGCCGAGCCGTTCGGTGATGTACACCGAGCGGTGATGGCCGCCGGTGCAGCCGATGGCGATGGTGACATAGGCACGGTTGCTGGCGGCGAAGCGGGGTAGCCATTTGAGCAGGTAACTGGAGATATCCTGAAACATCTCGTCGACGTCCGGCTGGGCGGCCAGGTAGTCGATTACCGGCTGTTCGAGCCCGGAGTGGTCACGAAGTTCCGGTTTCCAGTAGGGGTTGGGCAGGCAGCGCACGTCGAATACCACGTCGGCATCCACGGGCATGCCGCGTTTGAAACCGAAGGATTCGACCAGGAAGGCGGTGCCGGGCTCCGGCTGGTTGAGCAGTCGCAGCTTGATCGAATCGCGCAGCTGGTACAGGTTCAGCCGGGTGGTGTCGATCTTCAGGTCGGCCAGGTCAGCGATGGGGCCCAGCAGCTCGCTTTCTACCCGAATGGCCTCGGCCAGCGAACGGTTGGCGTTGGTCAGCGGGTGGCGGCGGCGGGTTTCGGAAAAGCGCTTTAGCAGGGTTTCTTCGTCAGCGTCCAGATACAGTACATCGCACTGGATATGCCGGTTGCGCGCTTCTTCCAGCAGTTCGGGGAAGCGCGTCAGGTGGCTGGGCAGGTTGCGCGCGTCGATGGAGACAGCCACTTTGGGCTGTTGCAACTCGGTGTTGATCAGCGCGTTTTCCGCCAGCTGCGGCAACAACCCGGCAGGCAGGTTGTCGATGCAGTAGTAGCCGTTATCTTCCAGCACGTCGAGGGCGGTGCTTTTACCCGAGCCGGAGCGGCCGCTGACGATGATCAGGCGCATGTTCAGGCCTCGTTCTGGACGTCCAGGACCACCTGGTAGAGCGCTTCGTTGCTGTTGGCAGCACGCAGGCGCTTACGCACATCCTCGCGATCGAGCATGCTGGCGATCTGGCGCAGCAATTCAAGGTGCGCATCGGTCGCGGCTTCAGGGACCAGCAGGACGAACAGCAGGTCCACGGGCGCGCCATCGATGGCGTCGTAATCGATGGGAGCTTCCAGGTGCAGCAGGGCACTGACGGGCGCAGAGCAACCCTCGAGCCTGCAGTGGGGAATGGCGATGCCATTGCCAAAACCGGTGGAGCCTAGTTTCTCGCGGGCAATCAGCTTCTCGAAGACGTCTTGCATCTCGAGCTCTGGGATCTGCTCGGCAATTACAGTGGCGACCTTTTCGAGGGCGCGCTTCTTACTGCCGCCCGGCACGTTCACGAGGGAACGGCCGGGGGTCAGGATGGTTTCAAGTCGGATCATGGATGAGGGGGATCAGCGGGCGGCTGCGCCTTGCAGCAGGCTTTGCTGTTTTTCCTTGTGTTTTTTCAGTTGGCGGTCGAGCTTGTCGGCAAGCGCGTCGATCGCGGCATACATGTCTTGGTGTTCGGCATTGGCAACGACTTCGCCACCGGGTATCTGGAGCGTGGCTTCAACCTTTTGCTGCAGCTTCTCGACTTTCATGATCACCGTCACGTTGGTGATCTTGTCGAAATGACCCTCCAGTCGGGCGAGCTTTTCGAGCACGTAATCGCGCAGTGGTTGGGTGACTTCTACATGCTGTCCACTGATGTTGACTTGCATACAGCTTCTCCTTTGTTGCCCGTGCATAAAGAGGCAGGTATTGCACCTGCCACTGAAACGCTATGGCTTGCCCAGGGGCTACATCAGTCGCTTGCGTTCACTCGAAGGGGCTATGCCCAACGATTCACGGTACTTGGCGACGGTGCGACGGGCTACCTGGATGCCTTGTGCCTCCAGTAAACCAGCGATCTTGCTGTCACTCAATGGCTTTTTCTGATTTTCCGCGGCGACCAGTTTCTTGATGATCGCGCGGATCGCCGTGGACGAGCATTCGCCGCCTTCGGCAGTGCTCACGTGGCTCGAGAAAAAGTACTTGAGCTCGTAGATGCCGCGTGGCGTGTGCATGTATTTCTGCGTGGTGACCCGGGAAATGGTCGACTCATGCATGCCCACCGCCTCGGCGATGTCGTGCAGCACCAGCGGCTTCATGGCCTCGTCACCGTGGTCTAGGAAACCGCGCTGGTGTTCGACGATCTGGGTCGCCACTTTCATCAGGGTCTCGTTGCGGCTTTGCAGGCTCTTGATGAACCAGCGCGCTTCCTGCAGCTGGTTGCGCATGAAGGTGTTGTCGGCGCTGGTGTCGGCGCGGCGCACGAAGCCTGCGTACTGCGGATTGACCCGCAGGCGCGGCACGGCTTCCTGGTTGAGCTCGACCAGCCAGCGTTCGTTGTCCTTGCGCACGATGACGTCCGGCACCACGTATTCGGGCTCGCTCGACTCGATCTGGGAGCCTGGGCGCGGATTGAGCGTCTGCACCAGCTCGATGACCTGGCGCAGTTCATCTTCCTTGAGCTTCATGCGGCGCATCAGCTGGCTGTAGTCGCGGCTGCCGAGCAGGTCGATATAGTCGCTGACCAGGCGCTGAGCTTCGCTCATCCACGGCGTCGAGGCCGGCAGCTGGCGCAGCTGCAACAGCAGGCACTCACCCAGGGAGCGGGCGCCGATGCCGGCGGGCTCGAACTGCTGGATACGGTGCAGCACCGCCTCTACCTCGTCCAGCTCGATGTCGAGCTCGGGGTCGAAGCCGGCGCAGATTTCTTCGAGGGTATCTTCCAGGTAGCCCTGGCCGTTGATGCTGTCGATCAGGGTGACGGCAATCAGCCTGTCGGTGTCGGACATCGGCGCGAGGTTGAGTTGCCAGAGAAGGTGGCTTTGCAGGCTCTCGCCCACGGACGTGCGGGTGGTGAAGTCCCACTCGTCATCATCGTTGCTGGGCAGGCTGCTGGCGCTGGTCTGGTAGATGTCTTCCCAGGCGGTGTCGACAGGCAGCTCGTTGGGGATACGCTCGGCCCACTCGCCTTCTTCCAGGGTTTCGGTGTTGCTGGTGGTTTCCTGGAAACTGGTGTCCTGGGCTTCGGCGACCGGCTTGCTTTCGGCGTTGTCCGCCATCGGGTCGCTGTTGTCGAAGTCGTCGCCGTCTTCCTGGCGTTCGAGCATCGGATTGGATTCCAGCGCCTCCTGGATTTCCTGCTGTAGGTCCAGGGTGGAGAGCTGAAGCAGACGGATGGCCTGTTGCAACTGCGGGGTCATCGTCAGTTGCTGGCCCATTTTTAGGACGAGCGATGGTTTCATGGCAGGGGCTTAATACCTTGTTAGCCGGCGCACATGCGCCATCTACTACCTGTAGGGCGCTGGGCGCCGATTTTAAGCAAGTTCTTATGCAACTCGTATGCCTGAAATTCTAGCGCTTGCCTAGAGCACAGTTACACTTAAGCCCTGAACGGGCGTGTGCGCCAGTGCTCCAGGCGGGCCTGGATCAGAGGCGGAACTCGTGACCCAGGTAGACCTCCTTGACCAGCTGGTTGGCCAGGATGGTCTCGGCATCGCCCTCGGCGATCAGTTGACCATCGTTGACGATGTAGGCCGTCTCACAGATATCCAGCGTCTCGCGAACGTTGTGGTCGGTGATCAGCACGCCGATCCCCTTGTTCTTGAGGTGGTGGATGATCTGTTTGATGTCGCCCACCGAGATCGGGTCGACGCCGGCGAACGGTTCATCCAGCAGGATGAACTTGGGCGCGGTGGCCAGGGCGCGGGCGATCTCGACACGACGGCGTTCACCACCGGAAAGGCTCATGCCGAGGTTGTCGCGGATGTGGCTGATGTGGAATTCCTGCAGCAGGCTTTCCAGCTCCTTGCGCCGGCCGTCGCGGTCGAGGTCCTTGCGGGTCTCGAGGATGGCCATGATGTTGTCGGCCACCGACAGCTTGCGGAAGATCGAGGCTTCCTGCGGCAGATAGCCGATGCCGGATTGGGCACGGCCGTGCATGGGCTGGTGGCTGACGTCGAGACTATCGATCAGTACCCGGCCCTGATCGGCCTGGACCAGGCCGACGATCATGTAGAAGCAGGTGGTCTTGCCGGCGCCGTTGGGGCCGAGCAAGCCGACGATCTGGCCGCTTTCGATAGACAGGCTGACGTCGCGAACGACTTGCCGGCCTTTGTAGCTCTTGGCCAGGTGCTGGGCTTTGAGGGTTGCCATTTACTCGGCCTTTTTCTTCGGTTGAATGACCATGTCGATACGCTGACGTGGTGCAGTCACGTTGCCGCCGCGGCCGGCGGTCGCCACCTGGGTTTTGGTGTTGTAGACGATCTTCTCGCCTTCGGTGGTGTTGCCTTCGTTCTCGACCTTGGCGCGGTCGGTCAGGATGACCATTTCCTTTTGCGCCTGGTACTGGATGGTCACGGCCCAGCCTTTCATCTTGTCCGGCTTGGCAGCGCTCTGCTGCTGCTCGAAGTAAGCCAGGTTGCCCACCGAGGTGACCACGTCGATGTCGCCGTTGGCGGCGCGGGTCATGGTCACGGTGTTGCCTTTGATCACCATCGAACCTTGGGTGATGATCACGTCGCCGGTGTAGGTGGCCACACCCTGCTTGTCGTCCAGGTGCGCGTTGTCGGCCTGGATGCGAATTGGCTGGTCACGGTCGTTCGGCAGGGCGAAGGCGCTCGCGCTTCCCAGTGCTACGCCCAGGCTGAGCAGAAGGGGGATGGTTTTAACGAGCCTCATACTGTCCTCTTACGTTAGAGAGCAGGTCCATCCTGCCTTCTTTCAAATACGCTTTCATTCCTTTGCCCGTAGTCGTGCCACCGGCGCCGTCGATTCTAACGGCTTGCTCGGTCTGCGCATATTGCTTCTGCGGGAACACGGTCATGCGTGTGCTGGTAATAATGGTTTGACGTTGTTTTTCGTCGGTGCGGGCAACCCGCACATTGTCGATCAATTCGACTTCGGTGCCGTCCGGGTTGACCTCGGCGCGCGTGCTCTGCACATGCCAGGGGTACTCGGTGCCACGGTACATGTGCAGGTCGGGCGTGGTCACCAGGGTGACTTCGCTGGTCTTGAGGTGCTCGACCTTGTCGGCGGTCATTTCGTATTGCAGCTTGCCGTCAGGCAAAAACTGCACGCTGTGAGCGTTGATCGCGTAGTAGTCGATGGCGCTTTCGTCGGTCTGCGCGACCGGCTTGTCGAGGAAACTCTCGGGGCTGATGTTCCAGTACCCGACGGCCACCAGCACGGCGGCTATCACGCCAAGCAGCGCGAAATTTCTGATCTTCTTGCTGAACATGGGGGGCCTTACAGGTAATTGGCGTTGGCAGCGTCCAGGGTGCCCTGGGCCTGCATGATCAGTTCACAGAACTCGCGGGCGGCGCCTTCGCCGCCACGTGCCTGGGTGACGCCGTGGGCATGCTGGCGAACGAACGGCGCGGCATTGCTTACCGCCATGCCCAGGCCTACCCGGCGAATCACCGGCAGGTCGGGCAGGTCGTCACCCAGATAGGCGACCTGTTCGTAGCTTAGATTGAGTTCGGCAAGCAGGCCGTCCAGCACCACCAGCTTGTCCTCGCGCCCCTGGAACAGGTGCGGGATGCCGAGGTTCTTCGCCCGGCGCTCGACCACCGGCGTCTTGCGCCCGCTGATGATCGCCGTGGTGACGCCTGCGGCCATGAGCATCTTGATGCCGTGGCCGTCGAGGGTGTTGAAGGTCTTGAATTCGCTGCCGTCTTCAAGGAAGTACAGGCGGCCATCGGTGAGCACGCCGTCAACGTCGAACACCGCCAGCTTGATGGCCTTGGCGCGTTGCATGAGGTCCTGGTTCATTTACATCACTCCGGCGCGCAGCAGGTCGTGCATGTTCAGGGCGCCGGTCGGCCGGTCGCTCTGATCGACAACGACAAGTGCGCTGATCTTGTGGTCTTCCATGATTTTGAGCGCCTCGGCGGCGAGCATCTCGGCGCGGGCGGTCTTGCCATGCACGGTCATGACTTCGTCGATGAGGGTCTTGTGCACGTCGATATTGCGATCGAGGCTGCGGCGCAGGTCGCCGTCGGTGAAGATCCCGGCCAGCGTGCCGTCCTGCTCCAGCACCACGGTCATGCCCAGGCCCTTGCGCGACATTTCGATCAGCGCGTCCTTGAGCAGGGTGCCGCGCTGCACCTGGGGCAGTTCGTCGCCGGCATGCATCACGTTCTCGACCTTGAGCAACAAGCGCCGGCCCAGTGCCCCACCGGGGTGGGAGAAGGCGAAGTCTTCGGCGGTGAAGCCGCGCGCTTCCAGCAGGGCGATGGCCAGTGCATCGCCCAGGGCCAGCGAGGCGGTGGTGGAGGAGGTCGGCGCCAGGTTGAGCGGGCAGGCTTCCTGGGCGACGCTGGCGTCGAGGTTGACTTCGGCGGCCTGCGCCAGCGGCGAGTCCGGGTTGCCGGTCAGGCTGATCATCTGGATCCCCAGGCGCTTGATCAGCGGCAGCAGGGTGACGATCTCGGCGGTGCTGCCCGAGTTGGACAGGGCTAGGATGACATCGTCACGGGTGATCATGCCCATGTCGCCATGGCTGGCTTCGGCCGGGTGCACAAAAAACGCCGGTGTGCCGGTGCTGGCGAGGGTGGCGGCGATCTTGTTGCCGATATGCCCGGATTTGCCCATGCCGACCACGACCACCCGGCCCTTGCTCGCCAGGATCAGCTCGCAGGCCTTGACGAAATCACCGTCGATGCGGGCCAGCAGTGCCTGCACTGCCTCGAGTTCCAGGCGCAAGGTGCGCTGGGCGGATTGGATCAGCTCGCTGGATTGGCTCATGTCGAAAACGCAATGCCTGATGAAAAGGCGGCGATTATAGCCGCAATGTGTGAAAGGCTCATCCATTCGATTGTCGCAAGAATCCACTAGAAGGCTGTCGCCTGCCTGAACAGCCGTATTTGCGGCCTTGGGGGCGTGCCTTCTGCGGTGCTATAGTTCGCCGCTGTTCGGCCCGCCAGGGACCAGTGTGCCTTCAAGATGAAGGCAGGCGTCCATGAAGACGAGGCTGCATTGCAAGGAGTCTAGATGAGTGTGGATAGCGCCTGCGCGGTCGAGCTGAAGGGAGTCACCTTCAAGCGTGGTTCGCGCAGCATTTTCAGCAACGTGGACATTCGCATTCCCCGCGGCAAGGTCACCGGTATCATGGGGCCTTCGGGGTGCGGCAAGACGACTTTGCTGCGTCTGATGGGCGCACAGTTGCGGCCGTCCAGCGGAGAAGTCTGGGTCAATGGCCAGAACCTGCCCGCGTTGTCGCGGGGCGACCTGTTCGATGCGCGCAAGCAGATGGGCGTGCTGTTCCAGAGTGGCGCCCTGTTCACCGACCTCGATGTCTTCGAGAACGTCGCCTTCCCGCTGCGCGTGCACACCGAGCTGCCGGACGATCTGATTCGCGACATCGTCCTGATGAAGTTGCAGGCCGTGGGCCTGCGCGGTGCCATCGATCTGATGCCCGACGAGCTCTCCGGCGGCATGAAGCGCCGCGTGGCGCTGGCCCGGGCGATTGCCCTCGACCCGCAGATCCTCATGTACGACGAGCCGTTCGTCGGCCAGGACCCGATCGCCATGGGCGTGCTGGTCCGTCTGATCCGCCTGCTCAACGACGCTCTGGGTATCACCAGCATCGTGGTTTCGCACGACCTGGCGGAAACCGCCAGCATTGCCGACTACATCTATGTAGTGGGTGATGGCCAGGTACTGGGGCAGGGCACGCCTGCCGAGCTGATGGGCTCGGACAACCCGCGTATCCGCCAGTTCATGAAGGGCGACCCGGACGGCCCGGTACCCTTCCACTTCCCTGCGCCAGACTACCGCGCCGATTTGCTGGGGGCGCGTTGATGCGCAGAAAATCCTTACTCGAACGTATCCGTCTGATTGGCCGCTCGGCCATCGACGTGCTGGCGGTGCTGGGCCGCTCCTGCCTGTTTCTTGGTCACGCGCTGAGCGGTCGAGGTGGTGTCGGCGGCGGCTTCCAGTTGCTGGTCAAGCAGCTCTATTCGGTTGGCGTGCTGTCGCTGGCGATCATCGTCGTGTCCGGGGTGTTCATCGGCATGGTGCTGGCGCTGCAGGGCTACAGCATCCTCGCCCGCTATGGTTCGGAGCAGGCCGTGGGGCAGATGGTTGCCCTGACCTTGCTGCGTGAGCTCGGGCCAGTGGTGACCGGCCTGCTGTTCGCCGGCCGCGCCGGTTCTGCGCTGACTGCCGAAATCGGCAACATGAAATCCACCGAGCAGCTGTCGAGCCTGGAAATGATTGGTGTCGACCCGCTCAAGTACATCGTCGCCCCACGCCTGTGGGCCGGCTTCATCTCGCTGCCGCTGCTGGCGCTGATCTTTAGCGTGGTGGGCATCTGGGGTGGCTCGTGGGTCGCGGTCGACTGGCTGGGCGTCTACGAAGGCTCGTTCTGGGCCAACATGCAGAACAGCGTTTCTTTCACCGACGACGTGATCAACGGGCTGATCAAGAGCCTGGTGTTTGCCTTCGTCGTCACCTGGATCGCCGTATTCCAGGGGTATGACTGCGAGCCCACCTCAGAAGGGATCAGTCGTGCCACCACCAAGACCGTGGTCTATGCCTCGTTGGCAGTCCTGGGTCTGGACTTTATTCTGACCGCCTTGATGTTTGGAGATTTCTGATGCAAAACCGCACCCTGGAAATCGGTGTCGGCCTGTTCCTCCTGGCCGGGATCCTGGCGCTGCTGCTGCTGGCCCTGCGTGTCAGCGGGCTGTCGGCCAGCCCGAGCAGCGACACGTACAAAGTTTATGCGTACTTCGACAATATCGCCGGTTTGACGGTCAGAGCTAAAGTGACCATGGCCGGTGTGACCATCGGCAAGGTCACGGCCATCGATCTGGACCGCGATTCGTATACCGGTCGGGTCACGTTGCAGCTGGACAAGAACGTCGACAACCTGCCGACCGACTCCACTGCCTCGATCCTGACCGCCGGCCTGCTGGGCGAGAAGTACATCGGCATCAGCGTGGGCGGCGAAGAAGCGGTTCTCAAAGACGGCAGCACCATCCACGACACCCAGTCGGCGCTGGTGCTGGAAGACCTGATCGGCAAATTCCTGCTCAATACCGTGGGCAAGGAACCCAAAGAAGCGCAACCGGCTAATTAAGGAGTTTCCATGATTTCGATCCTGCGACGTGGCCTGCTGGTTCTGCTGGCGGCCTTCCCCCTGCTGGCCATGGCGGCGCCGGGGCAGTCCGCCCGTGACGTCATCCAGGGCACCACGACCCAGTTGCTGAACGATCTCAAGGCCAACAAGGCGCAGTACAAGGCCAACCCTGAGGCGTTCTATGCCGCACTCAACGGCAACCTTGGCCCGGTGGTCGATGCCGACGGCATCTCCAAGAGCATCATGACCGTCAAGTATTCGCGCAAGGCCACCCCGGAGCAGATGCAGCGCTTCCAGGAGAACTTCAAGCGCAGCCTGATGCAGTTCTATGGCAACGCCCTGCTCGAGTACAACAACCAGGGCATCACCGTCGACCCGGCCAAGGCCGAGGACGGCGACCGCACCAGCGTCGGCATGAAGATCACCGGCAACAACGGTGCGGTCTATCCGGTGCAGTACACCATGCAGAAGATCGACGGCGAGTGGAAAGTGCGCAACGTCATCGTCAACGGCATCAACATCGGCAAGCTGTTCCGCGACCAGTTCGCCGACGCCATGCAGCGCAACGGTAACAGCCTGGACAAGACCATCGACGGCTGGGCCGGCGAGGTGGCCAAGGCCAAGGAAACCGCCGACAACTCGCCGGATAAGGAAGTCAAATGAGTGATGCTGCCGTGAGCATGCCCGAACCCGGTGTGATTTGCCTGGCCGGGGTGCTCGACTACCGCAGCGGGCCGGCCCTGCGCCAGCAGGGCAAGGCACTGATCGCCGCCAGTGGCGAGCCGCGGTTGGTGCTCGACTGCAGCGCGGTGGTCAAGTCGAGCAGCGTCGGGCTGTCCCTGCTGCTGGCCTTCATGCGTGATGCCCAGGCGGCTGGCAAGGCCTGCGAAGTGCGCGGCATGCCTGCCGACATGCTGGAAATTGCCGGGGTCTATGACCTCGATGAAGTGCTGGCCGTTTGATGGCTGGCACGAAGGTGAAGGCCCCTCGGTCAGCGCATCCCGTCATGGGCTTCGCAGGCGAGGGGCTTTTTTGTATGATGGCCGACCCGCGCGCGTTGGGCGCCGATCGAGGTTGAGCATGCAGGCCGTAGAAGTCAAAAGCTTTCTGGAAGAGAAATTGCCGGGATCCCGGGTCGAAGTTGAAGGCGAAGGCTGCAACTTCCAGTTGAACGTGATCAGCGACGAGCTGGCCGGCCTGAGCCCGGTCAAGCGTCAGCAGGCGATCTATGCTCACCTCAATCCGTGGATCGCCAACGGCGCCATTCACGCGGTAACCATGAAATTCTTCAGCAGCGCAGCCTGGGCTGAGCGCACCTGAGCCAACTTGGCGGCGAGACACAAATGGACAAACTGATTATCACTGGCGGCCCACGCCTCGACGGCGAAATTCGCATCTCCGGTGCGAAGAACGCGGCCCTGCCGATTCTGGCGGCGACCCTGCTGGCCGATGGCCCGGTTACCGTGGGCAACCTGCCACACCTGCACGACATCACCACCATGATCGAGCTGTTCGGTCGCATGGGCATCGAGCCTGTGATCGACGAAAAGCTGGCCGTGGAGATCGACCCGCGCACCATCAAGACCCTGGTTGCTCCTTACGAGCTGGTCAAGACCATGCGCGCCTCGATCCTGGTGCTTGGCCCGATGGTTGCCCGTTTCGGCGAAGCTGAAGTGGCCCTGCCTGGCGGCTGCGCCATCGGCTCGCGTCCGGTTGACCTGCACATCCGCGGCCTGGAAGCCATGGGCGCGAAGATCGAGGTCGAAGGCGGCTACATCAAGGCCAAGGCCCCCGAGGGCGGCCTGCGCGGTGCGCACTTCTTCTTCGACACCGTCAGCGTGACCGGTACCGAGAACATCATGATGGCCGCGGCACTGGCCAAGGGCCGCAGCGTGCTGCAGAACGCCGCTCGCGAGCCTGAAGTGGTCGACCTGGCCAACTTCATCAACGCCATGGGCGGCAAGGTTCAGGGCGCCGGCACCGACACCATCACCATCGATGGCGTCGAGCGCCTGGCCTCGGCCAACTACCGCGTCATGCCCGACCGTATCGAGACCGGTACCTACCTGGTCGCCGCTGCCGTTACCGGTGGTCGCGTCAAGGTCAAGGACACCGATCCGACCATCCTTGAAGCCGTGCTCGAGAAGCTCAAGGAAGCCGGCGCCGATATCACCACCGGTGAAGACTGGATCGAGCTGGACATGCATGGCAAGCGGCCCAAGGCCGTCAACCTGCGTACCGCTCCTTACCCGGCGTTCCCTACCGACATGCAGGCGCAGTTCATTTCGCTCAATGCCATCGCCGAAGGCACTGGTGCAGTGATCGAAACCATCTTCGAAAACCGCTTCATGCACGTCTACGAGATGCACCGCATGGGCGCGCAGATCCAGGTCGAAGGCAATACCGCCATCGTTACCGGCGTCAAGACGCTCAAGGGCGCTCCGGTGATGGCCACCGACCTGCGTGCTTCCGCCAGCCTGGTGCTGTCGGCGCTGGTTGCCGAGGGTGACACCCTGATCGATCGCATCTACCACATCGACCGTGGTTACGAGTGCATCGAGGAAAAACTGCAGATGCTGGGCGCGAAGATCCGTCGCGTACCGGGCTAGTAGCCCGCAGGCGCACGGAGGCGCCTACCGAATCGAATACCGGCCAGGCTCACTGCCTGGCCGGCTGTAGCCGCTTAAGGACCGACGTTTCCCATGTTGACCATCGCGCTATCCAAAGGCCGTATTCTCGACGATACCCTGCCACTGCTGGCCGAGGCCGGTATCGTGCCGACCGAGAACCCGGACAAGAGCCGCAAGCTGATCATCCCCACCACGCAGGACGACGTGCGCCTGCTCATCGTGCGGGCCACCGACGTGCCGACCTATGTCGAGCATGGCGCCGCCGACCTCGGTGTAGCCGGCAAGGACGTGCTGATGGAATACGGCGGCCAGGGCCTGTATGAGCCTCTGGACCTGCAGATTGCCCAATGCAAGCTGATGACCGCTGGCGTCACTGGCGCACCCGAGCCCAAGGGCCGTCTGCGCGTGGCGACCAAGTTCGTCAACGTGGCCAAGCGTTACTACGCCGAACAGGGTCGCCAGGTCGACATCATCAAGCTGTATGGCTCGATGGAGCTGGCCCCGCTGATCAACCTCGCCGACAAGATCATCGACGTGGTCGACACCGGCAACACCCTGCGTGCCAATGGCCTCGAGCCCCAGGAGCTGATCGCCACGATCAGTTCGCGCCTGGTGGTCAACAAGGCCTCCATGAAAATGCAGCACGCCCGCATTCAAAGCCTGATCGACACCCTGCGCAACGCCGTCGAATCGCGACACCGCGGCTGACTTCTGCGCGCGACCTTCGCTGTCGCGCCCGTCTATCCGCGTCATAGCCTTCTTTCTCAGGTGCCCGCGCGGATGGACTGGTAGCCTTGGGCGCCTGAGCATTCGCTAATAAAACGAGGCCCTCGCCATGACCGTGTCCACTGCAATTGCCCGTCTCAACGCCGCTGACCAGGATTTCGCCCGACATCTGGATCATCTGCTGAGCTGGGAAAGTGTGTCCGATGACGCGGTCAACCAGCGCGTGCTCGACATCATCAAGGCGGTGCGCGAGCGCGGTGACGCAGCGCTGGTTGAATTCACCCAGCGCTTCGACGGTGTCGACGCCAAGACCATCGATGACCTGATCCTCGATCGTGCCCGCCTGGAGCTGGCGCTGACCCGCATCACCCCGGTGCAGCGTGAAGCACTGGAGAAAGCCGCCAACCGCGTGCGCCTGTACCACGAGCGGCAGAAGCAGGACTCCTGGCAGTACACCGAAGCCGACGGCACCGTGCTCGGCCAGAAGGTCACCCCGCTGGACCGCGCCGGCCTGTACGTGCCGGGCGGCAAGGCGTCGTATCCCTCGTCGGTGCTGATGAACGCGATTCCAGCCAAGGTTGCGGGTGTCGGTGAAGTGGTCATGGTAGTGCCGACCCCGCGTGGCGAGGTCAATGAGTTGGTGCTGGCTGCTGCCTGCATCGCCGGCGTCGATCGGGTGTTCACCGTGGGTGGCGCCCAGGCCGTCGCGGCCCTGGCCTACGGCACCGAAAGCGTGCCGCAGGTGGACAAGATCGTCGGCCCGGGCAACATCTACGTGGCCACCGCCAAGCGCCATGTATTTGGCCAGGTGGGTATCGACATGATCGCCGGCCCGTCGGAGATCCTGGTGGTGTGCGATGGTCAGACCGATCCGGACTGGATCGCCATGGACCTGTTCTCCCAGGCCGAACACGATGAAGATGCCCAGGCCATCCTGGTCAGCCCCGATGCCGAGTTCCTCGATCGCGTTGCCGCCAGCATCGACAAGCTGCTGCCAACCATGGAGCGCGCCGAGATCATCGAAAAATCGATCAACGGCCGTGGCGCCCTGATTCAGGTGCGCGACATGCAACAGGCCATCGAGGTGGCCAACCGCATCGCCCCCGAACACCTGGAGCTGTCGGTGGCCGACCCGCAGGCCTGGCTGCCGCAGATCCGCCACGCCGGCGCGATCTTCATGGGCCGTCACACCAGCGAGGCGCTGGGCGACTACTGCGCTGGCCCCAACCACGTACTGCCAACCTCCGGCACCGCGCGCTTCTCCTCGCCGCTGGGCGTGTATGACTTCCAGAAGCGTTCGTCGATCATTTTCTGTTCCGAGCAGGGCGCATCCGAGCTTGGCCACACCGCTTCGGTACTGGCCCGTGGCGAGTCGTTGACCGCCCACGCCCGCAGCGCCGAATACCGCATCCTCACCGAGAAGGGGAATTGAGCATGAGTCGTTTCTGGAGTCCCTTCGTCAAGGACCTGGTGCCCTACGTGCCGGGCGAGCAGCCCAAGCTGGCCAAGCTGGTCAAGCTCAACACCAACGAGAACCCCTATGGCCCATCGCCCAAGGCGCTGGAGGCCATGCGTGGTGAGTTGAACGACAACCTGCGCCTGTACCCGGACCCGAATGGTGACCGGCTCAAGCAGGCGGTGGCCGAGTACTACGGTGTCACCCCGGCGCAGGTGTTTGTCGGCAACGGCTCGGACGAGGTGCTGGCGCACATCTTCCACGGCCTGTTCCAGCACGATGCGCCGTTGCTGTTCCCGGACGTCAGCTACAGCTTCTACCCGGTGTATTGCGGGCTGTACGGCATCCCGTACGAGCAGGTGGCGCTGGACGAGCAGTTCCAGATTCGCGTTTCGGACTACAACAAGCCGAACGCCGGGATCATCTTCCCCAATCCCAATGCGCCGACCGGTTGCCTGCTGCCGCTTGAGGCGGTGGAGCAGATGCTGCAGGCCAATCGGGATTCGGTGGTGGTGGTGGACGAGGCGTACATCGACTTCGGTGGCGAGACGGCCATCAGCCTGGTTGATCGCTATGACAACCTGCTGGTGACCCAGACGCTGTCCAAATCGCGTTCTTTGGCTGGGCTGCGGGTTGGCCTGGCTGTGGGGCATCCGGACTTGATCGAGGCGCTGGAGCGGATCAAGAACAGCTTCAACTCGTACCCGTTGGACCGGGCTGCGATTGTCGGGGCTGCGGTGGCGTTCGAGGATCGTGCTTACTTTGACGAGACTTGCCGCAAGGTGATCGACAGCCGTGAGGTGTTGGTTGCGGCGTTGCAGGCGCGGGGGTTCGAGGTGTTGCCTTCGGCGGCGAACTTCATTTTTGCTCGGCATCCGGAGCAGGATGCGGGGGGGATTGCGGCGCGGCTGCGGGAGCAGGGGGTTATTGTGCGGCACTTCAAGCAGGAGCGGATTGTGCAGTTCTTGCGGATTACGGTTGGGACGCCGGAGATGAATCAGGCTTTGCTTGATGCGCTTGATTGATTTGAGTTGAGTTGTTGATGCTGGGGCGAATTGGGGGGCAGTTGATTTCCTCCTAATTCGCCCTTTGTTGTTGTTGTTGTTGTTGTTGTTGTTGTTGTTGTTGTTGTTGTTGTTGTTGTTGTTGTTGTTGTTGTTGTTGTTGTTGTTGTTGTTGTTTTGAAAGTTTTATGCGCATTCATTTGCGATGTCGACGCATAGTCACCTTTCCGCCCTTACGGCGGGTTACTTTGGTCTTGGCCAAAGTAACCAAAGCCGCTCGCTCCATTCATACGGCCCCTACGCTGCGCTTCGGGGTCCCTTCGCTTCGGCGTCCTCCGGGCCCGCGCGGCCTCCGACTTGCTGCGCAAGTCTACATCTCGCGCCTTCGGCTGCGCCGAAGGGTGCT
>NZ_JAVYJF010000034.1:0-34087 GCF_032621715.1 Pseudomonas sp. zfem004 | reverse complement strand
GCTGATAATCTTGTTGACTATCAGTCCATACTCACAAGCACCCACACGAATTGCTTGATTCAATTTGTTAAAGAGCGTTTGGTTAAGAKCTTTTCGTCTCAACCGAGGCGCGCATTCTACGCTTTCCTCATTTGCTGTCAAGCGTTTATTTTGAAGNTTTTTTCCGAGAAACTCGTTTRGCTTCAACCGCTTAACTCGCTGCGATCTCTCGTAGCGGGAGGCGAATCATACAGCGTTACAACTTGCTGTCAACCACCTTTTTCACCGCTGCCGATCGTGAGACCGAAACGCTTCCGGAGCTTTCGAATCGCTTAACTCATTGAATTTCAAGGAGTTTTGCGTTCCGTTGTCGCTGGAAGTGGGGCGCATTATAAGGGGATCTGAAACCCCGTCAACCTTTAATTTCAAGAAACAGGAATATAGGAGAGTGAGCGTGTAAGAACGGCAAGATATTCAGCCCGCGTTCAGACGGTCCTCTTGCGCCCTCCCGCAAACCTGGGCACTCGCTTCGCCACCGCTGGAATTCGCAGCACCATCAGCAATACCCCTACCCCTGCATAAATGGCCCACTCCTTCAGATCTGAGCGCACGATCCACAAAAAATGCAGCAACCCCAACCCAAGAATCACATACACCAGCTTGTGCAGCTTCTTCCAACGCGCCCCTAGTCTTCGCTGACTGTAGCGATTGGAAGTGACCGCCAACGCCAGCAATCCAAGGAAACCCAACGCACCGACGATGATGTACGGCCGCTTGCGCAGCTCAAGCCCCAGCTGTCCCCAATCCAGGCCCAGGATGAAAACCATATAAGAAGTCATGTGCAGCACTATATAAGCAAAGCACCACAACCCCAGCTGCCGGCGCACCACGATCCAGCCCGACCACCCTGTCAATTTCTGCAGCGGCGTCATGCTCAAGGTAATCAATAGAAAGACCAGCGCCCCCAGCCCGAGCCGGTCCACCAGGATCTTGCCCGGATCTGGATCGAGCTGCCCCATCGCCGCCTGATACAGCCACCAGGCAGGAAACAGGCTGCCGAGCACAAAGATCGCCAATCGCAACCAGGGATAACGCATCAATAGTTCTTCCGCAGATCGAGCCCGGCGTACAACGACGCCACCTCATCAGCATAACCATTGAACATCTGCGTCTCCCGCACATTGGGGCTGAACAGACCGCTGGGCAAACGCCGCTCGCGGGCCTGGGTCCAGCGCGGGTGATCGACCGTCGGGTTGACGTTGGCATAGAAACCATATTCATCCGGCGCCAGCCCTTGCCAGGTGGTCTGCGGTTGCTCCGCCACCAGGCTGATGCGCACAATCGACTTGATGCTCTTGAAGCCATACTTCCAGGGCACCACCAGACGCAGTGGCGCACCGTTCTGGTTAGCCAACTCCCGGCCATACATGCCCACCGCCAGGATCGCCAACGGGTTCATCGCCTCATCCAGGCGCAGCCCTTCTACATAAGGCCAGTGGATCAGGGCAAAGCCGGAGCGCTGCCCAGGCATGCTCTTGGGGTCCTGCAGCGTTTCGAAACGGACATAGCGCGCCCTGGAAGTAGGCTCGACCTGCTTGAGCACTTGCGCAAGCGGAAAGCCCAACCACGGAATGACCATCGACCAGGCCTCTACGCAACGCAGCCGATAAATGCGTTCCTCGAGCTGATAGGGCTTCACGAAGTCTTCCAGCGCATAGCGCCCGGGCTTTGCCACCTCACCATCGACCACCAGGCTCCAGGGCTCAGTCTTCAGGCTGCCCGCATTGGCCGCAGGGTCGCCCTTGTCAGGCCCGAACTCATAGAAGTTGTTGTAGTGAGTGGCGTCCTTGAATGGTGTGATGGCCTCATCCTTAACGGTGACGGCCTGCCAGCGCGTGGCCCCCAGCTTTTCGGTGAACCACGCAGGCGCCGCTCCGGCTACGGCATCGGCATAACGCGATGGCTCTGCGGCCACCCCCAGACGCGGCAAAGCGCCCAGGGCCATGCCTGCCAAGGCGCCACCCAGCATGCTGCGACGGGAAAGGTAGATGTGTTCAGGGGTGATCTGTGCCGACGTGCAGTCGGATGATCGGGGGAGTTTGATGAGCATGACGGCTCCACAGTACGGGCAACTGATGTACCCGTAAGACTATGGAGCCGGCAGGTTATTCCACGATTAAATCTTCATGAGGTTTTACGACGACCGCGCAGCAGGTACTGCAGCGGGCCGGAAACCGCATAAGCGAGGAAGATCAGCAGCAGGATGCGGGGCGGGTCGCTGAACACCACAGCGAACACCAACACCACAGCCAGGATCGCAACAAAGGGCACACGACCCTTGAGATCCAGCTCCTTGAAGCTGTTGTACTTGATGTTGCTGACCATCAGCATGCCGGCAGCAGCCACCAGCAATGCCACCAGGAACGACAGCTTGGAACCCTGGATACCGAAATCGCTGAACGCCCACACAGTGCCGGCCACAACGCCAGCCGCGGCCGGGCTGGCCAAGCCGATGAAGTAGCGCTTGTCGGCGGTACCAACCTGGGTGTTGAAGCGTGCCAGGCGCAGTGCAGCACCGGCCACATAGATGAAGGCGACCATCCAGCCGACCTTGCCCATGTCACCCAGTGCCCAGCCGAAGGCCAACAAGGCCGGCGCCACACCAAAGGCGACCATGTCCGACAGCGAGTCGTACTCGGCACCGAAGGCGCTCTGGGTATTGGTCATACGCGCCACACGGCCATCGAGGCCGTCGAGCACCATGGCGACGAAGATCGCGATGGCGGCGAAGGCGAAATACTTGCTCGCTTCGCGCGGATCACCAGCACTCAGGGCGCTCTGCGCGCTCATCGAACTGATGATGGAATAGAAACCGGCAAACAGGTTGGCGGTGGTGAACAGGTTGGGCAGCAGGTAGATGCCGCGGTGACGGACCTTGCGGCCTTCGGCGTCATGCCCTTCTTCGACATGCTCATCGATCGGTAGCAGGCTTTCGGCGTCGGAGGGCTTGTTCGGCTCTTCGGGACGTTCGCTCATGAAAAGTACCTTGCAACTGGGGTGGAATATGTTCGACACGGGCTCGCGAAATGGGTTCTGACGGCGAGCCACTGGTCGCTTTATACCAGAAGCCGGCCGCGCAAACGAAAAAACGCGGCCGAAGCCGCGTTTTTCATTTAGCCAAGCAAGACTTAGTTCTTGCTCTTGTCGACGATCTTGTTGGCCGAGATCCACGGCATCATCGAACGCAGTTGCTCGCCGATGATTTCGATGCCGTGGGCGGCGTTGTTACGGCGCTTGGCGGTCATCGATGGGTAGTTGGTGGCACCTTCGCTGATGAACATCTTCGCGTATTCGCCGTCCTGGATGCGCTTCAGAGCGTTGCGCATGGCCTTGCGGGATTCTTCGTTGATGACTTCAGGGCCGGTGACGTACTCACCGTACTCGGCGTTGTTGGAGATCGAGTAGTTCATGTTGGCGATGCCGCCTTCGTACATGAGGTCAACGATCAGCTTCAGCTCGTGCAAGCACTCGAAGTAGGCCATTTCCGGGGCGTAGCCCGCTTCGACCAAGGTTTCGAAACCGGCTTTGACCAGCTCGACGGTACCGCCGCACAGAACAGCCTGCTCGCCGAACAGGTCGGTTTCAGTCTCGTCCTTGAAGGTGGTTTCGATGATGCCGGTACGGCCGCCACCGACGCCAGCGGCGTAGGACAGGGCGACGTTCTTGGCATTGCCCGAAGCGTCCTGGTAGATAGCGATCAGGTCAGGGATGCCGCCGCCTTTGACGAACTCGGAGCGCACGGTGTGGCCCGGGGCCTTCGGCGCGATCATGATCACGTCGAGGTCGGCACGCGGAACGACCTGGTTGTAGTGGATCGAGAAGCCGTGGGAGAAGGCCAGGGT
Organism: Pseudomonas sp. zfem004; assembly: GCF_032621715.1. Classification (NCBI taxonomy): domain Bacteria; kingdom Pseudomonadati; phylum Pseudomonadota; class Gammaproteobacteria; order Pseudomonadales; family Pseudomonadaceae; genus Pseudomonas; species Pseudomonas sp. zfem004. The sequence goes on along the minus strand of NZ_JAVYJF010000034.1, from coordinate 30,206 downwards.
GGCGCCTTTCTTGATGTTCGGCTCGATCTCGTTCTTGTACAGCTGGCCCTGGAACTCGTCCGGGGTGAGGATCATGACCAGGTCGGCTGCAGCGACGGCGGTGGCCACGTCGGCTACTTTCAGGCCGTGGGCTTCTGCCTTGGCAACGGTGGCCGAGCCTTTACGCAGACCGACGGTGACGTCTACACCGGAGTCCTTCAGGTTGCACGCCTGAGCGTGGCCCTGGGAGCCGTAACCGATGATGGCGACTTTCTTGCCCTGGATGATGGAAAGGTCGCAGTCTTTATCGTAGAAAACTTTCATGAAATACCCCTGGTTATATCTCGGCCCCTGCGGAGCCATCGCTAATTTTTGAAGTTAGATGCTGAGCACTTTGTCGCCACGGGCAATGCCGGTGACGCCACTGCGCACGGTTTCGAGAATCGATGCGGTGCCGATGGCCTGGATGAAGCTGTCCAGTTTGTCGCTGGTGCCGCTCAGCTGCACGGTGTACACGCTGGCGGTCACATCGACGATCTGGCCACGGAAGATATCCGTGGTGCGCTTGATCTCGGCACGCTGGGCACCGGTGGCCTTGACCTTGACCAACATCAGTTCGCGCTCGATGTGAGCGCTTTCCGACAGGTCGACCAGCTTGACCACTTCGACCAGCTTGTTCAGGTTCTTGGTGATCTGTTCGATCACTTCATCATGGCCGACGGTGGTCAACGTCAGACGCGACAGGGTCGGGTCTTCGGTCGGCGCCACGGTCAGGCTTTCGATGTTGTAGTTGCGCTGGGAGAACAGGCCGACCACGCGAGACAAGGCACCGGGTTCGTTTTCCAGCAGCAGGGAAATGATGTGCCGCATATCAGGTACGCTCCGTCTTGCTCAGCCACATGTCACGCATCGAGCCATCCTTGATCTGCATCGGATAGACGTGCTCGGTACGGTCGATCGCGATGTCGATGAAGACCAGGCGGTCCTTCATGGCAAACGCTTCTTCCAGCTTCGGCTTGAGGTCCTTCAGGCTGGTGATGCGGATACCCACATGACCATAGGCCTCGGCCAGCTTGACGAAATCAGGCAGCGACTCGACATAGGAGTGCGAGTGGCGGCCGTTGTAGGCCATGTCCTGCCACTGGCGGACCATGCCCAACACACCGTTGTTCATGTTGACGATCTTCACCGGCAGGCCGTACTGCATGCAGGTGGACAGCTCCTGGATGTTCATCTGGATGCTGCCTTCACCAGTGACGCAGGCCACGTCATGGTCCGGGAAGTTGAGCTTGATGCCCATGGCCGCCGGGAAACCGAAGCCCATGGTGCCCAGGCCACCGGAGTTGATCCAGCGGTTGGGTTTGTTGAAGCGGTAGTACTGCGCCGCGAACATCTGGTGCTGGCCCACGTCGGAGGTGACGAAGGCATCGCCCTTGGTCACTTCGCACAGCGTCTCGATGACCTGTTGCGGCTTGATGACGTTGCCGTCGCCCTTGTCGTAAGGGAACAGGCCACCGTCGCCACGCCATTCGTCGATCTGCTTCCACCAGGCATCCAGCGCCGCCTTGTCAGGCTGCTCGCCGATTTCCTTGAGGATGCCGAGCATTTCGTTGAGCACGCTTTCGACCGGGCCGACGATCGGCACGTCGGCCTTGATCATCTTCGAGATCGACGCCGGGTCGATGTCGATGTGGATGATCTTGGCGTTCGGGCAGAACTTGGCCGGGCCGTTGACCACACGGTCGTCGAAACGCACGCCGACAGCGAAGATCACATCGGCATTGTGCATCGCCAGGTTGGCGGTGTAGCTGCCGTGCATGCCGAGCATGCCGACGAACTGGCGGTCGGTACCCGGGAAGCCACCGAGGCCCATGAGGGTGTTGGTGACCGGCAGGTTCAGCGACTTGGCGATTTCGGTGAGGGCTTCGGAGCCGCCGCCGAGGATGACGCCGCCGCCGGAGTAGACGATCGGGCGCTTGGCCGCCAGGAGCATTTCGGCTGCCTTGCGGATCTGGCCGGAGTGACCACGTACAGCCGGGCTATACGAACGCAGCTTGACCTTTTTCGGGTAGATGTACTCGAACTTCTCAGCCGGGTTGGTCATATCTTTTGGAATGTCGACCACGACCGGGCCGGGACGGCCGGATTGCGCAAGATAGAAAGCTTTTTTCAGGACTTCCGGGATTTCCGAAGCATGCTTGACCATGAAGCTGTGCTTCACGATCGGCCGGGAAATACCGATCATGTCGGTTTCCTGGAAGGCATCGGTGCCGACCATGGTGCTGGGCACCTGGCCAGACAGGATGACCATCGGAATGGAATCCATGTAGGCGGTGGCAATGCCGGTGATGGCATTGGTCGCGCCTGGGCCGGAAGTCACCAGTACCACGCCGGCCTTGCCGGTGGCACGGGCGTAACCGTCCGCCATATGGGTGGCAGCCTGTTCGTGACGGACCAGGATGTGCTGGACTTCCGGTTCCTTGAACAGAGCATCGTAAACATGAAGGAGAGCACCGCCAGGGTACCCGTAGATGTGCTTAACGCCCTCGTCACGCAAGAAGCGGACGACCATCTCAGCGCCAGATAAAAGCTCCACGTTGTTCACCTCTAAAACGCCAGAATACCGTCCTCACTGGACGGGTCTTAATAGGTTTACTGCCAAGCAGAGCATGAGCGAACGTCAGCACTGACTGAGCAAGTATTGGGAATGCCCTGGTGTGTTGCGGGCTTTCCCACCCAGCGCGAGGTAACGCGTTGCGGGGTGTTACAAGTCGGCGCGGGTGTGCGCCTCATGATCTGCTTAGCGGGTCTGCTTCTGGCAGTCCCTCTACAGCGGAATCTGGATTCTTGTGATTTGGCGCCAACAAGTCAAGAAAAATTATTGCCAATTTTTCCGCAAGATGAATCGCCAGCACCACTAAAAAGGCGAGCAGCAGCAGAACAATAAAGATTTCCATAAAAAAGGGCCACAATCTGCGGCCCTTAAAGGAAAAAGAGAAGAAATCAGGCGGAAGGCGCGATCAATTGATCGAATTCTGCCAACAGGCGCCGTAGCGTGCGGCTTTGTTCCGGGCAATCGACAAACACCGTCTCGGCCATCACCAGGATGCCCGATGCATTCGGCAACGCGAGCCCATGCTCCAGGATCAGCTTCATGCGTGGCAGGAAGATCCACTGCAGCCACTGCTCGAAGCTCATGCTGTCCACCGCGAACGGCACCGTGCTGGCCAGCATCTCTTCGCTCGGCGTATCAGCGCTCCACCAGCCCTGGACCTTGAGCTCTTGCTCGATCAGCAGCAGATGGTCGGCGATATCGAGAATGCGCTGCTCCATCACAGGTTGACCCGCGCCTTCTGCCGCGCCAGTGCGGCACCGGCGCTGTCGCCTTGCTTCTCGCGGGCCTGGGCGATGGTGTTCCACAGCTGGGCCTGAAGGTCGGGGCGGCCGTTGGCGTAGGTCAGCGCGCGACGGGCCAGTTGCTCGGATTGCGCCGCGTCGCCTTGCGACAGGCGCACCTGGGCCAGGCGGAACAGCACCTGCGGCTCGCGCGGGGCGATGCGCTGGGCACGCTCCAGGCTCGAAGCGGCGCCGTTGAAGTCACCGCTGCCCTGCTGCTGCTGAGCAGTGGTCAGCAGCGCCAGCACCGGACCATCGAGTTGCTCGTCGGCGGACAGGCCACCGCTGTTGGCGCGCGGGATGCCGGTCGGCGCTTGAGTGGCCACCGAGGGGTTGCTCATCGAGGCGATGTCGAACGGCTCATCGGCCACCGGGTTGGGGTTGGTGGTGATGGGGCCGGTGCTGACCGGGCCCGGGGTGATCGGGCCACTGCTGACCGGGCCCGGCGTAATTGGCCCGGTGCTGATCGGCGCGCCGCCGGTCCCTTGCGGGATCATCACGGTGACGCCGCCTTCTTCGGGCAACGACTGCGCCTGGCTGCTGCCGCCACTGGTCGGGTAGGCCGAATTGCGCGTGGCCTGGACCCGCTCACTGTTGGAAACCCGGGTGCTCGAATCCACCACCGGGATGTTGCCACGCTGGACGCTGGAGCAGCCTTGCAGCACGGCTACCGCGGTCAAGGCAGGAATCCACCACTTCTTCACTTCACACCCTCTTCAAAAGCTCGTGCTCAATTCATCCACCCCTTGACCCAGTCCATGACCTGCTCGGCCGGGTTCTGTTCGCCACCACAGGTGGCGCCAGCGGGCGGTTCGCTGCCGCGAATATACGGCATCTGCACCGCTCCCGGACAGCTACCGTCGGAACCCTGGCCGCTGTAAGGGTCGATCCAGGCCTGCACCACGTTGTCCGGTTGCGGCATGTCCAGCGGCAGCGGGTCGGCCTTCTTCATAAAGCTGGTCCACACCTGCAGCGCGCCGGTGGCGCCGGTGAACGGCGTCTTGCCGTTGTCGTCGCGGCCCAGCCAGACCACGGCCAGCAGGTCCTGGCTGAAGCCCGAGAACCAACTGTCGCGCGAGTCGTTACTGGTGCCGGTCTTGCCCGCCAGCGTCAGCGAACTGGGCAGCACGCTATACACCGAACGCCCGGTACCTTCACGCATTACCCGCTGCATGGCGTTCTGCACCAGATAAATGGAACCGGGGTCGAAGGTTTGCTGGATCTGGAACGGGTAGCGCTTGAGCGGCTCGCCTTCGGCGGTGAGCACGCTGCGAATGCCGCGCATCGGTGTATTGAAGCCACCGTTGGCGATGGTCTGGTACATGGTCGCCACCTGCATCGGCGACATGCCGCCAGCGCCCAGCAGCATCGACGGGAACGCCGGCCAGTCGACCTGCACCCCCAGGCGGCCGATGGTCTTGATCACGTTCGGCACGCCCACTTCCAGGCCAAGCTTGGCGGTCGACAGGTTGTAGGAGTTGGCCAGGCCCTGGTACAGGTAGATGGTGCCATGCGGACGGCGATCGTAGTTCTGCGGGCGCCACACCTGGCCGTCGGCGCCTTTGACCGAGAACGGCTCGTCCTGTACCCGGGTGGTCAGGCTGTACTTGCTCGGCTGCTCAAGGGCGGTGAGGTAGACCGCCGGCTTGACCAGCGAGCCGATCGGCCGCACCGCGTCGATGGCACGGTTGAAGCCGGCAAAGCCCGACTGACGGCTACCGATCAGCGCCTGCACCTCGCCGGTTTCCGGGTTGGTGACGACCATCGCCGACTCCACCTCGTCGGCGCCCTTGCGTCCGGCCAAGCGCTTGAACGTCTCGCTCATGGCGGTTTCGGCCTTCATCTGCAGGATCGGGTCGAAACTGGTGAAGATGCGCAACCCTTCTTCGGTCAAGTCTTCGTCGCGGTAGTCCTGGCGCAGCTGGCGCTTGACCAGGTCGAGGAACGCCGGGAACGAGCTGTCGGCCAGGCTGCCGCGCTTGGTCACGCCCAGCGGCATCTTCTTCGCCGCATCGATCACGTCCTGGCTGGCCACGCCCTGCTCGGCCAGCAGGTCGAGCACCAGGTTGCGGCGCTGCAGGGCGCGCTCGGGGTAACGGCGCGGGTTGTAGTAGGACGGCCCCTTGACCATGCCCACCAGCAAGGCGATCTGGTGCAGCTTGAGCTCCTGCAGCGGCTGGCTGAAGAAGAACTGGCTGGCCAGACCGAAACCATGCACCGCGCGCTGGCCGTCCTGGCCGATGAACACTTCGTTCAGGTACGCCTCGAGGATCTCGCGCTTGTCGTAGTGCATCTCCAGCAGCACGGCCATCATGGCCTCGGTCAGCTTGCGGCTGAGGCTGCGCTCGTTGGTGAGGAAGAAGTTCTTCACCAACTGCTGGGTCAGGGTACTGCCGCCCTGGCGCATGGCGCCCGCGGAGGTGTTCACCCAGATGGCCCGGGCGATGGACTTGGGCGATACGCCGAAGTGGCTGTAGAAATCGCGGTCTTCCGTGGCGATCAGGGTCTCCAGCAGGTATGGCGGTAGCTGGTCGATCTTGATCAGGATGCGGTCTTCAAGATTCTTCGGGTAGATACCGCCGATCATCAGCGGCTCCAGGCGCACCACGTCGAGCTTGCCGCCGTTGGCACCGCTGAGCCCCGCAACGTAGTCACCGGAGAAACGCACACGCACGAACTGCGCCGGTTCCATGCCTTCATAGAACTGGAAGCCGCGGGTATTGAGGTCGACGTTGTTGCCATTTACCGACGCCGCGCCGGGGCCATTGGCTGCACTCTCGCGACGGTAGCCCAGGGCATCGAGCTCGGTGAGGAAGTCGTTCTTGCTCAGCTTCTGGCCGACGAACAGCTCCAGCGGCCGAGCGTACACCTTGGCCGGGATGGTCCAGCGCTTGCCGGAAAACTTCTCCTGCACAGTCGCATCGAGGTAGACCGCAAAGCCGGCGATCAGGACAAGGCCGACCAGGCTGAGCTTGAGTGCCCAGCCCAACCAGGTGCGCGCACGGCTGGTCGGTGGTTTTTTAGGGGGGCGGGAATTTCGGGTACGTGTCATGGCGGCGGAGTATACGCACTTTCAGAAAGGGAGGCAGGCGCCCACAGGCGGTTTGCAGGGACGTCACCATTGACCATAATGGCGCCTTCGAATTCCCTTACCCCGAAAGGATCACTTGTGAGCCAAGCCCTGATCAGCGCGCTGCAGAACCCTGCACTTTATCCGCACCCCGTCGAGGGCTTCCAGCTCATTGAAACGCACATTTCCTGGGTCCTGCTCACCGGTGAATTCGCCTACAAGATCAAGAAGCCCATGAACTTCGGCTTCCTCGACTTCACCGGCCTGGATCAGCGTGGGCATTTCTGCAACGAAGAACTGCGCCTGAACCAGCGCCTGACCGACGGCCTGTACCTGGAAGTGCTACCGATTACCGGCAGCGCCGAAGCCCCGCAACTGGGCGGCGCAGGCACGCCGATCGAGTACGCGCTGAAAATGCGCCAGTTCCCCCAGGGCCAGATGCTCAGCACCCTGCAGGCCAACGGTGAGCTGAACGCCGGCCACATCGACCAGATGGCCCGGCAGATTGCCGAGTTCCACCTGCAGGCCCCGAAAGTCGCCGTCGAGCACCCGCTGGGTACGCCTGAAGCCGTCATGGCCCCGGTGGAGCAGAATTTCGAGCAGATTCGCCCGTTCCTCAGCGACAAGGCCGACCTGCAGCAGCTCGACAACCTGCAAGCCTGGGCCCAGGACAGCTTCAAACGCCTGCACGGCCTGCTCGAGGCGCGCAAGGCCGACGGTTTCATCCGCGAATGCCACGGTGACATCCACCTGGGCAACGCCACCCTGATCGACGGCAAGGTGGTGATCTTCGACTGCATCGAGTTCAACGAGCCGTTCCGCCTGACCGATGTCTACGCCGATGTCAGCTTCCTCGCCATGGACCTCGAAGACCGCGGTCTCAAGTGCCTGTCGCGACGCTTCATCAGCCAGTACCTGGAGCTGACCGGCGACTACCAGGGCCTGGAGCTGCTGAACTTCTACAAGGCCTACCGTGCCCTGGTACGGGCCAAGGTCGCGCTGTTCAGCATGCCGGCCGACGCCGATGGCGTGCAGCGCGCCACCACACTGCGCACCTACCGCAACTACGCCAACCTGGCGGAAAGCTACAGCGCCATCCCGTCGCGCCTGCTGGCGATCACCCACGGTGTTTCGGCGGTAGGCAAAAGCCATGTGGCCATGCGTCTGGTCGAAGCGCTGGGCGCGGTGCGCGTGCGCTCCGATGTCGAACGCAAGCGCCTGTTCGGCGAGCAGCAGCAGGCGCAAGCCGGCCAGTTGCAGGCAGGGATCTATGACCAGCAGTCCAGCGCCGCGACCTACCAGCGCCTGCATACGCTCGCAGAAATCATCCTGCGTGCCGGCTTCCCGGTAGTGCTGGACGCCACTTACCTCAAGCACGACCAGCGCAAGGCCGCGGCACAGGTCGCCAGCGAGACCGGCGCTCCCTTCCTGATTCTCGACTGCCAGGCCCCCGAGGCCGTCATCGAGAGCTGGCTGGCGCAACGCCAGGCCGATAACCTGGACCCTTCGGATGCCACCCTCGAAGTCGTCAAGGCGCAGCAAGCCAGCCGCGAACCGCTCGATACCGAAGAACAGAAGCACAGCAAGCGCGTCGACACCCAGGAAAGCGCCAGCATGGACCAGCTGATCGAGCAGATCCGCCAGCACCTGCCAGGCCTTTGACCCTCCAGGCGTGAAGCAGTCGACAGTTCACGCCTGAAGTCCGGCGCCCCCTCAGTGATGTCATTACAATATCATCACACCCCACGAGGAGGCGCCGCCATGAACCAACCCCGGCAGCTGGACAATGTCCTGTACGCCCTGGTCCGCGACGAGAAGATCGCGACCTTCAACCGCGAAAAGCCAACGGACGCCCCCATCGATTTTCGCGGCGGCGATTTTCGTGGCCTGGACCTGCGCAACCTCGACGTACGCGGCATCGACTTCACCGATGCTTACTTTCGCGCCGCCGACCTGCGCGGACTGGACCTGCGGGAAACCGGCCTCGAAGGCGCAAGCATCGCCCATGCGCAGATCTCCGGCACTTACTTCCCCAGCGAACTGAGCGCTGACGAGATCCTCATGTCGCTCAAATTCGGTACGCGCCTGCGCTATCGAACCACGCGCTGAGCCTCGGCCAGGCGCCGCCCCGCCCCCCGGGGCGGCAACCGGTCGGGCCCCGATGGCAAAAGGCCGCGCATTTTCCAACCCCCGCTACACTCCTCTCTGACCTGCTCGCGATTTATCCCCAAGACCCGTTCAGCCATCGCAAGGAGGCTCGATGAACGATGAATTGCAGCACCTGAAAAATCTTGGCAAGACCTCCGCGCAATGGCTGCACGCCGTCGGTATCCACAGTGCATCGGACCTCCGTCGCCTGGGCGCGGTGGGTGCCTATCAAGCCGTAAGAACGCGAGGTTTCCGGGCTTCCAAGGTGTTGTTGTACGCCATAGAAGGCGCCTTGTTGGACATGCACTGGAACGATCTGCCGGTTGAACGCAAAGAGGCGCTCAACCAGCAACTCGACGCGAAGAGCCCTGCACAGAAGATGGAAAAATAATTTGCTGAAAGCCATTGACTCGGTAATGAGAATCGTTATGATTATCACAACTGGTCGCGAGACTGGTTGGGTAACCTGAAAGCCCCTGGTTCGGACTCTCAGATTATCTCCTCATCAGGCTAATCACGGTTATTGACCCGGCACTTTGCCGGGTCTTTTTTTGCCTGCGATTTACTGCCCTTTGCGCAGCTGGGCGCAATAATCCTGCTCGGGCAGCGCCGCGGTGTACCAGACGAAATCCGCCATGCCCGGCTCGACCGTCTCCCCCACCTGCGCCAGCAGCAACACCTTGCTGTCGCCTTTGGCCCCCAGGTCGGCCAGGTGCAGGGGCACGCCCAGGTCCTTGCGTGCGTGATAGCTGCCGGCGAACAACAGCGCAGGTTGCGGCGCGCTCAGCAGACGTTCGGCAATGCGCCGGTCGCGCTGCTGCTGGACGGCGAGCATTGCCGGCAGCTGGCTATCCGGCAGCAGGTTGCAATGCCCGGCACGGACCTGTTCGCGCAATGCCTGCAACACATTCGCCGCATTGCTGCGCGCGCCCGGCGGGCTTGCTGGCTGGCGATAAGCCTGGCGAATCTCGCCGGGGGACAAATTGGCGGACAGCAGCGGATAAGGTTGCGCCAGGGCTTCCCTCACGATCGGTCCGTAAAACGTCCAGTCCCAGCCATCCGGCCAGGCCAGGGCCTTGGGCAGGTCCTCAGGCAGTGGCCCGCCGTGCTGCAAGGCATCGACCAGCGGCTGCTGTTCGGGCTGGAGCATTTCCAGCAGCAGGCTGCCTTGCGGGCGGCGGCTCTGCAGGGCGCGCAGCAACCAAAGCTGCAGCGCATGGTGGTCGGGGTTGTCGTGCTGCTCGCCGACCAGCACCCGAGGTGCATTGGCGAGTTGCTCGACCAGTTGGTCCGGGCTGATCAACCGGCCGCTGGCCAGATCGCGGATCTGGCCCAGCTGCGCGCTGTCACGGCCCTCGCTGCTTTGCCAGGCCGGCAGTGGTGGCAGGCTGGCCTGGCACCCCGCCAATGCCATTACCAGGCAGACCGACAAGAGGTGACGCATGACGGAAGCTCCTAGCGAGTGATGATCAACGGATGGCCCCGCTCCGGATGCGCCTGCACCAGCACATCGATGCCGAACACCGCCTTGAGCGCCACTGGGGTCAGTACCGCCTCTGGTGTATCCAGGGCGTGGCAACGTCCCTGCTCCAGCAACAGGATATGGTCACAGTAGCGGGCCGCCAGGTTCAGGTCATGCAGGATCACCAGCACCGCTGCACCACGGTCGGCAAAACGGCGTACCGCCTGCAGCGTGGTGTGCTGGTGCAGCGGGTCGAGCATGGACGTGGGCTCGTCGAGCAGCAGCGTGGTGCCGGCCTCGCCCGGCCACAGCTGGGCCAGCACCCGGGCCAGGTGCACGCGCTGGCGCTCCCCCCCGGAGAGCGCCAGGTAGCTGCGCTCGCCCAGGTGCCCGGCATCCGCCGCCTGCAATGCCGCGTCGACGATCTCCCGATCGCGCTGCCGACCACTGGCGTGGGGCAGGCGGCCCAGGCCGACCACCTCTTCGACACTGAAGCCGAAGCCCAAGCTGGACACCTGCGGCAACACCGCCAGCCGCCGTGCCCGCTCCTGCCCGGGCCAGTCCTCAAGCCCCCGCCCGTCCAGGCGTACCCGCCCGGCACTGGGCGCCAGCTCACCGCACAAGGCGCCAAGCAGGCTGCTCTTGCCGGCACCGTTGGGGCCCAGCACGCCGAGGATCTGCCCCGGCTGCAATTGCAGATGGATATCGTGCAGCACCTCGCTGCTGCCGCGCTTGAGCGACAGGCCTTCGACATCGAGCATCAGTTGCGCCCCTTGACCAGCAAGAACAGGAAGAACGGTGCCCCGATGAAGGCCGTGACGATGCCGATCGGCAGCTCTGCCGGCGCCAGCGCCAGGCGCGCGATCAGGTCGGCGAACAGCAGCAGGGTGCCACCGGCCAGCAGCGACGCCGGCAACAACACACGGTGATCCGGCCCCGCCAGCAGGCGCACCAGGTGCGGCACCACCAGGCCGATGAAACCGATCAGGCCGGCCGCCGCCACCGCCGCGCCGACACCCAGCGCGGTGCAGAACACCAACTCACGTTTCAGCGCTTCCACTTCGACACCGAGGTGGCGGGCCTCCGACTCGCCCAGCAGCAAGGCATTGAGCGCCTGTGCCCGCCGCGGCAACCACAGCGCCACGGCCACCGCCACCAGCAGCAGCGGCCACAGGCGCTCATAGCTGGCGCCGTTGAGGCTGCCGAGGTTCCAGAACGTCAGGGTGCGCAAGGTCGCGTCATCGGCCAGATAGGTGAACAGCCCGACCGCCGAGCCGCCCAGGGCGGTCATGGCGATACCGGCCAGCAGCATGGTCGCCACGTTGGTCTGGCCGTCACGCCGGCCAAGGCGATAGACCATCGCCGTCACCCCCAGGCCACCGATGAAGGCGCACAACGACAGCAGATACGGCGCGAACCACTCGGCTATGCCGCCCAGCCAGCTGCCGCCCACGATCGCTACCGCCGCCCCCAGGGCGGCACCGCTGGCGACCCCCACCAGCCCAGGATCGGCCAGCGGGTTGCGGAACAGCCCCTGCATGGCCACCCCCGACAGCGCCAGCACGCCACCCACCGCCAGCCCCAGCAAGGTGCGCGGCAGGCGGATCTGACCGAGGATCATCTCGGCCTGCTCGAGCCCTTCACCGCTGATAGGCACGCCGATCAGGCGCAAGCCTGCGCGCAGGGTATCGAACAGCGGCAGGCTGACTGGCCCCAGCGCCAGCGACAGCCAGACCGCCAGCAGGCACATCAGCGCAAGGCCAGTGAACAGCGTGCGTGGCTGGACCCGCTGCCTCATGGGGTGAAGCTGGCCTTGACGGCCGGGTAGAAGCTGGCGGCCAGCTCACGCAGGGTAGCGGGCAGGCGCGGGCCGAGGCCACCGACCAGCAGCGTCGGGTCGAGCGACAGCAGGCGCTTGTCGCGCACCGCACGCGAGCCGGCCAGGGCCGGGTTTTCCTTGATCAGCGCCTGCAGGGCGGCCTCGCCTGCCAGAGCGCGATCGGAGAACACCACCACGTCCGGGTCCAGTGCGGCCAGGGCCTCCACCGAGAAATTCTTGTAGCCCTGATGGTCGGCCAGGTTGCGCGCCCCAGCCTGACGCAGCAGCCAGTCGCCGGAAGTACCCAGCCCCGCAATCAGCGGCTTGGCCCCGGCGTGCCCGACCAGCAGCAGCACGCCCGGTGCTTTCTGGCTGGCCTGGGCCTGCTTGATCTTGTCTTGCAGCCCTTGCAACTGGCGGTGGTAGTCACCGGCCAGCGTTGCCGCCTGCTGCTCGCTGCCCAGCAATGCGCCGAGGTGCTTGAGGTTCTCGTCCACCGCGGCCAGCTCGGCCTTGCTGGAGAACAGCTCGACCCGCACGCCGGCCTTGCGGATCTGCGCCAGCACCGGCGGCGGGCCCATTTCCTCGGTCCCCACCAGCACATCCGGGCGCAGGCTCAGGATGCCTTCGGCCGATAGCTGGCGCTGATAGCCGATGCTGGGCAATGCCTTGAGCGACTCGGGGTGCTGGCTGGTGGTGTCCACGCCGACCAGCCGCTGCTCCCCTCCCAGCGCGCTGATCCATTCGCTCAGCGCGCCACCGGCACTGACCCAGCGCTGCGGCAGTTCGCCCGCCAGCGTCGAGGTAGATAAAAGCAGACCGGCACACAGGGCGATCAGGGCAGCGGGACGGCGCATCATCGAATTCCTTTGCTTGAAGGCGGGCCGCGCGCCTTGTGGCGGGCGGTGGAACTGCGCACCATAGGCAGCCTGGCGCGGCGAATGCGGGCAATTTGATAATTATTCGCATTGAAGCGTCAAGCCATCCCTTGTCACACGGCTTAACTGAAAACACACCCCATCATGCATTTTCTCTGCGCCTCCACCGACCTCTGCGAAGGCCAAAGCCGCGCCTTCAGCGTAGCCGGCGTGCCACTTCTAGGCGTACGTCGCCATGGCCAGGTGTTCATCTACCGCAACCGCTGCCCCCATCGCGGCATTACCCTCAACTGGACGCCAGACAGCTTCCTCGACGACAGCGCCAGCCTGATCCAGTGCGCCCATCATGGCGCACAGTTTTTGATCGAGAGTGGCGAATGCGTGGCCGGCCCGTGCGCGGGCGAGTGGTTGGAAGCCCTGGACTGCCTGGAAGACAGCCAGGGCATCTGGCTTACCGAGTGAACAGCACCGGCAACGGCCGGTCGACCACGATCTGCTGTGCATCCAGCCGGGTGCCGTAGGCCAGCACTTCTACCCCATCCGCCACCGCCGCGCGCAGAGCCTGGGCGTAGGCGGCGTCGATTTCCTCTGCCGGGCGCACGGCCTCGATGCCGGTGAGGTTCACACAATACAACTGCACCGCGCGAACACCCTGGCGCGCCAACCCCGCCAGTTCGCGCAGGTGCTTGGCACCGCGCTGGGTCACGGCATCGGGGAAGGCCGCCACCGGGGTGTCCGGGTAACCGAGGGTCACGCTCTTGACCTCGACGTAGACCTTGCTGCCGTCGGCATACTCCAAATAGAAGTCGATGCGGCTGCGTTCCTCACCGTAGGCCACCTCGCGCTTGAGCACGGTGAAATCGGCCAGTTCAGTGATGGTGCCGGCACGCAGTGCTTCTTCGACCAGCGCGTTGGCCCGCCCGGTGTTGACGCAGGCCAGCCGGCCCTGGGGCGTTTCGCTGATTTCCCAGGTGCCGGGCAGCTTGCGCTTCGGGTCGTTGGAGCGGCTGAACCAGACCCGCCCGCCTTCACTCATGCAATTGAGCATCGAGCCGGTGTTGGGGCAGTGGATGGTCATCTGCTCGCCACTGGCCAGCTCGATATCGGCCAGGAAGCGCTTGTAGCGGCGCAGCAGGCGCGCCTCTTCCAGTTCGGGGAAAAGCGCCATCAGCCTTGCCAGCTCCGCAGGCCCCGGGCAATGCGCTGCACCGCCTCTTCCAGGCGCGGCAGGCTCTGGGTGTAAGCGAAGCGCACATGGTGGCCAGCTTGGTGGCGACCAAAGTCCAGGCCCGGCGTGAAGGCCAGGTGTTCGGTTTCGAGGAAGTGCCGGCAGAAGGCGAAGGCATCGCCACCGAAGGCACTGATGTCGGCATACAGATAGAAGGCGCCCTGGGGCTCGACGGCAATACCGAAGCCCAGCTCGCGCAGCGCCGGCAATAGGTAGTCACGACGGCGCGCGAACTCGGCGCGGCGCTCCTCGAGAATCGCCAGTGTCTGCGGCTCGAAGCACGCCAATGCGGCATGCTGGGCCATGCTCGGGGCGCTGATATAGAGGTTCTGTGCCAGCTTTTCCAGGTCAGCCACCGCCGACGGCGGTGCCACCAGCCAGCCAAGACGCCAGCCGGTCATGCCGAAATATTTGGAAAAGCTGTTCAGGACGAAGGCCTCATCGTCCACTTCCAGCACGCTCGGCGCATCCATGCCATAGGTGAGGCCGTGATAGATCTCGTCCACCACCAGGTGGCCGTGGCGCTCGCGGGTCGCCCTGGACAGGCAGGCCAACTGGTCACGGTCGAGCACCGTGCCGGTCGGGTTGGCCGGCGAAGCCACCAGCGCACCGACGGTGTCCTTGTCCCAGTAGCGCTCGACCAGGTCGGCGGTCAGTTGGTAGTTCACCTCCGGGCCGACCGGCACCAACTGCGCGCCGCCTTCGACCAGACGCAGGAAGTGGCGGTTGCACGGGTAACCGGGGTCGGCCAGCAGCCAGTGCTTGCCAGGGTCCACCAGCAGGCTGCTGGCCAGCAGCAAGGCGCCCGAGCCACCCGGGGTGATGAGTACGCGTTCGGGGTCAAGGTCTACGCCGTAGCGCTGGCCATAGAAGCCGGCAATCGCCTCGCGCAACTGCGGCAGGCCACGGGCGGCGGTGTAGCGGGTATGCCCTGCGGCCAAGGCCGCCTGGCCGGCGGCTACGATCGGCGCGGCGGTGGTGAAGTCCGGCTCGCCGATTTCCAGATGGATCACGTCGTGGCCGGCGGCTTGCAGTTCGTTGGCACGGGCCAGCAAGGCCATGACGTGGAAGGGTTCGATGGCGCGACTGCGCGCACTGTGTGGCTGAGCCATGGGCCTTCTCTCAATTGGGTCTAAACTGGTGATTCCACCTGTACATACCAGCGAACGTGCCGCCCGCGCCGCTGTCAATAGCAGGCATAGGGCGGGGTAGCGCACCCCGTATCTATCTGGTAAGTTCGGCGGCTCGCAGTCGCAGGGCCGGCGGTCGCCGGAGATGGAAGTATCCTGCGCATTGGATCAGATGAGTGAGAGGCGGTCTATTCATGTCCACCCTAGAAAAGCAAAAAGCCAGTCAAACGCTCTATGGCGTCGAGCCGTACAAGGAAACCAAGGGTGAAGAGTACATGGGCGCTCCGATGCGGGCCCACTTCACCAAGCTCCTGAACGGCTGGAAGCAGGAGCTCATGGCCAGTGTCGACAAAACCATGGACCACATGAAGGACGAGGCAGCCAACTTCCCCGATCCAGCCGACCGCGCCAGCCAGGAAGAAGAGTTCGCCCTGGAACTGCGCAACCGCGATCGCGAGCGCAAGCTGATCAAGAAAATCGACAAGACCTTGCAACTGATCGTCGACGAAGACTACGGCTGGTGCGAGTCCTGCGGTATTGAAATCGGCCTGCGTCGCCTGGAAGCCCGTCCGACCGCGGACCTGTGCTTCGACTGCAAGGAAATCGCCGAGAAAAAGGAAAAGACGGTCGGCAAAGGCTGATCCGAATCCCTAAAAGACGGGGCGTATTGGTTGTGGGAGCGGGCTTGCCCCTTCCCACATCAGATACGCCCCGTTTTCATTTATATAGCCCGCACAGCCCATGACCCCAGCCCCCTACATCGGACGCTTCGCCCCCACGCCCAGCGGTTACCTGCACTTCGGCTCGCTGGTCGCCGCCCTCGCCTCCTGGCTCGACGCCCGCGCCGTCAACGGCCGCTGGCTGCTGCGCATGGAGGATACCGACCCGCCACGCGAGATGCCCGGCGCCCGTGATGCCATCCTGCAGACCCTTGAACGTTACGGGCTGGAGTGGGATGGCGAGGTGGTTTGCCAGAGCCAGCGCCACGACGCCTATGCTGCCGTCGTCGACCGGTTGTTCAACATGGGCCTGGCCTATGCCTGCACCTGCTCGCGCAAGCAATTGGAGGGGCATCACGGCATCTACCCAGGCTTTTGCCGCAATGCCGGGCATGCCCGCGAAGGCGCGGCGATACGCCTGCGGGTGCCGGAGCTGATCTACCGCTTCGATGACCGGGTTCAAGGCCGGTTCGAGCAGCACCTGGGGCGCGAAGTGGGCGATTTCGTCATCCAGCGCCGCGACGGGCTCTACGCCTACCAGTTGGCCGTGGTGTTGGACGATGCCTGGCAGGGGGTGACCGATGTCGTGCGCGGCGCCGACCTGCTGGACAATACACCGCGCCAGCTCTACCTGCAGGAGCTGCTGGGCTTCTCGCAGCCGCGCTACCTGCATATCCCGCTGATCGTCCAGCCCGACGGGCACAAGCTGGGCAAGTCGTACCGCTCGCCGCCGCTGGAGCCGGACCAGGCCACGCCGCTGTTGCTGCGAGCATTGCGCGCGCTGGGCCAGCAGACCGACCCGGCGCTGGTGAGCGCCAGCCCGGCCGAAGTGCTGGCGGTGGCGCGGCAGCAGTGGCGGCCGGAGAATATTGCGCGGCAGATGACGGTGCCCGAAGCCGATATACGGTGAGGCCATCGCGGGGCAAGCCCGCTCCCACGGTAGCAATGCGGTCTGCGTGGGAGCGGGCTTGCCCCGCGATAGGGCCAGAACAAGCGAAACCAAGTTCAAAAGCCCAGCAAATTCAAACCCTTGGCTAACCCCACCGATACCCGCTAGCATCGCCTGCGCCATTTGCACCAATAATAAGTCCAAACCCGCAGCGCCCAACCTTCGAGGCCAGCATGTACATCTATCGTTTGGTCCTGCTTCTGGTCGTGGGGATCTACCTGTTCTCCCCGGCCATCATGGACTGGTGGATCGAGCCGACCGGAGCCTGGTACCGCCCCTACCTGCTCTGGCTGATCCTCATCGTCGTCACATTCATCCTGCAGAGCCAACGAGATGCCGATGAGCTTTAGCCTGACCCAGATGATCCTGATCAGCGCCGCCTACCTGCTGGTGCTGTTCGGCGTGGCCTGGATCAGCGAACGCGGGCTGATCCCGCGCTCGGTCATTCGCCACCCGCTGACCTACACCCTGTCGCTGGGCGTCTACGCCAGCGCCTGGGCCTTCTATGGCTCGGTGGGGCTGGCCTACCAGTATGGCTATGGGTTCCTCGCCTGTTACCTGGGGGTGTCCGGCGCGTTCCTGCTGGCACCGGTGCTGCTCTACCCGATCCTCAAGATCACCCGCACCTACCAGCTCTCGTCGCTGGCCGACCTGCTGGCGTTCCGCTTCCGCAGCACCTGGGCCGGCGCGCTGACCACCATCTTCATGCTGATCGGCGTGCTGCCCTTGCTGGCCCTGCAGATACAGGCGGTGGCCGACTCCATCAGCATCCTCACCGGCGAGCCGGTCAAGGCGCGGGTGGCATTCGCCTTCTGTGCGCTGATCACCCTCTTCACCATTTTCTTCGGCTCGCGCCATATCGCCACCCGCGAGAAGCACGAGGGCCTGGTGTTCGCCATCGCCTTCGAGTCGGTGATCAAGCTGCTGGCCCTGGGCGGCATCGGCCTTTACGCGCTGTACGGCGTGTTCGGTGGCCCGCACGGGCTGGAAGTGTGGCTGCTGCAGAACCAGACCGCCCTCGCCGCCCTGCACACACCACTGCAGGAGGGCCCGTGGCGCACCCTGCTGCTGGTGTTCTTCGCCTCGGCGATCGTCATGCCGCACATGTACCACATGGCCTTCACCGAAAACCTCAGCCCACGCTCGCTGGTCAGCGCCAGCTGGGGCCTGCCGCTGTTCCTGCTGCTGATGAGCCTGGCCGTGCCGCTGGTGCTGTGGGCCGGCCTGCGCCTGGGCGCCAGCACCAACCCGGAGTACTTCACACTGGGGCTGGGCATCGCCGCCAACAACCAGGCCCTGGCCTTGCTGGCCTACGTCGGCGGGCTGTCGGCCGCCAGCGGGCTGATCATCGTCACCACCCTGGCGCTGTCGGGCATGGCTCTGAACCACCTGGTGCTGCCGCTGTACCAGCCACCGGCCGAAGGCAACATCTACCGCTGGCTGAAGTGGACCCGCCGGGCGCTGATCGTCGCCATCATCACCGCCGGCTTCGTCTTCTACCTGACCCAGAACAACCACCAGAGCCTGGCCAACCTCGGCATCGTCGCCTTCGTCGCCACCCTGCAGTTCCTGCCCGGCGTGCTGTCGGTGCTGTACTGGCCGACCGCCAACCGCCGCGGCTTCATCGCGGGCCTTTTGGCCGGCATGCTGGTGTGGATGGTGACCATGCTGCTGCCGCTGCTGGGCAACCTGCAGGGCTTCTACATTCCGCTGCTGGACATGATCTACGTGCTGGACGACACCAGCTGGCACATGGCGGCCATTGCTTCGCTGGCGGCCAACGTCCTGCTGTTCACCCTGATTTCGCTGTTCACCAATGCCAGCAGCGAAGAAGTCAGTGCCGCCGAAGCCTGCGCGGTGGACAACGTGCGTCGCCCGCAACGCCGCGAGCTGCACGCCGCCTCGCCCCAGGAGTTCGCCACCCAACTGGCCAAGCCACTGGGCGCCAAGGCCGCGCAGAAGGAAGTCGAGCAGGCCCTGCGTGACCTCTACCTGCCGTTCGACGAGCGCCGCCCCTACGCCTTGCGCCGCCTGCGCGACCGCATCGAAGCCAACCTCTCCGGCCTGATGGGCCCGAGCGTGGCGCAGGACATGGTCGAGACCTTCCTGCCGTACAAGTCCGGCAACGAAAACTACGTCACCGAAGATATCCACTTCATCGAAAGCCGCCTCGAGGACTACCACTCGCGCCTGACCGGCCTCGCCGCCGAGCTCGACGCCCTGCGCCGCTACCACCGCCAGACCTTGCAGGAGCTGCCCATGGGCGTCTGCTCGCTGGCCAAGGACCAGGAAATCCTGATGTGGAACAAGGCGATGGAAGAGCTGACCGGCATCGCCGCCAAGCACGTGGTCGGCTCGCGCCTGGTGACCATCGCCGAGCCTTGGCGCGGCCTGCTGCAGGGCTTCATCAACGTACCCGACGAGCACCTGCACAAGCAGCGCCTGGCCCTCGATGGCCAGCCACGCTGGCTCAACCTGCACAAGGCGGCCATCGACGAGCCGCTGGCACCGGGCAACAGCGGCCTGGTGCTGCTGGTCGAGGACCTCACCGAAACCCAGGCGCTGGAAGACAAGCTGGTGCACTCCGAGCGCCTGGCCAGCATCGGCCGCCTGGCCGCAGGCGTAGCCCACGAGATCGGCAACCCGATCACCGGCATCGCCTGCCTTGCGCAGAACCTGCGTGAAGAACGCGAGGGCGATGGCGAGATCATCGAGCTGTCGAGCCAGATTCTCGAACAGACCAAGCGCGTGTCGCGCATCGTCCAGTCACTGATGAGCTTCGCCCATGCCGGCGGCAGCCAGCAGAACAGCGAGGAGCCGGTGTGCCTCGCCGAAGTGGCGCAGGACGCCATTGGTCTGCTGGCGCTGAACCGGCGCAATTTCGAAGTACAGTTCTTCAACCTCTGCGACCCCGACCACTGGGCCGAGGGCGACCCGCAGCGCCTGGCCCAGGTGCTGATCAACCTGCTGTCCAACGCCCGCGACGCCTCCCCGGCCGGCAGTGCCGTGCGCGTGCGCAGCGAAGTCAGCGATCACACCGTCGACCTGATCGTCGAGGACGAGGGCAGCGGCATCCCGAAAAGCATCATGGACCGCCTGTTCGAACCCTTCTTCACCACCAAGGACCCAGGCGAGGGAACCGGACTGGGGCTCGCTCTGGTCTATTCCATCGTGGAAGAGCATTATGGGCAAATCACCATCGACAGCCCGGCCGACATCGAGCGCCAACGTGGTACCCGGATCCGCGTGACCCTGCCCCGGCATGTCGTAGCGACGTCCCCTGTAATTCGAGACCGTCGAGAGAATTGAATCAATGCCGCACATTCTGATCGTCGAAGACGAAACCATCATCCGTTCGGCCCTGCGCCGCCTGCTCGAACGCAACCAGTACCAGGTCAGCGAAGCCGGCTCGGTGCAGGAAGCCCAGGAACGCTTCAGCATCGCCACCTTTGACCTGATCGTCAGCGACCTGCGCCTGCCCGGCGCCCCGGGCACCGAGCTGATCAAGCTTGGCCAGGGCACGCCGGTACTGATCATGACCAGCTACGCCAGCCTGCGCTCGGCGGTGGACTCGATGAAAATGGGCGCGGTGGACTACATCGCCAAGCCCTTCGACCACGACGAAATGCTGCAAGCCGTCGCGCGCATCCTGCGTGACCGGCAGAACGCGCCGGCCGCAACAGCAATCGCCGAACCGCGCACCACCAATGGCAAGGCCGGCGCGGACAAGTCCAGCCCCGCAGCCGCCAATGGCGAAATCGGCATCATCGGTTCCTGCGCGCCCATGCAGGACCTGTTCGTCAAGATCCGCAAGGTCGCGCCCACCGACTCCAACGTGCTGATCCAGGGCGAGTCGGGCACCGGCAAGGAGCTGGTCGCCCGCGCCCTGCACAATCTTTCGCGCCGGGCCAAGGCACCGATGATCTCGGTGAACTGCGCGGCGATCCCGGAAACCCTGATCGAATCCGAACTGTTCGGCCACGAAAAAGGCGCGTTCACCGGTGCCAGTGCCGGCCGTGCCGGCCTGGTCGAAGCGGCCGATGGCGGCACCCTGTTCCTCGACGAGATCGGCGAGCTGCCGCTTGAGGCACAAGCCCGCCTGTTGCGTGTGCTGCAGGAAGGCGAGATCCGCCGGGTCGGCTCGGTACAGTCGCAAAAGGTCGATGTGCGCCTGATCGCCGCGACCCACCGCGACCTGAAGAACCTGGCCAAGGCCGGCCAGTTCCGTGAAGACCTGTATTACCGCCTGCACGTGATTGCGCTCAAGCTGCCGGCCCTGCGCGAGCGCGGCAGCGACGTCAACGAAATCGCCGACACCTTCCTCGCCCGCCAGAGCGCGCGCATCGGCCGCGACGACCTGCACTTCTCCCACGAAGCCGAACAGGCCATCCGTCACTACAGCTGGCCGGGCAACGTGCGCGAGCTGGAGAACGCCGTGGAGCGCGCGGTGATCCTCAGCGAGAGCGCGGAGATTTCGGCCGACCTGCTGGGCATAGACATCGAGCTCAGCGACCTCGAAGAGGTCGATGGCCTGGCCCACCTGCCCGCCCTGGTCAGCAACGGTGCCGGCAACGCCAGCCACGAGCCCACCGAAGACCTGTCGCTGGAGGACTACTTCCAGCACTTCGTCCTGGAGCACCAGGACCACATGACCGAGACGGAACTGGCGCGCAAGCTGGGCGTGAGCCGCAAGTGCCTGTGGGAGCGTCGCCAGCGCCTGGGCATTCCGCGGCGCAAGAGCAACGCCACCAGCGACAACTGATTCAACGAAACCTATCGCGGGGCAAGCCCGCTCCCACGCCAGCTGCTCCAGATGGGGCACCAAACGTGGGAGCGGGCTTGCCCCGCGATGCTTTTGGGGAACACGCGGTAACAGATCAGTTCCCGCAAAAATCTGTTACCTCGGCTTTCAGGCGTAACAGCCACCGAGGCTTAAGGTAACGAAATTTCCACATTCGCCCGCCTGCAAAGCCTGCCAGAAACGACGAACCCCCCGGATTCATTGGCTTTTCAAAAGTTGGCACGGCATCTGCTATATGTCTGGTACAAGAACAATAACAAGCACTGCAACTCAGAATAAGAACAAGACGAAACGGCTCACGCACAATAAAAACAAGACGGCGGAGGCGCAGCTAACTGATTCTTTTGGAGAGGAGCTGTGTTTGGGGCTTGCCCCACGATCAGACAGAGAACAACAAAAACTGCACTCAAATGCAGCACCTGCACTGATTGGATCGAAAGATCAGCATCATCTCGGCGACCAAAGCAATCCGTTTGCTCTTCACCCCTGGTTTAGGGGTCGTTCACAAGCTTCGAGATTTGTGAACAGGGCACTCAACAAAAACAAGAAGCCCAGCAGAAAAACAATAAGAGCACACAACGACTTGGTGGGGAGCTTCGGCTCCCCATTGTCGTTTCTGGGCGTCTGCCACGCCCCTTGGCACGCCGCCTACACCATTCCCCCAGTAAATGCTAGAATCCCCGCCCATCATGCGGCCATTCTCCTATCCTTGGCCGAACATTCCTTCAAACAGTGCATCCCATGCTGAAGAAGCTGTTCCAGTCGTTCCGCCCGCCGGTCCCCGGCCAGCACCACAGGCGCACCACGCCTGAAGTGATCAACAAGAGCCAGCACTCGCTGCAGCGCAGCCAGTTCAGCCGCCATGCCGTGGGCATCGTCGAGCGCCTGCAGGCGGCCGGCTACCAGGCCTACCTGGTCGGTGGCTGCGTGCGCGACCTGATGCTGGGCATCACGCCCAAGGACTTCGACGTCGCCACGAGCGCCACCCCCGAACAGGTGCGCGCCGAGTTCCGCAACGCCCGCATCATTGGCCGGCGCTTCAAGCTGGTCCACGTGCATTTCGGTCGCGAGATCATCGAAGTCGCCACCTTCCGTGCCCCGCACTCGGACGAGGACCAGGCCGACAGCCACCGCTCCTCGCACAATGCCAGCGGCCGCATCCTGCGTGACAACGTGTACGGCACCCTCGAGGAAGACGCGCAGCGCCGCGACTTCACCATCAACGCCCTGTACTACGACCCGGTCAACGAGCGCGTGCTCGACTACGCCAACGGCGTGCACGATGTGCGCAACCGCCTGCTGCGCCTGATCGGCGACCCGACGCACCGCTACCAGGAAGACCCGGTGCGCATGCTGCGCGCCGTGCGCTTCGCCGCCAAGCTGAACTTCGGCATCGAAAAGCACACCGTGCAACCGATCCGCCAGCTGGCCAAGCTGCTGCGCGAGATCCCGCCGGCACGGCTGTTCGAAGAAACCCTCAAGCTGTTCCTCAACGGCCAGGGCGCGTTGGCCTTCGAAATGCTGGTCGACCTGGAGCTGTTCGACCCGCTGTTCCCTGCCAGTGCCCATGCCCTGGAAGAGCGCCCGACCTACACCCACACGCTGATCAGCCAGGCCCTGGCCAACACCGACCTGCGCGTCAAGCAGGGCAAGCCGGTCACGCCTGCGTTCCTCTTCGCCGCCCTGCTCTGGCCCGCCCTGCCAGGCCGCGCGCTGCACCTGCAGAGCCAAGGCGTACCGCCGATCCCGGCCATGAATGGCGCGGCCCACGACCTGATCGCCGAGCAGTGCCAACGCATTGCCATTCCCAAGCGCTTCACCCTGCCGATCCGCGAGATCTGGGACATGCAGGAGCGTCTGCCGCGCCGCAGCGGCAAGCGTGCCGACATGTTGCTCGACAACCCGCGTTTCCGCGCCGGCTACGACTTCCTGCTGCTGCGTGAAAGCGCTGGCGAGGAAACCGATGGCCTGGGCCAATGGTGGACCGACTACCAGGACGCCAATGACAGCCAGCGCCGCGACATGATCCGCGAACTGGGCAACCGCGACGACGGTGCCAGCACCGGCGCCGGCCCGCGCAAACGCAAGCGCAGCCCCGGCAAACGCAAGCGTGACGACGAACAGGCGTGGGACTGAGCATGACCACCCGCGCCTACATCGGCCTGGGCAGCAACCTCGATGCGCCTGCCGAGCAGCTGCGCAGCGCCCTGCAGGCGCTGGATGCAGTGGCCGATACGCGCCTGGCGGCTGCTTCGGCGCTTTACACCAGCGACTCGCTGCTGCCCGGCCAGCCGCGCTACACCAATGCCGTGGCGGCCATCGATACCCGGCTGACGCCGCTTGACCTGCTCGACGCCCTGCAAGCCATCGAGAACGACCAGGGCCGGGTCCGCAAGGAGCGCTGGGGCCCGCGTACCCTCGACCTGGACATGCTGCTGTTCGGCGACCAGCTCATCGACGTACCGCGCCTGAAAGTACCGCACTACCACATGCACGCCCGCCCCTTCGTGCTCTACCCGCTCGCCGAGCTGGTCGACGCCGACTTCCGCCTCGCCGATGGCCGCAGCCTGCAGCAATTGCTTCAGGACTGCCCGTTCGTCGGCCTGGAACGCCTGTAAACCGGGCGTTTCAGACGGCGGTAACGCCAGTAACACCCACCGCGTAACAATGCGGTAACACGGGTCATTGACTTCCCCCACCTCGCTCACGACTATAGGCGTCCCGCGGCGCCACTATGCCGCAATCACCCATTTAGGCCCGGACGGACCTGTGCCCGAACATCACAGCCGATGATGTGCCGCTCCGCTTGATGAATACACGCGTTGTACGCAGTTGTTTTTCACAGCGCCTGAACGAGGATGCCCCTACATGCCTGAAGTAACCCTGACCACCCTGCATGGCCTGAAGGCCAAGGGTGAAAAAATCACCATGCTGACCTGCTATGACGCCACCTTCGCCAAGGCCGCAAGCCAAGCCGGCGTGGAAGTCCTGTTGGTGGGCGATTCCCTGGGAATGGTCCTGCAAGGGCATGACAGCACCCTGCCCGTCAGCAACGACGACATGGCCTACCACACCGCCTGCGTCAAACGCGGCAACGACGGCGCGCTGATCCTGACCGACCTGCCCTTCATGGCCCACGCCACCCCGGAACTGGCCTTTGCCAATGCCGCGCAGCTGATGCGCGCCGGCGCCCATATGGTCAAGATCGAAGGCGCCGCCTGGCTGGCCGAGACCATCCGCCTGCTGGCCGAGCGTGGCGTGCCGGTGTGCGCGCACATGGGCCTCACGCCGCAGACCGTCAACGTGCTCGGCGGCTACAAGGTCCAAGGCCGCCAGGAAGCCCAGGCACGGCAGATGCGCGCCGATGCCATCGCCCTGGAGCAAGCGGGCGCCGCCATGCTGCTGCTCGAGTGCGTGCCCAGCGAGCTGGCCGCAGAGATCTCCCAGGCGGTGGCCATTCCGGTGATCGGTATCGGTGCCGGTAGCGCCACCGATGGCCAGGTACTGGTACTGCACGACATGCTGGGCTTGTCCCTCAGCGGCCGCGTGCCGAAGTTCGTGAAGAACTTCATGGCCGGCCAGCCGGACATCGACAGCGCGCTCAAAGCCTATGTGCAAGCCGTGAAAGACGTCAGCTTCCCCGCCAGTGAACATGGGTTCAGCGCATGAATACCGTCAAGACCGTCCTTGAACTGCGTGCCGCCGTGGCCCGCGCCCGTGGCGAGGGCAAGCGCATCGCTTTCGTGCCGACCATGGGCAACTTGCACAGCGGCCACGCCGCGCTGGTGACCAAGGCCGCCCAGCGCGCCGACTTCGTGGTTGCCAGCATCTTCGTCAACCCGCTGCAGTTCGGTGCCGGCGAAGACCTGGACAAATACCCCCGCACCCTCGTCGCCGACCAGGAAAAACTCCTCGAGGCGGGCTGCCACCTGCTGTTCACCCCCACCGTCGAGGAGATGTACCCCGATGGCATGGCCGTGCAGACCCGGGTCAGCGTGCCGCAGTTGTCCGAAGGCCTGTGCGGTGCCAGCCGCCCCGGGCACTTCGAAGGCGTGGCGACCGTGGTCAGCAAGCTGTTCAACATGGTCCAGCCTGACCTTGCCGTGTTCGGTGAGAAGGACTTCCAGCAACTGGCGGTGATCCGCGCCATGGTGCGCGACCTGAACATGCCGATCCAGATCATCGGCGAGCCGACCGTGCGCGCCGAAGACGGCCTGGCGCTGTCGTCGCGCAACGGTTACCTCAGCGCCGAGCAGCGCGCGGCGGCGCCTGCGCTGTACCGCGTGCTCAGTACCATGGCCGAGGCCATTCGCCGTGGCCAGCGTGATTTCGCGGCGTTGATCGGTGAAGGGCAGGCGCAGCTTGAAGCCGCGGGGTTCCGCAAGGACTACCTGGAGGTACGCCATGCACTGACCCTGCGCCCGGCACAGGTCGACGACCGTGACCTGGTGGTGATTGCGGCGGCGTACATGGGTAACACTCGGTTGATCGACAACCTGTACCTACACCTGGAAGAGCCGTCCGCCTGATCCAGCGCTCTTAACCAGATGATTTGTAGAGGCTCCGTGGGAGCGGGCTTGCCCCGCGATGGATGGCACCGGCTACGCCGGTATCGCGGGGCAAGCCCGCTCCAACGGCCAGTGCTCGGCTTGAGAACGCAGAGCCGGGTGATCTATCCATCAGTTCACAAATTCCTGAACTGATTATTTGCCCGCAGCGATTTGTCCCCTTGCCCTGCCCCACCAGAATCGCTTCACCAACAATCACAATAAATCGTGAGGCCACTCCCGTGGACCAGACACTCCAGGTACGGCAGGCCGCCGCCGACCTCGTTGCCGCCTTCGCCAGCAATGACACCGCCCGCTACTTCGCCTGCTTCAGCGAAGACGCCACCTTCCTTTTCCACACCTTGGCGCAACCGCTGCTGTCGCGCCGCGCCTACGAAGAACTCTGGGCCTCCTGGCAGGCAGACGGCTTCGCCGTGCTCGGCTGCGAATCCAGCAATGTGCAGGTGAGCCTGCAAGGCGACGTGGCGATCTTCATGCACGACGTGGCCACGCGCCTGCGCGTCGCCGGTGAAACCCTCGACCTGAACGAGCGCGAGACCATCGTCTTCCGCCGCCACGGCGAGCGCTGGCTGGCCTGCCACGAGCACCTGTCGGTCGTCTCGCCGGCCTGATCCCTTTCAAGCGGCCCTGCCGCACTGCCATCGCACCCACAACAAGGCCGCCCGACGGCCGACAACATACGCGCTGGAGCACCATCATGAGCCACTCGACCGGTATCGAGACCAATGGCGTCGAACAGATCCCCGACGATCAACGCGACGCTGCCCCGCTTGACCTGTTCCGCCTGATCTTCGGCGGCGCCAACACCTTTGCCACCGCCGTACTGGGCAGCTTCCCGGTGCTGTTCGGGCTGTCGTTCCAGGCCGGCGTGTGGGCGATTTTGCTCGGCGTCGGCGTGGGCGCGCTGATCCTTGCGCCGATGGGCCTGTTCGGCGCGCTCAACGGCACCAACAACGCGGTATCGTCCGGCGCGCATTTCGGCGTGCACGGGCGTATCGTCGGCTCGTTCCTGTCGTTGCTGACCGCCGTGGCGTTCTTTTCGCTGTCGGTGTGGAGCTCGGGCGATGCCCTGGTCGGCGGCGCCAAGCGCCTGGTCGGCCTGCCGGAAACCGACCTGACCCTGGGCCTGGCCTACGGCCTGTTCGCCGTGCTGGTGCTGGTGGTGTGCATCTTCGGTTTCCGCTTCATGCTGTGGGTCAACAAGATCGCGGTGTGGGCCTCGAGCCTGCTGTTCCTGCTGGGCATCTTCGCCTTCGCCGGGCCGTTCGACGCGGGCTACGCCGGCAGCGTCAACCTCGGCCAGGCCGGCTTCTGGGCGGCGTTCGTCGGTGCGGCGATCCTGGCCATGAGCAACCCGGTGTCGTTCGGTGCCTTCCTCGGTGACTGGTCGCGCTACATCCCGCGTGCCACGCCGAAGTCGCGGATCATGCTGGCGGTGATCCTGGCCCAGGTGGCCACGCTGATCCCGTTCCTGTTCGGCCTGTGCACCGCCACCCTGGTGGCCAGCCAGGCGCCGGACTACATCGCTGCCAACAACTACGTCGGTGGCCTGCTGGCCATCTCGCCGGGCTGGTTCTTCCTGCCGGTGTGCCTGATTGCGGTGATCGGCGGCATGTCCACCGGCACCACGGCGCTGTACGGCACTGGCCTGGACATGTCCAGCGTGTTCCCGCGCCTGCTCAGCCGCGCCGCCGCCACGCTGCTGATCGGCGTGCTGGCCATCGGCTTCATCTTCATCGGCCGCTTCACCTTCAACCTGGTGCAGAGCGTGTCGACCTTCGCCGTGCTGATCATCACCTGCACAAGCCCCTGGATGGTGATCATGATCCTCGGCCTGATCACCCGCCGCGGCTTCTACCATGCCGACGACCTGCAGGTGTTCACCCGTGGCCAGCAAGGCGGCCACTATTGGTTCTGCCACGGCTGGAACTGGCGCGGCATGGGCGCATGGATCCCCAGTGCGCTGGTCGGCCTGTGCTTCGTCAACCTGCCTGGGCAGTTCGTCGGCCCGCTGGGTGAGCTGGCCGGCGGCATCGACCTGAGCCTGCCGGTCACCCTCGGTATCGCCGCCGTGCTGTACCTGATCCTGCTCAACCTGTTCCCCGAACCGGCTGGCGTGTACGGCCCGCAAGGCCCGCGCTGGGTGCGTTGCAAAAGCACGCCGGTGAAGCCCGTGACCACCGCCGAAATGGCCTGACTGGAAACCGACCATGACCACTTCTCACTACATCGACGGCCGCTGGGTCGAAGGCCAGGGCAGCGACTGCATCGTTGTGCACAACCCATCCGACGGCCTGCCGTTCGCCGAACTGATGGCCGCCAGCACGGCCCAGGTCGACCAGGCCGTGGCCGCTGCACGCCGTGCGCTGGCGTCCTGGAAGACGGTCAGCGCCGCCGAGCGCGCCGCCTACCTGCGCGGCTTCGCCGAGCAACTGGGCCAGCGCCGCGACGAGTTGATCGCCCTGCAGATGCGCAACAACGGCAAACCGCGCCACGAGGCCGAGATCGACCTGGACGACGCCATCGCCACCTTCGCCTACTACGCCGACCTGGCTGAACAGTTGCCGGAAAAAAACCGCGACGTGCCACTGGCCGCACCGGGCTTTACCGCACGGACCCGTCTGGAGCCGGTGGGCGTGGTCGGCCTGATCGTGCCGTGGAACTTCCCGCTGGTGACCAGCGCCTGGAAGCTCGCACCGGCCCTGGCCGCCGGCTGCACCGTGGTGCTCAAGCCCTCCGAAGTGACCCCGCTGATCGAGCAGGCCTACGGCCAGATCGCCGAAGTGCTGGGCCTGCCGGCCGGCGTGCTGAACATCGTCAACGGCAAGGCCGAGACTGGCGCCGCCCTGAGCGGTCACAACGGTCTGGACAAGCTGTCGTTCACCGGCAGCAACGGCGTCGGCAGCCAGGTGATGCGCGCCGCCGCCGCGCAATGCCGGCCGGTGACGCTGGAGCTCGGAGGCAAGTCGGCCATCGTGGTGTTCGACGATTGCGACGTCGACCAGGCAGTGGAATGGATCGTCGCCGGCATCACCTGGAACGCCGGGCAGATGTGCTCGGCCACCTCGCGCCTGCTGTTGCAGGACGGCATCGCCGATGCGTTGCTGCCACGCTTGCAGGAGGCGCTGGAGAAGCTGCGCGTCGGCAATCCGCTGAACGAGGAAGTGGACATGGGGCCGCTGACCAGCCAGGCGCAGTGGCTCAAGGTCGCCAGCTACTTCGCCAAGGCCCGCGAGGAAGGCTTGAAGTGCCTGGCCGGCGGCACGGCGCTGGACCGCGACGGCTGGTTCGTCAGCCCGACGCTGTATGTGGACGTGCCTGAGAGCAGCCGCCTGTGGAGCGAGGAGATTTTCGGCCCGGTGCTGTGCGCGCGGCGCTTCGTCACCGAAGCCGAGGCCATCGTGCAGGCCAACGACAGCCGCTTCGGGCTGGTCGCTACCGTGTGCTCCGCCGACCTGGAACGCGCCGAGCGCGTGGCCGATGCGTTGGAGGTAGGGCATGTGTGGATCAACTCGGTGCAGGCGGTGTTCGTCGAGACGTCCTGGGGCGGGACCAAGGGCAGCGGGATTGGGCGCGAGCTCGGGCCTTGGGGGTTGTCGGGGTATCTGTCGGTGAAGCATGTGACGCGGTGTTTGGGGTGATTGGGTAGGCGGTCCTTTCGAGGATTTGGGGAGGCTGGCAGGTGTTCGGCGAGGGTTTTTCAGCGCCTGTGAGATCGAGCGCCGCCCGCGCGGCGCATCGCTGGCAAGTCGCAGCGGCGAACCGCAGCTCCCACATCTGTTTCGGGCCAGTTACTCCTGCAAGTTCATCACTGTGCGCCTTGTTGGTTCGACTCGATATTGAGGTGGGCACCACTGGCGCCTCGCCCGACTTGAGACATGCACCAAGGCGGGCAGCGGTACTTCCACAGACATAACTGGCCCGAAACAGATAATGAAATGGCTACCCCCGCCTCACCCTGTGTCAGCCCCTAAGCTTTCACAGGGTGCCTATTCGGAGTGCAACGCCATGAACAATGTCGCCATCGTCGCCATCGACTTGGGAAAGTTAAGCTTCCAT
>NZ_JAVYJF010000033.1:0-46480 GCF_032621715.1 Pseudomonas sp. zfem004 | reverse complement strand
GGCAAGCCCGCTCCCACGTGGGAGCGGGCTTSCCCCGCGATAGCGTCAGCACCTCGACTACCCTGAAGGGACAATCTGTCCTTCGGAGGTAGCCGCCTGATGTACAAGGACCTCAAGTTCCCCATCCTCATCGTCCACCGGGCAATCAAAGCTGACAGCGTTGCCGGCGAGCGGGTGCGTGGCATCGCCGCCGAGCTGGCCCAGGACGGCTTCAGCATCCTCGCCGCCGCCGACTACACCGAAGCGCGTCTGGTCGCCGCCACCCACCACGGGCTGGCCTGCATGCTGATCGGCGCCGAGGGGGCCGGCGACAACAACCACCTGCTGCAGCACATGGCCGAGCTGATCCGCCTGGCCCGCCTGCGTGCGCCGCACCTGCCAATCTTCGCCCTGGGTGAGCAGGTCACCCTGGAAAACGCCCCCGCTGAAGCCATGAGCGAGCTCAACCAGCTGCGCGGCATCCTCTACCTGTTCGAAGACACCGTGCCCTTTCTTGCCCGCCAGGTGGCCCGGGCGGCGCACAACTACCTCGATGGCTTGCTGCCGCCGTTCTTCAAGGCGCTGGTGCAGCACACCGCGCAATCGAACTATTCCTGGCACACACCGGGCCACGGCGGTGGCGTGGCTTACCGCAAGAGCCCGGTGGGGCAGGCCTTCCACCAGTTCTTCGGCGAGAACACCCTACGTTCGGACCTGTCGGTCTCGGTGCCCGAGCTCGGCTCGCTGCTCGACCACACCGGCCCCCTGGCCGAAGCCGAGGCCCGCGCGGCGCACAACTTCGGCGCCGACCATACCTTTTTCGTGATCAACGGCACCTCCACCGCCAACAAGATCGTCTGGCACGCCATGGTCGGGCGCGATGACCTGGTGCTGGTGGACCGCAACTGCCACAAGTCGGTGGTGCACGCGATCATCATGACCGGCGCCATCCCCATCTACCTGTGCCCGGAGCGCAACGAACAGGGCATCATCGGGCCGATCCCGCTCAGCGAGTTCAGCGCCGAATCGATCCAGGCGAAGATCCAGGCCCATCCGCTGGCCCAGGGCCGGGCGGCAAAGATCAAGCTGGCGGTGGTGACCAACTCGACCTATGACGGGCTGTGCTACCACGCGGGGTTGATCAAGCAGGCCCTCGGCGCGAGTGTCGAGGTGCTGCATTTCGACGAAGCCTGGTTCGCCTACGCCGCCTTCCACGATTTCTTCACCGGCCGCTATGCCATGGGCACGCCCAAGGCCGACGACGGACCTTTGCTGTTCAGCACCCATTCCACCCACAAGCTGCTGGCCGCCTTCAGCCAGGCGTCGATGATCCATGTGCAGGATGGCGCCAGCCGTGCGCTTGACCGCGATCGCTTCAACGAAGCGTTCATGATGCATATCTCCACCTCGCCGCAGTACAGCATCCTGGCCTCGCTGGACGTGGCCTCGGCGATGATGGAGGGCCCGGCCGGGCGTTCGCTGCTGCAGGAGATGTTCGACGAGGCGCTGAGCTTTCGCCGGGCCCTGGCCAATCTGCGCGAGCACATCGCCGCCGAGGATTGGTGGTTCAGCATCTGGCAGCCGCCGGCTACCGAGGGCACCCAGCGCCTGGCGGCAGCGGACTGGCTGTTGCAACCGGGGGCCGAGTGGCATGGCTTTGGTGAGGTGGCCCACGACTACGTGCTGCTCGATCCGCTCAAGGTCACCCTGGTCATGCCTGGGCTCAACGCCGGAGGTGTGCTGGGTGAGCACGGCATTCCGGCGGCAGTGGTCAGCAAGTTTCTCTGGGAGCGCGGCCTGGTGGTGGAGAAAACCGGGTTGTACAGCTTCCTGGTGCTGTTCTCGATGGGCATCACCAAGGGCAAGTGGAGCACCCTGCTCACCGAGCTGCTGGAGTTCAAGCGCCATTACGATGGCAATACGTCGCTGCTGCAATGCCTGCCCAGTGTGGTCAGTGAGCAGCCTGCACGCTACCAGGGGCTGGGCCTGCGTGAGTTGTGCCAGCAGTTGCACGACTGCTACCGCGCCAATGCCACTGCCAAGCAGCTGAAGCGATTGTTCACCAAACTGCCGGAGGTGGCCATGAGCCCGGCCCAGGCGTATGACCGGATGGTGAAGGACGAGGTGGAGGCGGTGCCGATCGAACAGCTGCTGGGCCGGGTAGCGGCGGTGATGCTGGTGCCGTACCCGCCGGGAATCCCGCTGATCATGCCGGGCGAGCGGTTCACCGAGGCGACCCGCTCGATCCTCGATTACCTGGCATTCGCCCGGGCCTTCGACCAGGGCTTCCCGGGCTTCGTCGCCGATGTGCACGGCCTGCAGCACGAGCACGGGGCGTACACGGTCGACTGCATCAAGGAATGCGAATGATCTCGACGCCGGTCTGGGCCAGCTAGAAACGGTCCTCGCCCAGGTAGTTGACCCGGTCGCCAATGGCCAGGCGGTAGGTGGTGATGGGTGCACCGAGGGTGCTGCCGTCGGCCTGGAGCGTCGACTCCTGGAACTCGTGCACGGGATAGATACGGCCTTCGGCGTCGCGGGCGTGGAACTGGCCGACCATTACTGCTGCCATTTTGGGTGGAACCCTCTGAATCATGTGGGAAATGTCTGAGCTCATAGACCAGCGAAACGGCTGGGAGTTTTTCTGCGGATGGAAAAAAACCCAGGTGGCCGAGGAACGGTCATCTATAACTAACTGGTCCCATTTTCCAGCAGAGGAAGCACATCGCCATGAGCCAAGTCTATTCGGTAGCGGTCGTCGTCGGCAGCTTGCGCAAGGACTCCTACAACCGCAAGGTGGCCCGCGCGCTGTCTGAGCTGGCGCCGTCCAGCCTTGCCCTGCGGATCGTCGAGATCGGCGATTTGCCGTTGTACAACGAGGATGTCGAGGCCGAGGCGCCGCCTGAGGCGTGGAAGCGTTTTCGTGACGAGATCCGCCGTAGCGACGCGGTGCTGTTCGTCACCCCCGAGTACAACCGTTCGGTGCCCGGTGGCTTGAAGAACGCCATCGACGTGGGCTCGCGGCCCTATGGGCAGAGCGCCTGGAGTGGCAAGCCGACGGCGGTGGTGAGTGTGTCGCCAGGGGCCATCGGTGGCTTTGGTGCCAACCACGCTGTGCGCCAGTCGCTGGTGTTTCTCGACATGCCCTGCCTGCAGATGCCCGAGGCGTATCTGGGCGGGGCGGCGACGCTGTTCGATGACAGTGGCAAGTTGAGTGACAAGACCCGGCCGTTCTTGCAGGGCTTCATCGACAAGTTTGCCTCGTGGGTGAAGTTGAATCGGGCGGTTTGAGCCGAAAACCATCGCGGGGCAAGCCCGCTCCCACGTGCAAGGTATGCGTGGGAGCGGCGGTGCGCCGCTGCGACTTGCCCCGCGAAGAATACGACACCGACCTGTCAGAACGCCTGCGGCATCTCACCCTTGGCCAGCCGCCGGTTGATATCGGCAATCACCTCTGGCAACTCATTGATCGTGTCGACCAGGTAGTGCGGGCGCGAGCTGGCAAACAGTTGGTGAATCCGCTTGCGCTCGCTCTCCAGTTTCTCCGCGCTCAGCGCCTGGTAGCCTTCCCAGGTCAAGCCCAGGGCATTGCCGGAGCACACCAGTGCCACGGTCCACATCCCGGCGCGGCGGCCTTCGAGGATGCCCGGCACGGTGTCGTCCACCTTCACGCACGCCGCCACATCGTCGATGCCCAGGGCAATCACGTTGGCCAGGGCCTGGGCCGGCCATGGGCGGCCGTTCGGGGTTTCGTCGGTGGCCACCACATGGTCGGCGACATAGCCGTTCTGCGCGGCCAGCTCGACCACCTTGTCCATCACCACCTTCGGGTAGCCCGAGCACGAACCGATCTTCAGCCCGCCCTTGCGCAGGCCGGTCAAGGTGTCCAGCGCACCGGGGATCAGCGCCGAGTGCACGGCGATCTTCTCGATCTGCAGGGGCATGAAGCGTTCATAGATGGCGGTGACGTCATCGTCGGTGGGCGTGCGGCCAAACACCTTGCGGTAGCGCTCGGCGATTTCCGGCACGTCGCACAGGGTGCGGATGTGGTCCCACTTGCCCATGCCCATCGGGCCGCGAGCCTCTTCGATGGAGACTTGTACGTCGAACTCGGCGAAGGCCTCGACGAAGATCTGGGTAGGGGCGAAGGAGCCGAAGTCGACCACGGTGCCGGCCCAGTCGAGGATGGCGGCTTGCAGCTGGGTGGGGTTGCTGTAGTTCATGTGCGCGTTTTCCTGAAGTTGGGTAAGCAGAGGGTCAGATGTCCAGCACTTCCATTTCCCGCAGCACTTCGGCCACGGCGTTGACGGCGGCCTGCATGCCGTCCGGGCCGACCACGCCGATGCAGCCGACGCGGAAGGTTTCGACCTGGGTCAGCTTGCCCGGGTAGAGGATGAAACCCTTGGCCTTGACCCGCTCGTAGAAGTCCTTGAACTGGTAGCGCGGGTCTTTCGGGGCATGGAAGGTGACGATGATCGGCGCCTGGATCTCGGCGGGCAGGAAGCTCTGCAGGCCGATCTTCGCCATGCCGTCGAGCAGGGTCTTGCAGTTGTCGGCGTAGCGCTGATGGCGGGCGGGCAGGCCACCTTCCTCAACGTATTGCTGCAGTGCTTCATGCAGCGCGGCGACCACGTGGGTCGGCGGAGTGAAGCGCCACTGGCCGGTCTTGGCCATGTAGGCGTGCTGGTCCTGCAGGTCCATGGCCAGGGAATGGGCGTTGCCTTCGGCGGCGGCCAGCGCGTTTTTCTCGGCGAAAACGAAGCCCATCCCCGGTACGCCTTCAAGGCATTTGCCGGACGCTGCGATCAGCGCCTCGAACGGCACTTCACGGGCATCGATGGGCAGCGCGCCGAACGAGCTCATGGCGTCGATGATCAGGCGTTTGCCGTGGCGCTTGATCACCTGGGCGATCTCGGGCAGCGGGTTGAGGATGCCGGTGCTGGTCTCGCAGTGGATCAGCGCCACGTGGGTAACGCTCGGGTCGGCGGCCAGCAGACGGTCGACGTCCTCGGCGGTGGTCGGCTGGTCCTCGGCGGTTTCGAAGGTGCTGTACTGGCGGCCCAGCACCTTGCAGATCTTCGCCAGGCGCTGGCCATAAGCGCCGTTGATCAGCACCAGCACCTTGCCGTCACGCGGTACCAGGGTGCCGATGGCTGCTTCGACGGCGAAGGTGCCGCTGCCTTGCAGGGGCACGCAGTGGTGGCTGGCGGCACCGTCGATGATCGCCAGCAGCTGTTCGCACACGCTGGCGGTCAGCTGGTTGAAGTCGCGGTCCCAGGAGCCCCAGTCCACCAGCATGGCTTGGCGGGTGCGGATCGAGGTGGTCAGGGGGCCGGGGGTCAGCAGGATCGGGGCGTTGCTCATTCCGTGGTTCCTCACATGCGGTGGGCTGGAAACTTATGGGGGCTAGGTTGCAATTCGCCAGTCCATCATTCAAATTGTTTGTTGTTATGCCAGCCATAAGTCAGGCCGATAGATATGAACCTGTTCCAGCTCCGCGCCTTCGATGCCGTGGCCCGTGAGGGCAGCTTTACCCGCGCCGCCGAGCGCCTGTTCATCAGCCAGCCGGCGGTCACCGGGCACGTCAAGGCGCTGGAGGAGCACTACCAGATCACCTTGCTGCGGCGCACCGCGCGGCGGGTCGAGCTGACCGAGGAGGGCACTCGGCTGGCGGCCATCACCCGGGCCATGTTCGGCCTGGCCGAGGAAGCCCAGGCGATGCTCGAGGCCAACCGCCAGTTGCTGACCGGGCGCTTGGAGGTGGCCGCCGACGGGCCGCACCGGGTCATGCCGATGCTGGCGTTGCTGCGCGAGCGCTACCCCGGCATCACCGTCAACCTGCGCCTGGGCAATGCCCAGGAGACCCTGGCGGCGTTGCTGTCCGAACATGCCGATGTCGCGGTGCTGACCGAGATCGAGCCGCGCAAGGGCCTGCACCTGCAGAGCCTGTGCGAGTCGCGCCTGTGTGCACTGTTGCCGGTGGGGCATGCCTGGGCCAAGGCCGACGGCGACCTGCCGCTGGCCGAACTGGACAAGCAGATCATGGTCTTGCGCGAGCCAAGCTCGACCACCCGGCGCACCTTCGACAAGGCCTGTGCCGAGGGCCGTGTGCAGCCACGGGTGCTGCTGGAACTGGACAGCCGAGAGGCGGTCACCGAGGCCGTGGCCGCCGAGCTGGGTATCGGCGTGGTGTCGTCCACCGAGGTAGCCCATGATCCACGGGTGGTGGCGCGCCCCTTGAGCGGTGCGGGCCTGGTCAACCAACACATGATCGGCTGCCTGGACCGGCGCCGCGAACTGCGCCTGATCCAGGCGTTCCTCGGCCTGGCCGCCAGCGTCTGACAGGCTTTAAGATGGCCGGCACAGAGCACGACGGACACTCGATGAGCGAGAAAGACACCATCTCCATGCAACTGGTGCGTGAGGCACTGTTGCAGACTTGCCCGGCGGGGGAGCCGGACGCGGCCCTGCTGGCCCGCGCCGGGATCGACGCGACGCAGCTGGACCTGCCGCAGGCGCGGGTCAGCGCCGAGTCCTATGCGCAGCTGTGGCGCCTGCTGGCGCGACGCTGCAACGACGAATTCTTCGCCATGGACCCGCGCGGCCTGCGCAGCGGCAGCCTGGCGTTCCTGTGCCGGGCGGCCATGGCTCAGCCGACCCTGGCCGAAGGCCTGCGCACCGCCCTGGATTTCCTCGGCCTGATGCTCGAAGACTTGCAGCCGGGGCTGGTGCGTCAGCAGAGCCTGGCAGAGATCGTCATCAACGAACCCCGTGACGAGCCCCGCCGCGCCTTCACCTACTTCACCTTCTGGATGATCGTCCACGGCGTGGCCTGCTGGCTGGCCGGGCGGCGCATCCCGATCCTGGCCATCGACCTGCGCTGCCCCGAGCCGCCGTTCTGCGACGACTATCGGGTGATGTTCTCCGAGAACCTGCAGTTCGACCGCCCGCGCACGCGCATGATCATCGCCGCCGACTGCCTGGACCTGCCGCTCAAGCGCAACGACGATGAGCTGCGGCGCTTTCTCGCCGAGGCTCCGGGCAACATTCTGGTCAGGTACCGCGATCCCGAGAGCCTGGGGCGGCGCGTGCGTGCGCATTTGCGCAGCCTCGACCCCGCCACCTGGCCGGATGCCGAGCGGCTGGCGGCCAGCCTCTGCGTGTCGGCTTCCACCTTGCGCCGGCGCCTGGCCGAGGAGGGGCAGACCTACCAGGGGCTCAAGGACAGCGTGCGCCGTGAGCTGGCAATCACCTGGCTGGCCGAGGCCGACCTGGGGCTGGCGCAGGTTGCCGAGCGTCTGGGGTTCGCCGATAGCAGCTCGTTCTACAAGGCTTTTCGCAAGTGGTTCGGCTGCAATCCCGGACACTACCGGGCACTGGCGCAGCAGGGCGGCGCCCTGGGCTGAGCGGACAGCTTTCCCGCTGCCCGATCGCGCGCCGAACGGGCAGCGTGGTCGCTTCCATCACACAGGGAGTGACCCTCATGCCAGACAGGCAACTCACCCGTATCGACTCGGCCATCGATGACTTCATCGCGTCGCAACTGCCCGATTGGCTGAAGAACGCCAGCCCGGAGCAAGTCCGCGTATTACGTCGACGCTTCCAGGCGCACCGGCGCAGCCAGGAGTACCTGGAGGCGGCCTGGCGCGGCATCGAGTCGCTCGACGCCTTCGCCACGCAGCTGTTCGAGCACCAGTTGGCGACCCAGCTTGGCGTGTCGCAGCCGCTGCGCAACCTGCAGTGGGAAGAGGTTTTTCAGCGCTACGAGCGAGACCCGTCGCCATTTCCCGACCTGGGCATGGCGGGTGGGCGTATCACCCGCAGTAGCATGCGTGAACCGGCCTTGCAGCGCTTGCTGCAGAACTTCGAGGCATCCCAGCGCTTCTTCGAGGGCACCCAGCTGGTGCAGGTCGCAAATGACGGTGGCGCAGGGCCGGAGCGCCCATTGTCGGTATCCCTCGAGGCGCTGGTGGCACGATGCCGGGTGCTGGATGTCGGCCAGCGTTACCAGGCGCATCTGCAAGCAAGGCTCGACGCCGATTTCGTCGCCCGGTTGGCTGACGACCTGCGCCTCGGGCTGGGTGTCGAGGCGGAGATCGCCGCACTCCGGCAGCTGCTGTGCGAAGCCGACCTGAACCTGGTGCGCCAGGCTTGTGAGGGCGAGACGATCAGCGATGAACGCAGCCGGTATGTGAGCGTGCAGCGGCTCAGCCTGTTGGGGTGCCCGATCGATGGAGCACTGCTGTTCGTGCTCCAGGACGACCAGGCGGGCAGCGAAGTGGTGGGGCTGCTTGCCTACCTGCCGCAGGCGCCGGACAGGGCCTTCGAATGGCACGCATCCTGGGCGCAGTTCAAGCAGCGTCTGGGTGAGCAGGTGAAACGGCCGGTCCTGCGCGCTTATCTGGCCGCACGCGTCGGTTTGATGGCACGCGCTTCCTTCGTCACCACGCTGCGCACGCGCGCTGGCGACACGCGCCCGGACCTGGAACCCAAGGGATTGGTCAGTGGGATCGATCCGTTCAGGGCCTTGGCCCAGCAGCATGTCCAGCGCATCAGGCAAGATGCGCGATTGCTGGCGGTGCCGACGGCGGACGTTGACGTCGCGGCTTCCAGGCGGCGACGCGAAGCGTTCGAGGCGGCGGGCATGGCCGCCCTGAACCTGGCGGCGTTCTTCGTGCCAGGCATCGGCGAGCTGCTGTTGGCGAAGATGGTTCAGGAAACCTTGAGCGAGGTCTACGAAGGCTTCGCGGACTGGGCCAAGGGGCGGGATCATGAAGCGTTGGCGCACATGCTCAATGTTGCCGAGACCGTCAGCGTCAATGCGTTGGTGGTCGGTGGTGCCGTGACCGCGCGACGTTTTACCGGCAGCGCCTTCGTCGACGGCCTGAAACCCGTCGCGGTCGAGGAGGGGAAGCACCGCTTGTGGGCCGATGACCTGGCGCCGTATCGGGTCGAGGTGCTGCCCGCAGGCGCCCGCCTGGCCAGCAATGGCCTGTTCAGCGATGGCCTGGGCCAGTGGTGGCGGCATGAAGGGCACTTCTACCAGGTTCACCAGCTGCGCCCAGAGGGGCCGTGGCGGCTGCGTCACCCCTCGCGCGCGCAGGCCCATGGGCCGGAGCTGGAGTTCAACGGTGAACAGGCCTGGCGCCTGCGCAGCGCCAGGCCGTTGGAGTGGCAAGGGGCTGCTCGAATGCTCGAGGTGCTGTGGCCCAAGGCGGTCGGGTACGACGCCCAGCGCATCGACGCCATGCTCAAGGTGGCGGGTGTCGACGAGGACGGTTTGCGAGGCTTGCTGGTGGAGGGCCGCGCGTTGCCGGTTACCTTGCGTGACACGCTGGAGCGCTTCGAGGTGGATGCCCGTGTAGACGCGTTGTTCGTCCAGCTGCACCAGGGCCAGGTGTCTGCCTCGGGTAACCTTTATTTCGACTGGTGCCTGACGCAGTTGGACAGTCACGGGATGGACGAGGGCGGGCAGCGCCAGGCGGTGCTGGACGATGAGTCGCTGCTGCGCGAACTACTGCTGGAGCATTTCTCCACCCGTTACCTGGCCCCGGACCCGCTGTGCAACCTGATAAAACGCGATTTTCCCGGCCTGCCCGATGCCTATGCCAGTGCCGTGCTTAGGCAGGCGAGCGAGGCCGAGCGTGTGCGTATGGCCGATGAGCAGAGGATCCCACTGGACCTGGCCGAGAAAGCTCGCGCGTTGCTTCAGGAAGCACGGCTCACGCGTGCGCTGGAGGGCTTCTACCTGCACAACGGTTATCGGGCCGAAACCCTCGACCTGGTGTTCGGCCTGCTCTCGTCCAGGGCTGGCTGGCCCAACCGTGTCAACCTGGAGCTGCGCGAAGGCAGCGAACACGGGCGGCGACTGGCGATGATCCACCCTGAAGACCGACAGCTGGGTGTCACCACGCTGGTCCGGCGCAATGGCCAGTTCCGGCTGTACAACGATGGGCGTGCCTCGACGGTCGAGGTGCCTGCGCCGCACAGTTGGGAGCAGGCGTTGCTGGCGGTGTTGCCACTGGCCGACCGCGAGCGCCTGGGCTGGGATGGCGCGCAGGGCTGGCTCACGCTGCGCGCCGACCTGCGCGCCTGGCTGCCCGATTCGCGGCGCCGTATCGCCAGCCAGTTGGGCCTGCGTCAGCACGATGCCTGGTTCAATCCCGGCCGCAGGCTGCCGGATGGGCGGGTGGGCTACCTGCTGTGCGGCCAAGACCTGGCGTCCTCGGCCGAAACCTTGTTCCGTGATCGGGTGCGTGCCCTGTACCCTGGTTTCGACCAGGCCGAAGTCGAGACTTACCTGGCGC
Source organism: Pseudomonas sp. zfem004 (assembly GCF_032621715.1). Taxonomy (NCBI): domain Bacteria; kingdom Pseudomonadati; phylum Pseudomonadota; class Gammaproteobacteria; order Pseudomonadales; family Pseudomonadaceae; genus Pseudomonas; species Pseudomonas sp. zfem004. The sequence goes on along the minus strand of NZ_JAVYJF010000033.1, from coordinate 36,194 downwards.
AGTTCCGCCAGTCGACCGAGGCGGCGCTCACCCGCCTGCTGCGCGAGGAGGCGACTTACCAGCGCCTGGCCCAGGCACTGCGTGAGTGGGAGGCGCAAGTGCCGGCGCAGGAGGTCGCGCGGCGACAAGTCGGCGATGAGCTGCGCCGTTGCTGGCGCCACCAGGGCGAGCGCCTGGTCAATCGGCGCGGTGTCGACTATGGCATGCGCCTGAGCATCATCGGCGTCCCTGTGCAGACGTTGCCCGAACTACCTGAGGGCGTGAGTTTCCCTCATGTCACCGACCTGGTGCTGACTCATCTGGGGCTCGAAGCGCTGCCCCAGGTGTTCCTGCAGCGATTCCCTTATGCCCGCTGGTGCAACCTGAGCAACAATCACCTGACCCGCTTTCCCGAGCAACTTGGCAGCATGACGCGGCTCTTCGAGTTGCGCCTGAATGACAACCGCATTCGCATGGGCGGCTTGACCGGGCCGCTGTTCAGCACGCTGGGGCAGTTGCGGGTGGTGGACTTGAGCCGCAACCCGCTGGGCAATGTCACGCTGGACGTCGACCATCTGCATCGCCTGCGCGAGCTGATCATGCGCCGCTGCCAACTGCATCGCCTGCCGCGGCGGCTGTTGTGGTGCCCGTTCCTGGAGATGGCCGACCTGCGCGACAACCTGATCGCCGGCCTTGAGCCCGAGATCTTCGAGGCGACCCACGAGTTCAGGCAGACCTTGCTGCTGGCGGGCAATCCGCTGTCCGCCGAAACGCAGATGCGCCTGTTGCAACTCGATGGGCAGCGCCAGCCCATGGTCCTTCCGGTCATTCCCGAGCAAGGCGCCACGGCGCACCCTTCACGGACCATCAGCGTCGAACAGGCCAGGGATATCTGGGTGGGCGGCGAGGACGAGACGTTGCGCGACGAGCGGGCAGGGCAGTGGGACAACCTGGCGGCGGAGCCGGGCGGCGAAGCGCTGTTCCAGCTGTTCGCCGAGCTGGTCGGCACCAGCGACTACCGTGAGACCCGCGAAGACCTCGGGCACCGGGTGTGGAACATGATCGAAGCCGCGCTTGTCCACGGTGAGGTGCGCCGCGAGCTGTTCGACCTGTCGGCGTCCGGGCGCACCTGTGTGGACAGCGTGATCGCCTGCTTCAGCAATCTTGAGGTCCGGGTGTTCATGACCCAGGAATTGGCCGGCGCCACGGCCGCCCAGGCGCAGGAGCGGCGGCTGGGCATGGCCCGCCGGCTGTATCGCCTGGATCAGCTCAATGCCTATGCCAGGGCCGACCTGCCGCGCGTCGAGCGTCAGCTGCACCAGGATTACCCTGCCGAATCGGTCGATGAAGTGGAAGTCAACCTGGCCTACCGCATCGGCCTGGCCGATCGACTGGGGCTGCCGGGCCAGCCCCGGACCATGCAGTTCAGGGCCATGGCCTATGTGGGCGAGCCGCAACTCGATGATGCCGAGCGCGTCGTGCGCGCGGCCGAGACTGACGTCGAGGCGTTGGCGCTGTACATCAGCCAGCGCGACTTCTGGGAGGCCTACCTGCGCCAGACTCACGCCGACAGCTTCGAGTCAGCGTTGGAGCCATTGCAGGAGCAGATGACGCGGCTGGACGAGCGTTACCATGCCGAGGAGGTCACTGAAGCGCAGTACGTGCAAGCCGCCAATACGTTGAGGACGCGCCACGCCGAAGGGGAAGAGGCACTGATGTTGCGTCTGACCCGCGAAGCACTGCAGGCGCATCTGCCCGGTACTGACTGACAAGCAATCCGCCCCGGGGCCGGCGGTGCCGGCTTGCGGGGCTGACTGGCGTGTCTTTCCCTCTGCTGTCGCACGCCGCCGGGCGGCAGTCTGGTGGCTTCCATAACCAGCAAGGGACTGCCATGACTTCCTCTGAAAGCCTTCTCCAAGCGCCATCGGCCCTGGCGAAAATCACCCATGCGACCGATGACTTGATCGGTGCGCAGTTGCCCGCCTGGCTGAGACAGGCCTCACCCGCGCAGATCAACCGCCTGCGTGACCGATTCAACGCCCACCGCCAGCAACTGGACCGATTGCGCGCGGCCACCGTGGAGCTGATCCCATTGCAGCGCTTCGCCCAGGAGCGCATGAACACGCTGCTGGTCGATCGCCTGCCTGCCGGCGAGGGCATCGAGCGTCTGCAATGGCTGGAGGTGACACCCCGCATCGAGCGGATGCCCGGCACTGGCTGGCCCATCTACGGCCCGCACTATCGACGCCAGGCAGGGTTGCTGAGGCTGATGCAGAACTTCCCTAAGGACGCTTCGTTCTTCGACGGCAGCGGGCTGGTGGCCCAGGGCACCTTCCAGGTGTTGTCCGGTGATACCCAGCGGTTGGTCGCCGACTGCCGTGAGCTGGATGCTGGCCGCCATTACCAGGCACTGCTCGAGCGTGTCTTCAACCCGCCGACCCTGGCCTTGCTCAGCGATGGCAAGCGTGCCGGGCTCAGGTTGTCCATCGAGATCGCCGCGCTCAAGGGAGATATCACGGCGTTCGAGCAGATCGCCCTGAGTGAAGTGGCCGACAGCAACAAGGCGCTGGACACGCTGGGGCTGCGCCATGGGCGCGGGCTGCTGAGAGTGCTGGGGCGTTCGATCGCCGATGCCTTGATCGTCGAGTTCAATGCTGGCCAGGGCGAAGAACGTGGGCTGATGCTCTACCTGCCCAGCGACCCGCAGCGGGCATTACGCAAATATGCGTCTTGGGCGCACCTGAACAGAGGGTTGGCCGAGGAGTTGCGTCAACCGGGGTTCGCTCAGTACTTCTGCCAGCTGGTCAGCCTGGACGAGCGCGCCGCTTTCGTGAGGCAGCTCGCCGGCCGTCTGCAGGATCCGGCCCCCGACCTGCAGCCGACGCGCAGCGACCCGGTGGGCGATGTGTTCAACGGCTTGGTCGAGCAACAGGTGCGCCGGATCAAGGACGATGCCCGGCGCCTGCTGGTACCCAGCGTCGAGGCCGACCGCGCGGCGGCCAAGGCGCGACTGGACGCCTGGCAAACGGCGGGCTGGACCTTGCTCAACCTGGCTGGCCTGTTCATTCCCGGGGTTGGCGAATTGTTGCTTGGGCAGTTGGTGGTGCAGGTCCTGTCCGAAGTGTATGAAGGGGCAGCCGACTGGTATCACGGCCATCAGCATGAAGCGTTGGAGCATCTGCTGGGCGTGGCCGAGACCACTGCGGTGGCCGCGGCGGTGGCGGGCGGTGCCGGCATCGTCGCCCGGGGCTTCACCCGCAGCGCCTTCGTCGACGGGCTGGAGCCGGTCCGGGCAGAAGCCGGTGATCGGCTGTGGTCCAGCGATCTGAGCGTGTATCGGGACTACCCCGAAGACACCCAGCTGCTGGACGACGGGATGCACGGCGCCGGATCGCGGCGCTGGCTACGGATAGACGGTCACTACTACCAAGTGCAGCGTCCCATGGCGCATGGGCCTTGGCGTCTGCGCCACCCGCGCCGGCAACAGGCGTTTGCTCCGGCGGTGTTTCACGATGGTGGACGTGGATGGCGGTTGAGCCACGAGCGTGCGCTCGAATGGGACGACAACGCACGCATGCTCGACAGATTGTGGCCGCAAGAGCAGCCGCTGGATGCCCGGCGGGCCGCGCAAGTTCTGCAGGTGGCCGGGATGGATGGCGACGAACTGCGCGGGTTGCTGGTGGAGGGCCGAACCCCTCCGGTCAACTTGCGCGACACCGTTCGACGCTTCGCTGCCGAGGCGCGGATCGAGCGGTTCTACGCCAGCCTGCGCGGTGAAACGGTATCGATTGAAGACCCGGCCATCGAGGGCTGGTGCCTGAGCCAGCCCTCGATGGCCGGGTTGGATGAGCAGGCGCTGCGGCAGATACTACTGCTTCGCGAGCCCGAGTTGCGCGGCCCCTTGCTGAAGCACCTGAGCGCCGTGCAATCGCCGGACAATGCCTTGCAAAGGGTGATCCGACGCGATTTCCCTGGCTTGCCCGACGCTTATGTCGACACCCTGGCACAGCAGACCGAGCCACCACAGCGGGCCTTGGCAGAAGCCGAATCGCGCCTGCCCCTGAGCTTGGCGCTCAAGGCTCGCTCGCTGTTGCAGTCGGCCAACCTCAGTCGGGCAGTCGAAGGACTGTTTCTGGACAGCAGTTACAGTGACGGCTGCGGCGAACTGGTGTTCAGCCTGTTGTCGCGCCTGCCGCAATGGCCGGGTTCGGTGAACATCGAACTGCGCCAAGGTTCGGAAAGTGGTCGCCTGATAGCCATCATTGACCCTCAGGCCGCACCTCAGACCCGCACGACCCTGGTGTACGGCCATGGCCGGTTCCGTCTCTTCGATAGCCAGGGACGTGAACTGGAGCGGCCCGTCGAAGCGCCCGGCGGCATTTTCCAGGCCATCGTGGCGCTGCTGACACCCACCGAGCAGGCCCGGCTGGGCCTGACTGCCGATGATCCGTCGCGCCAGCTGCGTGAAGCGTTGCAACGCCAGTTGCCCACGACGCCACGCGGGCGCCTGCGGCTGTTGGGTTGGCGTGAGGAAGCTGCGTGGTTCAACCCAGGGCGGCGCCTGCCGGACGGACGGGTGGGTTATGCGCTCAGTGGTCGCGGCGAACCCGCCGCCGCACCGGGGGGGATCCTGCGCAGTCGGTTGCGCGCGCTCTACCAAGGACTCAATGACCGGCAGCTGGATGAAGAGCTTGCGCGCCTGCTACAGCAAGAGGGACCTGCCTTTCAGTTGCTGACGCAGCTCGAGGATGACTATGCCCAGCTCGATCTCTATCTGGAACGCTGGATCAGCGCCGAGCTCAGTGACGCCGCCAAGGTCGTGCGCCGTCGTTTCGCCGAGCGTATTAGGCGGGCCTGGCGCCTGCAGGGCGAGCCGGTGATGAGCGAGGACGGTCAGCTCCTTGGTCAGCGCCTGGACCTGAGCAACCTGCGCGTGCACACCTTGCCCGCGTTGCCGCCCCAGGTGGATTTTTCTCGAATCGTGGCATTGACGCTGTGCGAGACACCGGTCTCGGTGGTGCCAGTGGATTTCCTGCGCTGCTTCAGCGAGCTGCGCGAGTTGAACATGAGCAACAACAACCTGCTCGGTGTCCCGCCGGGTATCGACTACCTGCCGGCACTGCGCAGGTTGCGCCTGGCCCACAACAACATCCGCCTCGATCTCGACGCCGTCGAAGCGCTGGCGGGTCGGCCCACGCTCGAACACCTCGACTTGAGCTACAACCCCATCGGAACGCTGGTGATGCATTATCACCAGTTGCCGCAGCTCAAGGTCCTGAACCTGCGAGACTGCCGGCTCACTGCGTGGCCGGAGAGGATCGAACTGTGTGGTTTCCTCGAGCGCGCCGACTTGCGCAACAACCGGATCGAAAGCATCCCGGCGGTGGTGTTGCAGATGCCGCTGGCCTATCGCCGTGCCTACCTGGTGCAGGGCAATCCGCTGCGCAGGGCGGATGTGCAGGCGTTGTTTGCCCTCGACCAGATGCAGGAGCACTTGCACCCGCCTGAACCGACGTACCGGGTGGAACCGGCGCGAACCCGCGCGCTGTGGCTGGCAGGTGCTGGCGACAGCGCCGCGCAGGCCGCGCAATGGGACCGCCTCGCGGTGATGCCGGGCAGCGATGGGCTGTTCGAACTGCTGGGCCGCCTGGAATACACCGCCGACCATGCCCAGGCCAAGGTGCATCTGGGCGAGCAGGTGTCGGCGCTGCTCGACAGCCTGGCGCAACTACCGGAACTGCGCCAGGACGTCTTCGCCAGGGCCGCTCAGCCACTGACCTGCGAAAACAGTGTTGCCGGGCGTTTCAGCGAGCTGCTGGTGCAGGCGGCGATCGCCCGTGCCGAGGGCGCCGGCGGCGCCGAGCGTGGCGCCCAGCTGTTCAGCCTGGGGCGTGGCCTGTACCGTCTGGAGTGTCTAGATCTACTGGTTCGCCGCGACATTACCCGGCGCTTGAGCATCGGTCGGCGTGTCGACCAGGTGGCGGTGGACCTGGCCTACCGCGTGCGCTTGCGTCAGCGCCTGGGCCTGCCCTACCAGCCCGGGCACATGCTCTATGCCGAGGTGGCGCAAGTCAGCGATGCGCAAGTGGACGAGATGGGACGGCGGATACTCGACGAAGAGACTCCGGCCCGGCTGGCCGAACACCTGAGCCAGCGAACGTTCTGGCAACGCTACCTGCGAGGCAGCCGCCCCCAGGCCTTCGAGTTGCTCGACCAGGTCTACACCGCCCGCGAAGCGGTGCTCGAGCAGCGCCGCGCGGAGCTGACCAGCGAGGCATTCGCGTTGAACCTGGACACCTTGCGGATCGAAAAGGCATCGGATGTGCAGGCGCTGATGCTGCAGTTGAGCCGCGAGTTCCTGCTGGGCTGGGAGCGCGGCCACGGTTGAGTCTGGCTGCGGCCAAACCGGTCATCCAGATTGACAGCTTTGGCCATTGCCGCCTTGCCGGGGCGGCGCGAACATCGTCGGACCGATGGTGCCACTCCAACAACAAAAAACCAGGAGTCCGACGATGCGCGATTACGCCGAGGCCATTCGTTCGTTCGACCATGCCCAGGCCGCCAGCGCGGCGCTGCATGGCGACCTCGCTGCCCTCAATGCCTGTGTCGAATGCTGCGACCGTCATACCGGCAGCGAACGGCCTGCGCTGATCTGGGAAGACCGCGACGGCAACGGTGCGCGCTACAGCTTCGACCAGTTGCGTGATCTGGCCGCACGCTTTGCCAATGTGCTCAAGGCCCAGGGCGTGGTGCCCGGGGATCGGGTCGCCGGGCTGCTGCCGCGTACCCCGGAGCTGCTGGTGACCGTGCTGGCCACCTGGCGCCTTGGCGCGGTCTACCAACCACTGTTCACCGCGTTCGGGCCCAAGGCCATCGAGCATCGCCTTGAGCAGTCCCACGCCCGCGTGGTGGTCACCGATCGCCTCAACCGCGCCAAGCTGGACGAAGTGGCGGACTGCCCGACGCTCATCACCGTCGGCGCGCGCGCCGGCGAGGTGGATTTTCATGAGGCGCTGGCGGCGACGCAAAGCTTCTGCGAGCCGGTGATGCGCAGCGGCGACGACCCTTTCCTGCTGATGTTCACCTCGGGCACCACCGGCCCGGCGAAACCGCTGGAGGTGCCGCTGCGGGCCATCGTCGCGTTCCAGGGCTACATGCGCGACGCCATCGACTTGCGCCCCAGCGACAATTTCTGGAACCTGGCCGACCCAGGCTGGGCCTATGGCCTGTATTACGCCGTCACTGGCCCGCTGTCGCTCGGCCATGCCACCACCTTCTACGATGGGCCGTTCAGCGTCGAAAGCTGTGCGCGGCTCATCGACAAGCTTGGTATCACCAACCTCGCCGGCTCGCCCACCGCGTACCGCCTGCTGATTGCGGCGGGCAAGGCGTTCGCCGACCCGATCAAGGGCCGCCTGCGGGTGGTCAGCAGCGCCGGCGAGCCGCTCAATCCGGAAGTGATCCGCTGGTTCGCCGACGAGCTGGGCGTGACCATTCACGACCATTACGGCCAGACCGAACTGGGCATGGTGCTGTGCAATCACCACGCGCTGGAGCACCCGGTGCACCTGGGGTCGGCTGGCTTCGCCATCCCCGGCCACCGCATCGTGGTGCTGGACGAGCAGGGCGTTGAGCTGCCCGCCGGCCAGCCAGGCATCCTCGCGGTGGACCGCGAGCAGTCGCCGCTGTGCTGGTTCGCCGGCTATCACGGCTTGCCGACCAAGGCATTCGTCGGCAAGTACTACCTGTCCGGCGACACCGTCGAGCTCAACCAGGACGGCAGCATCAGTTTCGTCGGCCGCAGCGACGATGTGATTACCACCTCCGGTTACCGAGTCGGCCCGTTCGACGTGGAGAGCGCGCTGATCGAACACCCGGCGGTGATTGAAGCTGCGGTGATCGGCAAGCCCGACCCCGAGCGCACCGAGCTGATCAAGGCGTTCGTGGTGCTGGCCAAGGGCTTCGATGCCGGCCCGGAGCTGGAAGACACCCTACGCCAGCATGTGCGCCAACGTCTGTACGCCCACGCCTACCCGCGTGAAATCGAATTCGTCGGCGAGCTGCCCAAGACCCCGAGCGGCAAGCTGCAACGCTTCATCCTGCGCAACCAGGAAATCGCCAAACAACAAGCCGCGCAGCCGATCGCTGCGGGCGCCTGAAGGAAACCCGACATGCATATCCAGAACAAGCACTTCATCGTCAGCGGCGCGGCCTCGGGCCTGGGCGCCGCCACCGCGCAGATGCTCATCGAAGCCGGCGCCAAAGTGATGCTGGTCGACCTGAACGCCGCCGCCGTCGAGACCAAGGCTCGTGAGCTGGGCGACAACGCCCGCTTCGCGGTGGCCGACATCAGCGACGAGCAGGCCGCCCAGGCGGCGGTCGAGGCTGCCGTCAGCGCTTTCGGCAGCCTGCACGGGCTGGTCAACTGCGCGGGCATCGTCGGCGCCGAGAAAGTGCTGGGCAAGAACGGCCCCCACACCCTGGGCAGCTTCGCCAAGGTCATCAACGTCAACCTGATCGGCAGCTTCAACCTGCTGCGCCTGGCTGCCGCGGCCATGGCCGAGGGCCAGGCCGACGAAGGCGGTGAGCGTGGGGTGATCATCAACACCGCCTCGATTGCCGCCTACGACGGCCAGATCGGCCAGGCCGCCTATGCCGCGTCCAAAGGCGCGATCGCCAGCCTGACCCTGCCGGCTGCCCGTGAACTGGCGCGCTTTGGCATCCGCGTGATGACCATCGCCCCGGGCATCTTCGAAACCCCGATGATGGCCGGCATGAGCGAGGAAGTGCGCGCGTCCCTGGCTGCCGGGGTGCCATTCCCGCCGCGCCTGGGCCGCCCGCAGGAATACGCCGCGCTGGCCCGCCACATCATCGAGAACAGCATGCTCAACGGCGAGGTGATCCGCCTCGACGGCGCGCTGCGCATGGCTGCCAAATAAGGAGCAATGAACATGACCCTCGCCAATGACCCGATCGTAATCGTCAGCGCCGTGCGCACGCCCATGGGCGGCCTGCAGGGCGACCTCAAGAGCCTGACCGCGGCGCAGCTGGGCAGCGCGGCGATCCGCGCCGCCGTGGAGCGCGCCGGTATCGATGCCGCCAGTGTCCAGGAGGTGTTGTTCGGCTGCGTGCTGCCCGCCGGGCAAGGCCAGGCCCCGGCACGCCAGGCCGCCCTGGGCGCCGGCCTGGACAAGCACACCACCTGCACCACCCTGAACAAGATGTGCGGCTCGGGCATGCAGGCGGCGATCCTGGCCCATGACCAACTGCTGGCCGGCAGCGCCGAGGTGATCGTCGCCGGTGGCATGGAGAGCATGACCAATGCGCCCTACCTGCTGGACAAGGCCCGTGGCGGCTACCGCATGGGCCACGGCAAGATCATCGACCACATGTTCATGGACGGCCTGGAAGACGCCTACGACAAGGGCCGGCTGATGGGCACCTTCGCCGAGGACTGCGCGCAGAACGGCGCATTCAGCCGCGAGGCACAGGACAACTTCGCCATCGCCTCGCTGACCCGGGCGCAGGACGCCATCAACAACGGCCGCTTCGCTGCCGAGATCGTGCCGGTGGAAGTCACCGAGGGCAGGGAAAAACGCATCATCAAGGATGACGAACAGCCGCCCAAGGCGCGCCTGGACAAGATCCCGCAGCTCAAGCCGGCCTTCCGCGAAGGCGGCAGCGTGACCGCTGCCAACTCAAGCTCGATCTCCGACGGCGCCGCGGCCATGGTGCTGATGCGTCGCTCGGAGGCCGAGAAACGCGGCCTCAAGCCGCTGGCGGTGATCCACGGTCACGCGGCTTTCGCCGACACCCCGGCGCTGTTCCCCACCGCCCCCATCGGCGCCATCGACAAGCTGATGAAACGCACCGGCTGGGACCTGGCGGAGGTTGACCTGTTCGAGATCAACGAGGCCTTCGCCGTGGTCACCCTGGCCGCCATGAAGCACCTCGACCTGCCCCACGACAAGGTCAACATCCACGGCGGCGCCTGTGCCCTGGGCCACCCGATCGGCGCTTCGGGCGCACGCATCCTGGTGACCCTGTTGTCGGCTCTGCGCCAGAACAACCTGCGCCGTGGCGTGGCGGCCATCTGCATCGGCGGTGGCGAGGCCACGGCCATGGCCGTCGAATGCCTGTACTGAGGTGAGCCATGTTGGTAACTGACGAGCAACAACAGATCGCCGACGCCGTGCGTGCTTTCGCCCAGGAGCGCTTGAAACCGTTCGCCGAGCAATGGGACAAGGAGCATCGCTTCCCCAAGGAGGCGATCGAGGAAATGGCCGAGCTTGGCCTGTTCGGCATGCTGGTGCCGGAGCAGTACGGTGGTAGCGATACGGGCTATGTGGCCTACGCCATGGCCCTGGAAGAAATCGCCGCAGGTGACGGTGCCTGCTCGACCATCATGAGCGTGCACAACTCGGTGGGTTGCGTGCCGATCCTCAAGTTCGGCAGCGAGGCGCAAAAGCAGCAGTTCCTCACGCCGCTGGCCACGGGTGCAATGCTTGGCGCGTTTGCCCTGACCGAACCCCAGGCCGGCTCCGACGCCAGCAGCCTGAAGACCCGTGCGCGCCTGGACGGCGACCATTACGTGCTCAACGGCAGTAAGCAGTTCATCACCTCCGGGCAGAACGCCGGTGTGGTGATCGTCTTCGCCGTCACCGACCCTGATGCCGGCAAGCGTGGCATCAGCGCCTTCATCGTGCCCACCGATGCCCCCGGCTACCAGGTGGCGCGGGTCGAGGACAAGCTCGGCCAGCACGCCTCCGACACCTGTCAGATCGTCTTCGACAATGTGCGGGTGCCGGTGGCCAATCGCCTGGGTGAAGAAGGGCAGGGCTACAAGATCGCCCTCGCCAACCTCGAAGGCGGGCGCATCGGCATCGCCTCGCAGGCGGTGGGCATGGCCCGCGCCGCCTTCGAGGTGGCCCGCGACTACGCCAACGAACGCCAGAGCTTCGGCAAGCCGCTGATCGAGCACCAGGCCGTGGCCTTCCGCCTGGCCGACATGGCGACGAAAATTGCCGTGGCCCGGCAGATGGTGCTGCATGCCGCGGCCCTGCGCGATGCCGGGCGCCCGGCGCTGGTGGAGGCTTCGATGGCCAAGCTTTTCGCCTCGGAAATGGCCGAAAAGGTCTGTTCGGATGCCTTGCAGACGCTCGGTGGTTATGGCTATCTGAGCGACTTCCCGCTGGAGCGCATCTACCGCGATGTGCGGGTCTGCCAGATCTACGAAGGCACCAGCGACATTCAGCGCATGGTCATTGCGCGCAATCTTTGAAGGAGCAGTCTGCATGGCATTCGAAACCATCCTGTTGGACATCCATGGCAAGGTCGGCCTGATCACCCTCAACCGCCCGCAGGCGCTCAACGCCCTGAACGCGCAGATCGTCGGCGAGATCAACCAGGCCCTGGACCAGCTCGAGCGTGACCCGAACATCGGCTGCGTGGTGCTCACCGGCTCCGCCAAGGCCTTCGCCGCCGGCGCCGACATCAAGGAAATGGCCGACCTGAAGTACCCGCAGATCTACGTCGAAGACCTGTTCAGCGACGCCGACCGCGTCGCCAACCGGCGCAAGCCGATCATCGCCGCGGTGTCCGGCTTCGCCCTGGGCGGTGGCTGCGAGCTGGCGATGATGTGTGATTTCATCCTGGCCGCCGACAACGCCAAGTTCGGCCAGCCGGAAATCAACCTCGGCGTGCTGCCGGGCATGGGCGGCACCCAGCGCCTGACCCGCGCTGTGGGCAAGGCCAAGGCCATGGAGCTGTGCCTGACCGGCCGCCTGATGGGGGCCGAGGAAGCCGAACGTGCGGGCCTGGTGGCGCGCATCGTGCCGCAGGCCGAGTTGCTGGAAGAGGCGCTGAAGGTGGCCGCGACCATTGCCAGCAAGTCGATCCCGGTCAGCATGATGGTCAAGGAGAGCGTCAACCGCGCCTTCGAAGTGACCCTGAGCGAGGGCGTGCGTTTCGAGCGCCGGGTGTTCCATGCGGCGTTCGCCACCGAGGACCAGAAGGAAGGCATGGCCGCGTTCATCGCCAAGCGCGAGGCGCAGTTCAAGGACCGTTGAGGGCAGGGCGCTCTGCTGGGCGCCCCGCCTTTTTTCAGCGGTTGAAGAAATACCTGGTCGCAGCGGCCACGGACACGGGAGCGCGGTAGACCTCCACAGCGCGGCCGCTGGCTGGGTCTGGCACGCTCTGGCCCCGGGCATGGCGTTGGCTGGCCGTTTTCAGGTGGCCGGCGAGAAACTGCTCGCGCGGGGTGTCCAGCGCCGGGTAGTGGAAGTGGGCGTACCAGAGGTCCTGGCCCTGGTGGCGGATGCTGTATTCGTCCAGGTAGTCGGCCGGGCGTCCCTTCACTTTCGCCAACAGCGTGCGGTTGCCGATGGCATGGATCGTCGCCTCGCCGCTGTCCACCAGGAATTGCACCTCGCCCATCCTTGGCCGCTGGCGCAAGGCGGCCTGGATACGCAGGCTCCTGGCTTGGTCGCCCAGGCTCAGGCTCAGGTCGTTCAGAGCCTTGGTGACCTGCGCCGCGTCCCGATCGCCGGCGGCTTCGTCACTCTGGTTGTCGGCGGTCAAGTGCCGCTCGATGGCATCCGCCTGCTCTATCAAGCGCTGTTGCTGGCTGCTCAGCAGGTCGTGGATTTCCACGGGCAGGTAACTGTCGCTGCGGGTGCCTTGCAACTGCGTGAGTTCGGCGCGGGCGCGGGACATCAGCTTGTCGCTGGCCTTGAGCAGTTTCTTCAAGCTGTCGCCATTGGGTTTTTGCGGGGATGGCGCGGGTGGGATCTCGACCCAACCGTCCTGTTCCTGGCGATAGGACCGTGTGCTGCCCTGGCCGTCAGCCTCGGGTATGTCGATGATCGAGGCGTCGCCCTCGTGGGGCACCCCGAGCAGCAAGCCGTGTTCGCTGGTCTCGATCAGGCCCGGTGTCCGCTGACGCAATTGCGACAAGGTGGTGGTGGCGGGGTAAGCCGGGTACTCGCTCAGTTCCAGGTGCACTTTTGCCTGGAGGTAGTCCAGGTCTTCATCGATCAGCGTCAGCAGCGGGAGCGAGTCTTCGTCCTGGGCCAGTGCCTTGAAGTTACCCAGTTGTCGCCTGGCCTGGTTGAGCAGCTCGCCGATGGCCCTGAGCAAGCGCGAGGCAAGCTCGTCGCTGGGCTGATCGAGGCTGGCCAGGCGCTTGAGCTGGGCTACGACCAGGGCAACGTTGGCGTTGGCGCGCTTGAGCCAGAAACCTCGGGGCCTGAGCTCGCCATCCTTGAACGGGTGCAGCACGAACAGGCGGTTGAACCGATTCTCCAGGCGCCGGTAGCGACTGTTGATCCGGTACTCGGGGCTCGGCCATGACTGGTTGATTCGATCGAACATGGCCTGGATGCTGTCCTGGCCGCGGTTGGTCAACTTGTTCATTTCCTGATGCAGCTCATGCATGGCATCGGCGTTGGCCACCATCTGGTCGATCAGGGGCGACAGGCTGGCCAGGCGCGTGCTGTAGATGTTCAGGTCTGTCGGCGACATGTGCGCCTGGTGTTCTTCGAGAAACCGTGCCAGTTGCGTGCGCGCGGGGGCGTACAGGCGGTGCAGCGTCAGGTTGACGAGGCGCTCGCTGAATGTGCGCTGGGACAGGGCGTTGGCACGCTCGATCTTGAAGTTGGGCCGAGGCTGCAGGGCGTTGTACTGGTTAAGGCGCTGCAACTGCAGCGCCCAATGCGCGGATACACGCTGACAGCTTTGCAGGTAGCTTTGCAGCACCTCAGGGTCGCTGTCGTCGCTCAAGGTTCGGGCGCTGGCATTGATGGCCCGCAGTTGCTCGAGACCCTCTCGGGTCGCCTGGCCGATGCTTTCGTCCAGGGTGGCGAGGGTCTGCTTCTTTTCTTCGCGCAGTCTGGCGATACGTGACCCCGATGGCATGCCGCCGAGCAGGCGCAGGCGCAGGTCGAGCTGCCAGCGTCCCGCTTCGTCACGCATGAGCCATGGCCCGAGTATCTCCTCGGCGGTGTCGCTGACAATCCGTGGCTGTTCGGTGGAATCATCCAGCACCACGCGATAGACCGCGCCCTCGAGCTGTACCCAGAACTTGTCCCGTGCCAGGTACAGGCCGGCCAGCGGGCCATACGGAATCGGGGTGCCGAGGGTATGCAGCGGCTCTTTGCCACGCAGCTGGGTCAAGGTGGCGCGTTGCGTGGCGCTAAGGCTGCGGCTGGCGTGCGACCAGTGGAAGTTCAGGGTGGTCTCGGGCGTGTCGATCTCGACCAACGGTGCCATCGGTATGGGTGTCGACTGGGCCGGCAGCGAGGCTTCCTGGCCTTCCTCGAGTCGCGACTGCAAGGCGGTGTGGGAAAGCAGCAGCAGGGCAATATTCACCAGCAGGTTGACCATGGCCAGGCGATGCCCGCTGGGGTCGCGGGTGCTGTCGGATTCGAAGAGCTGGGCGAGGGCGATCTCCATCTGGGCCAGCCATGCCACTTTACCCAAGGTGCTCCCGGCCAGTGGCAGCACAGTGTTGAACAGTAGCCAGCCTAGTTGCAGGCGGCTGTTCCAGCGGGTTTCGGCGGTGGTTGCCGAATGGGCCGCGAAACGCTGGATCGATTCCTCGACGCTCGCCAGGTAGATGGCCTGGCCAATGTCGACGACGGCGGGGGCGACGTTCAGCGAGGCCGGCGCAGGGCGGCCGAAGGGTACGGCGAAGGTATCGTCCAGCGGGTAGAACAGGTGCGGCTCGGTGATCCCTCCATGGTCGTAGACTCGGCGTGCCTCGGCGGGCAGACGGGCCAGCAGGTCGTCCTGCAGCTCGCCAGGCGTGCCCATCGCCACCAGCAGTGCCAGTCGATCGTCGAATTGTTGCAGCGGTTGGGCATGCAGCGGACGGTAGAGCAGGCAGGGGCCTTTCTCGGGGCTTGCCGCTTCGATCAACCAGGTGTTGAGCAGCATGTCGGGGGCTGCGTCTGTGCGCCGGAGCAGTCCCAGGGGGCGCAAAACCCAGTGGTCGGCGTCGTCCTCGACGGCGGGCGTGAAGATGTCGCCTACCCGCTCGACGCAGTCCTTGCTGATACCTTGGTCACGCAGGTGCAGTTCCATGGCCAGCGCCGGCAGCTGGTTGCGCAGCTGGGCGCCGAGCAGTGCCTGGCGCTCCCGCTTGCCTGCCGCGTCATCGAGCAACTTGTCGCGCAACATGGCCGGGTAGCTGCTGCCGATGTCCAGCTCGCTGACGATCCGCTCAATGTAGCCGCGGTTCAGCCAAGCCGGCAGGGAGGCGCCATCGCTGGCGCTCAGCTCCACGCGCCCGGGCTTGAGCAGGCCGAGGTTGCCGATGGCCAGGTCGGCCAGGCTGAACTCGACCCGGTGGGGGGTGCCGGTGATTATCAGGTTGTCCTGGCCGGCCAAGGCGCCGGCGTGGGTCTGCAGGTTGACCACCCGGATGGCCTGCGGGTCGATGTTGTTGTCGGGGTGGTCGGTGTTCAGGCGCAGGGCCAGCTGCCGATTGGCATACGCCTGGGCGGTATCGATGCCGTCGAGCCAGAACCTGCCCTGGGCATCCTTGTAGCCTTGCGCGACGTCGACCAGCATGCGCGCATAGTGCAACTGGTTGCCGTCGGAGGCGTTCTGCAGCCAGTCCGGCAGGCGCTGGGCGAGGGTCTTGCGCTGCCTGCGCTCGTCGCGGTTGCACAGCTCTACCATCGAGGTCAGGCGATCCAGGTTGTGGCTGAGCGCCAAGGCATGGCCTTGGCTGAAGTACTGTTGCGAGCGGCTGTGCAGTACTTGCAACTGCTGGTGCAACAGGCCCAGCGCCTGGATTTCGAAGGGGACGTCGGCGGTGGGCGCGAGCTGAACCTTGCGCGGGCCCGGTATCGGGCTCTCGGGCCACAGGCGAGCGATGATATCGAGCATCGCCCGCCGCGAGGGAAAGGCCAGGAGCTTGCCGACCAGGGTGTAGAGCAGGGTGACCGGTGTGTCGCCGCCGTGTTCGAGCAACAGGGCGCTGCCCAGATCGAGGTCGATCTTGCCGTTGTCCGACAGGTCGGTCAGCAGGTGGGTGATGGTCGAGCTGTTGTGCTGTCCGGCCTCGCCGGGCACGTTGCGCAGTTGGTTGGCGAGATCTATCTCGCTGCTGGTCAGGCGGCCATCGTCCTTGCGACTGTCGATGGCATGGCCGAGCTGCTGTTCCAGGTAACGGGCGTACCACTGCCAGGGCGTCTGTCCGCTGCTGTCGAATGTGCTCCAGTACTGCACCAGCTCCTCGCGGTGGCGTTCGACGACGAACGGCCCACATTCGTTGATCAATAGCTCGACCGGATGCAGGTCGATATCCAGCGCATGAGCCGGATCGTCGAGTGGGTGGCTGCTGATGAAGTCCTCGCCTTCGGTCAGATTGAGCGTTGCGCGCCGGCAGAAGCGCTCGATCAATACCATCGACAGCGGCCTTATCCAGGCATTGGCGCCACGCACAGGTCGGCTGATCAGGTAGAGGGCAAGGGGGTCGTGGCCATGACCGAGCTGGCGTTGCTGCCATTGCTCGACCAGCAGACGGCCAGCAACCGCGTGCAACACGGGGCGGTCCTGGAAGCGGCGGGCGACGGCGCAGTCCAGCGTGCTCAGTGCAACGATCCGTTGGTGCAGATCCATTAAGTGTGCTCCTTGATGATGGAACACACAGTTGGCCGCGGGTTGGCAAGGGCCAGGTGGTATTGGTTTGCCACCCTGTTCGAGCGCAGGCGGCATTCATGGGGGCGCGCGCCGGCATTTGTTGCGGCATATTGCGTAATCGAGCGCCGCAGCGGCGTCAGCCATAAAAAACACGGCACCAATGGGCGGATTCCTCGGTGTTTCGGTCAAATCCGCCGTCATTTCTGTTGCCCCTTGCCGCTTGGCACCTTAGACTTCCGCCCCCTGTAAAAGAGTGCCGGTTGGCGCTTGAAGAATTCCGCTGCCGATGAGCCATCATCGGCGGCACTCGAATCGCCCAAATGCACATTTTTTCATAGAGAAATCGATGACCAAGGAACAGTTGCTGGCCATGTCGGCCGATGACTACATGAATGCCGACCAACTGGTGTTCTTTACCAAGCTGCTGCAAGCGATGAAAGTCGAGACGCATGAGCGCATCGAACTCAACCGCACTGCCATCGAAGGCCTGGATACCCCGTCGGATCCGGCTGACGTGGCCTCGGTCGAGGAAGAGCGCACTTGGCTGGTCAATGCCATCGACCGCGATCAGCGCCTGCTGCCGCAGCTGGAGATGGCCCTGGACCGTATCGGTGACGACAGCTTCGGCTGGTGCGACGACAGCGGCGAGCCAATCGGCCTCAAGCGCCTGCTGATCAGCCCGACCACCAAGTACTGCATCGAAGCCCAGGAGCGTCACGAGCAGCTCGACCGCCACCAGCGGCAGATCTGACACTCGGCGCACTGCGCAAGGCCCCACGGAGCGATCCCTGGGGCCTTTGTGTTTTCTTGCCTTGCATCAAGCGTGATCGTCATACATCCAAGGGACTATGGATAGTGGCGTTATGGTGGCGTTTAATGACGTCACAATAACGACACGCGGACGGACCACGAAGATGATGCGAGAAGGAACTCGGCTGGCTGTTGCTATCGCCTTGCTGCAGGGTGGCGTACTGTGCGCGCTGTTGACGGCCCAGGCTTACGCCGGGTTGGCGCTGTACCTGGCCTTGCCGTCGGCCCTGCTGGTGCTGTGGCTGCCTCATCTGCGGCGTGCACCGGTAACGACGCAGGTGCAGGTGGCTGCGCAGGACAATGACCTGATTGCGCAACTGGCCCGGGGCACCAGCCACAATGCGCTGTCGGCCGCTGCGGTGGCTTACTCGGCGCAGCAGCTGGCTGCGCGGGTGCAATCGCAGCTGGGTGCGGCCGAGGAGATCGTCGGCAGCGCCGAGATCATGATCGCCACTGAACAGGCCAGTGCCCAGCTCAGTCACCAGGCCCTGGAAGCCGCACGCTCGGCCCATGGCAGCAGTGTCGCCGGCAGTGCGGTGCTGGCCGAGTCGATCCAGTGCATGCACGACCTGAGCCAGCGCGCTACCGCCAGCCGTGAGCTGATCGAGGCGCTGCACCTGCGCAGCGAGGACATTGCCCGGGTGACCCTGGTGATCCAGACCATCGCCAGCCAGACCAACCTGTTGGCGCTCAACGCCGCCATCGAGGCGGCGCGGGCGGGTGAGCACGGCCGCGGTTTTGCCGTGGTCGCCGATGAAGTGCGCGGCCTGGCCGGGCGTACCGCCACCGCCACCCAGGAAGTGGGGCAGATGGTGGCCGATATCCAGGAACGCACCGCCCAGGTGGTCACGCAGATCCGCGCCTTGGCCGATGACCTGGGCAGTGGCGTGGCGCAGGTGGAGCAGACCGGCGGGCAGCTGGCGCAGATCGCCGGCCTGGCCGCCAGCGTTGAAGGGCAGGTCGGCGCCATTGCCGCGGGCACCCAGACCAATCGTACCCAGCTTGATACCCTGTTCCAGGCAGTGGCGCAGGTACGCAGCGACCTGGCGGTGAGCGACCAGCAAACACGGCGCCTGGCCCAGGCCGCGGTGCAGATGGAAGGTCAGGTCGAGCACCTCAGCGAGCGCCTGGCCGAGGTCGGGCTGGACGCCTATCACCAACGGGTGTTCGAGCTGGCGCAAGGTGGGGCACGGCATATTGGCGAACGTTTCGAGGCTGACATCGATCAGGGGCGGGTGACGCTGGAGGATTTGTTCGACCGCCAGTACCGGCCGATTGCCGGCATGCAGCCGCCACGTTTCAGCACGCGCTTCGACCACTACACCGACACGGTATTGCCGCAGATCCAGGAACCGCTGCTGCTGCATGAGGGGCTGGTCTATGCCATCGCCTGTACCCAGCAGGGCTATGTACCGACCCACAACAACGCCTTCAATCAGCCACTGACCGGCGACCCGGTACAGGACACGGCGCATAACCGCAGCAAGCGTACCTTCGACGACCGGACCGGCATCCGCTGCGGCAGCCATCAGCAGCGGGTATTGCTGCAGACCTATACCCGCGACACCGGTGAGCTGATGCATGACCTGTCGGTGCCGATCTACGTCAAGGGGCGCCACTGGGGTGGCCTGCGCCTGGGCTACCGCCCCGAACCCGGGCTTGATTGAGCCGATTTGTTGCCTTTGATGCAACACAGCTCTACCTGCATGGGCTTTTTCCTGGAGCCAGCAGGACGTATCATGGTCATATCGTTAGGTTGCTAATTAAATTCCGGAGGGAATTATGAATAGCCAAGTCGATGTGGCAGTGATGATCGGCACAGGTGTTCCAGCCTCTTTGCAGGCGTTGGGCAAGCGGGTGTGCTGGGTGGTACTGGTCAATGGCGAACGGCGTGGCACCGCCTTTGCCAGCCGTGGCGAAGCGCTGGAGTGCCAGGCCGCCTGGTTGGCGCAGTTGGCGCGGGGCGAGGTGGCCTGAGGGCGTCAACCTTCCAGTTGGCGGGCCAGCTCGCAGGCGTCCTGATGGCGTTGGCGAAAGCCCCTGACCCTGCCTGTGGTGCTTTCGGTGATATGAAAGAATGCGACACCGGCAGGCACGACGATGAAGCGCGCCTGGTTTGGCGGGGTGAACTTGAAGGAAATGTGCTGCGCCTCTCGACGGATTTCAGTGTTTTCGGGCATATTCGTTCTCCTGTAATGCGCGACCGAAGGCCAGGCCTGTTTCCTTGAGGGACCTGTCGCTGGCTGTCGCATCTTTTCTGGCAGTTTTGATGTCGGACATTACGGTTCCCATTATGGAATCACGCCAAAGCTTACCCCGCGCGCCCGAACGATGGCTGAGTGAAGAATTTCCTGCTTATCGCTTGGCCCGTCTCGCGTGGATAATCGGTGGCGTGGTTGCTAAGTCCTGTGGACGTTGACTTGAAAAGGCTGGCACCTGGCGCGATAACGCGGCCGGGTGATGGCCTGTAGTAATTGATGTGAGGAGCTCTTCATTGGCAGTCAGTACTCTGGATACCCATGCGTTGTTTGCCCTGGGCGATTTGCGCGCCAAGCTGGTCAAGTTGTTCAACGGGCGGTTCATCTACGTTACCGAGCAAAACCCTGAAGGCCTGTACATGGCCGAGATCGACCCCGACGGTGCCATGGTGGTCGACGACAAACAGCGCCTGGAGCTGAAAGTGGGCGACCACTTCCGCGCGGCGGTGCTGCCCAGCCGTGAAGGCGGCAAGCTGGAACTGCGTTTTCGTGAGATCAAGTTGAATGTCTACGGGCAAGGCGACTATGCCTTTGTCCGCGTGCCCGAGGGTGAGGGCATCGTGTTTCGCGAGGGGCAGGGCGTGATGTTGGTGTTCGCCGCGGAACAACAGGTACAGGAAGGCCTGGGCAAGCTGCTCAAGGCTGTGACCGGCAAGGTCGCCAAATGGCGCAAGGGCGAACTGACCACCTTCAAGGCCAGCGAATGAGTGACCTGGCGGCGCCAGGCTCGCGTGCCGACTTTCACCGCCGTCACCAGGCCCAGGCCATTGCCCAGGCCGAGCAATTGCTGGCGCGTCGTGAAGCGCTGCAGGGCGCCTGGCTGGCCTGGGTAGCCGGCGAGCTCTACCAGCTCAGCCCACCGCCCTATGCGGCAATGGTGCGGCGTGAACTGCAGCGTCTGGCTGGCGGCTGAGCCGGCTACCCGTTCAGTTGCCCCGGTCGCGCCCGCTGCTGACTTCCTCCGGTACATCCTCGCCCGAGGTGCGCTTGCGAAACAGCGCCGCCCGGGCCAGCAGCAGGGTGGTGACCGGCACGGTGATCGACAGCAGGATCGGGATCAGCCAGGCATGCAGCACCGGGCTCTGCTTGAGCGCTGAGAAGTACAGGATCGACGCCAGTGCCACGCACCAGGCGCCGATGGTCGAGGCCAGCGCGGGCGGGTGCATGCGCTGGAAGTAATCTTTCAGCCGCACCAGGCCGATCGCGCCGATCAGGGCGAACAGGCTGCCGAAAAGCAGCAACGCCGAAACCGTCAGCTCCAGCCAGAACGGCAATACCAGGGTTTCACTCATTCGATCACCTCGCCTCGCAGCAGGAATTTGGCCAGGGCGAACGAGCCGACGAAGCCGAACAGGGCGATCAGCAGGGCGCCTTCGAAGTAGGTGTCGCTGGCGTAGCGGATGCCCAGCACCAACATCATCAGCATGGCCAGGATGTACAGGTAGTCCAGCGCCAGCACCCGGTCCTGGGCGGAGGGGCCGCGGAACAGCCGGATCAGTGCCAGGCCCATGGCCAGGGCAAAGATGAACAGGCTGGCGAGGACGGCGTTGGCAAGCAGGCCGCTCATTCGAAAATCTCCATCAGCGGGCGTTCGTAGGTGTGCTTGAAGTGCTCGATGAACGCCGCTTCGTCGTCCAGGTCGAACACGTGCAGCAGCAGCACGCTGCGGTCCAGGGCCAGTTCCGACCAGACCGTGCCCGGCACCACCGTGGTGATCATCGACAGTGCCGCCAGGCCATGGGCATCGCGCAGCGCCAGCGGGATGTGGACGAAGGCCGAGCGTGGTGGGGTGCTGCCGGCGCGCAGCACGCCACGGGCCACCAGCAGGTTGGAGACGATTACATCGATACCCACCCGGCCGATCAGCCGGGCGACCACCAGTGGCCGGCGGATGTGGGCATGCTGCGGGCGCAGGGGCGCCATCAGGATCGGCGCGAGGATGCCCAGGGCGGCGCCCAGCAGCAGGTTGCCTGGGCTGATCGACAGGTTCAACAGCAGCCACAGGACGAACAGCGAAAGCGACAGTAGCGGCGCGGGGAACAGGCGGTTCATGGTTGCACCTGCGCATTCAGGGTAGTCGGGCCAGGCACTGGCCGGGTGGCCATGACGGCCTGGATGTAGGCGTCGGGTGCTTGCAGGCTGGCTGCGGTGTCCTGGGTGTAGCGCAGCAGCGGTTCGGCCTTGAAGCTGAGGAAAATGCTCAGGCCCAGCAGGATGACGATGGGCAGGCATTCATAGCGGCGCAGCAAGGGTGACTGGCGCTCCTCGGGCTTCCAGAAGCGCTGGATGCCGACCCGGCCAAAAGCAATCAGCGAAGCCATGCCGGACAGAATCAACAGGGTGACCAGCGTCCAGCCGGCGGTGCCCAACGGCTGCCCCGGTGCGACACCCAGCCCTTGCGGATTGAACAGCGCGCTGATCAGGTTGAGCTTGCCGATAAACCCCGACAGTGGCGGCATGCCGATGATCAGCAGGGCGCAGGCGATGAAGCACAGGCCAAGGAAGGCCATGGTCCAGGGGATGATCTGGCCGATCACTGCCTTCTGTTCGTCGTCCAGGTTGATGCCCTTGGGCGGGTGCAGCGACTCCAGCGGCGATGGCATCGCATCCTCCTCATCGTCCAGCGGCGCCTCGTTGGCCGAACGCGAACGTTCGACCAGTTCGGCCAGCAGGAACAGCGTGCACAGTGCCAGGGTGGAGCTGGCCAGGTAGAACAGCGCGGCGCCGGTCAGTACCGGTTGACCGAAGCCGATGGCGGCCATCAGTGTGCCGGCTGACACCAGGATGCTCAGCGCCGCCAGCCGCTCAAGGCGCTGGGCGGCCAGGATGGAGGCTGCGGCCACTGCCAGCGTCGCCAGGCCGCCATACACCAGCCACTCGCCGCCGAAGTTCGCCGATGCGCCGGCCTGCCCGGAGAACAGCAGGCTCCACAGGCGCAGCACGGCGTACAGCCCGACCTTGGTCATGATCGCGAACAGCGCCGCCACGGGTGCGCTGGCCGAGGAGTAGGCCGGTACCAGCCAGAAGTTCAACGGCCAGATCCCGGCCTTGGCCAGGAAGGCAATGGCGAGAATTGCAGCGCCCGCATGCAGCAGGCCACGGTCGGCTTCCGGTACCAGCGGCACCTTCAGCGCCAGATCGGCCATGTTCAGGGTGCCGGTCACGCCATAGAGCATGGCCGCGCCTACCAGGAACAGCGACGAGGCGAACAGGTTGATGGCGATGTAGTGCAGCCCGGCCTTGACCCGCGCGCGGCCCGACCCATGCAGCAGCAGGCCGTAGGAGGCCGCCAGCAGCACCTCGAAGAACACGAACAGGTTGAACAGGTCGGCGGTGAGGAAGGCGCCGTACAGGCCCATCAGCTGGATCTGGAACAGCGCGTGGAAGCTGGCCCCGGCGCCGTCCCAGCGGGCCCGGGCGAACAGCAGCGCGCAGCTGCCGACGATGCCGGTCAGTACCAGCAGCAGCGCCGAAAGGTGGTCCACCACCAGGGCAATGCCGAACGGTGCTGGCCAGTTGCCCGGCAGATACACGCCGATGGACTCGGCCTGACCCTGGGTACGCACCCACATCAGCAGGGTAACGGCGATGCCCAGGCCGGTGAAGGTCGACAGCAGATTCAGCCGCGCCTTCAGCCAGCGGTGCTTCTCGCCGATCAGCAGCATCAGCGCCGCGGTCACCAGCGGCAGCAGGATCGGCGCGATGATCAGTTGGTTCATCCCACTCATTCGTCACGCTCCCGACCGTCCACATGGTCGGTGCCGGTCAGGCCACGGGAGGCCAGCAGTACCACCAGGAACAGTGCGGTCATGGCGAAGCTGATGACGATGGCGGTGAGCACCAGCGCCTGGGGCAGCGGGTCGGTGTAGTGCAGCAGGTCCTGGGTGACGCCGTCCTTGATGATCGGCTCTTTGCCGATGAACAGGCTGCCCATGCTGAAGATGAACAGGTTGACCCCGTAGGACAGCAGGCACAGGCCCATGATCACCTGGTAGGTACGCGGGCGCAGGATCAACCACACCCCCGAGGCGGCCAGCACGCCGATGGCGACTGCAATGACTTCTTCCATCAGGCGGCTCCTGCTTGGCTGGATTTGCCGGGATTGCCCGGGCGATAGGCACGCACCGACTGGTGCGCCAGCGCGGTGAGGATGAGCAGTGTCGAGCCGACCACCACGGTGAATACGCCGATGTCGAAGAACAGCGCGCTGGCCACGTGTACGTCACCCAGCAGCGGCAGGTGCAGGTGGGCGGTATGGGTGGTCAGGAACGGGTAGCCCAGGCCGATGGCGCCAGCCCCGGTGAGGGTGGCGCAGAGCAGGCCGGTGCCCATCCAGCGCAACGGACGCAGGCTCATCTGCGCCTCGACCCACTGGGTGCCGGCGACCATGTACTGCAGGATGAACGCCACGGACATGACCAGGCCGGCGACAAAACCGCCCCCCGGCTGGTTGTGGCCACGCATGAACAGGTACATCGACACCAGCAGGGCGATCGGCAGCAACAGACGCACCAGGGCGGCCGGCACCATCATGAAGCCCAGCGCGGTGTCGGTGGCGTGGCGCGGGTTGACCAGGTCGGTGACCACGTCCGGCGCCAGCTGGCGCTGCTGGGCAGGCAGCTGCATGCTCTCCTTGGGCGGGCGGAAGCGGCGCAGCAGGGCAAATACGGTGAGTGCCACGGCCACCAGCACGGTGACTTCGCCGAGGGTGTCGAAGCCGCGGAAGTCCACCAGCATCACGTTGACCACGTTGGTGCCGCCGCCTTGCGGCAGGGCCCGGCTGAGGTAGAACGACGAGATGTCATTGGGCGTGGGGCGGGTGAGCATGGCGTACGACAACAGCGCCATGCCGCCACCGACCAGCACCGCCAGCACCAGGTCGCGCAGGCGACGCAGGCGTGCGCGGTCCTGGCTGCCGGGCAGTGGCGATACGCCTTCGATACGCCGGGGCAGCCAGCGCAGGCCGAGCAGCAGCAGGACGGTGGTCACCACTTCGACCGCGAGCTGCGTGAGGGCAAGGTCGGGGGCGGAGAACCAGACGAAGGTGATGCAGGTCATCAGGCCGCAGACGCTGACCATGATCAGCGCCGCGAGGCGGTGGTACTTGGCTTGGTAGGCGGCGCCGATGGCGCAGGCGATGGCGATCAGCCACAGCGCGACGAACACCCCCGAGCCTGGGATTTTCGGCCGGTCGCCCCAGCTCAGGCCGTTGTACAGCAGCGGCATGAGACCGGCGATGAAGGCAGCCAGCACCAGCATGAACAGTTGTGTCTGCAGGCGGCGGGTGGTCAGCAACCGCTCGATGTGCCGAGCCAGCAACATCAGGTGCACCAGGCCCTGCTCGAACAGGCGCTTGCCGTTGACGCGCCCGATCAGCGGTGGGTTGGCGAAGCGGCCGCGTTGCAACTGCTTGCGCAGCAGCAGGTAGAGGAGGATGCCGCCGCACATGGCGATCAGGCTCATCATCAGCGGTGCATTCCAGCCGTGCCAGACGGCCAGGCTGTATTCCGGCAGGGTGCCGCCGACCACCGGCAGGGCGGCCGCGGCCAGCAGCGGGCCGACCGATTGCGCCGGGAAAATGCCGACCACCAGGCAGGTGAGCACCAGCAGCTCGACCGGTGCGCGCATCCAGCGCGGTGGCTCGTGGGGCGTGTGCGGCAAGTCCTGGGCCGGCGGGCCGAAGAACACGTCGACGGTGAAGCGCAGCGCATAGGCCACGCTGAAGGTGCCGGCCAGGGTGGCGATCACGGGCAGGGCGGCCTCGACCCAGGCGGTGGAACTGATGAACACGGTCTCGGCGAAGAACATTTCCTTGGACAGGAAGCCGTTCATCAGCGGCACGCCGGCCATCGAGGCGCTGGCGACCATGGCCAGGGTGGCGGTGAACGGCACCAGGCGGAACAGGCCGCTCAAGCGGCGGATGTCACGGGTGCCGCTTTCGTGGTCGATGATCCCGGCGGCCATGAACAGCGAGGCTTTGAAGGTGGCGTGGTTGAGAATATGGAACACCGCGGCCACGGCGGCCAGCGGGCTGTTCAGGCCCAGCAGCAGGGTGATCAGGCCCAGGTGGCTGATGGTCGAGTAGGCCAGCAGGCCCTTGAGGTCGTTCTGGAACATCGCGGCGAAGGCGCCGAGCAACAGAGTGGCGGCACCAGCACCGCCAACGATCCAGAACCATTCCTCGCTGCCCGACAGCACCGGCCAGAGCCGGGCCAGCAGGAACACCCCGGCCTTGACCATGGTTGCCGAGTGCAGGTAAGCCGAGACCGGGGTGGGCGCCGCCATGGCGTGGGGCAGCCAGAACTGGAAGGGAAATTGCGCGCTCTTGCTCAGGGCGCCGATCAGGATCAGGGGCAGCAGCACCGGGTACAGCGCATGCTGGCGGATGGTATCGCCGGCAGCCAGGACCTTGTCCAAGTCGTAGCTGCCGACCACATGGCCGAGCAGCAGGGCCCCGACCAGCAGGCACAAGCCGCCGGCACCGGTGACCATCAGCGCCATGTAGGCGCCGCGGCGGGCGTCGGCGCGGTGGTGCCAGTAGCCGATCAGCAGGAAGGAGAACAGGCTGGTGAGTTCCCAGAAGAACACCAGCTGGATCAGGTTGCCGGAAATCACCAGGCCGAGCATGGCGCCCATGAACGCCAGGAAGAAGGCGAAGAAGCGCGGCACCGGGTCCTGGGGCGACATGTAGTAGCGCGCATAGAGTGACACCAGGGTGCCAATGCCCAGCACCAGCAGGCTGAACAGCCAGGCGAAGCCGTCCATGCGCAGCACCAGGTTCATGCCCAGGCTGGGTAGCCACAGCAGCTCCTCGCGAATGACGCCACCGTCGGCGACCTGGGGGTACAGCAACGCCACCTGGACGGTGCCGACCAGGGCGACGAGCCCGGCGAGAATGGACTCTGCGTTGCGTGCGTTGTGCGGCAGGACAGCCGCCAGGCAACTGCCGACGAAGGGCAGAAGCAATAGCACAATCAATGACATAGCGTTCTGTTCTGAGAAGTTTGCCAAGGATCATACGTGCCGGGGTGTGTATCACCAACACGCAAGCGGTTGCAGGATCCTACAAATGTGCTGTGACAAGCTGTTTTTTTATAACAGTTTTTTACAGAGCATAGCGGGTGTTGGCCGCATCACAGCCCGGCTTCACGTTGACGCTGGTCTTCGTCCTGCAAGGCGGCGGCCTCGTCGCCGCGACGGATCTTCAGCTCGCTTACCACCACCGCCAGCACGATCAGCAGCCCGCCGATCAGGGCTACCCCCGGCAGGCGTTCGCCGGCAATGCGCCCGACAACCCCGGCCCACACTGGCTCGCCGGCATAGATCAAGGTGGCGCGGGTGGGCGAAACCGACTGCTGCGCCCAGTTCATCGCCACCTGGATCACCGCGCTCATGGCGCCCAGGCCTACGGCGCTGACCAGCAGCAACCAGGAGAAGTCGGGGAGCTGCTCCTGGGTCGGCACAATCATCAGGAACGCCAACGCCGAGGCTGTCGCCAGTTGCACCACGGTGACCCGGCGTACATCGACCTTGCCGGCATAACGGCTGATCAGGATGATCTCGCCGGCAATCGCCACGGCGCTGACCAGCGTCACCAGTTCACCTTCGCTGAAGTGCAAGCTGCCGCCTTCAGGGCCGGCCAGCAGCATCAGGCCGGCGAAGGCCAGGCAGATACCCAGGCTTGGCATCAGCCCAGGACGACGGCCCAGCACCAGCCATTGCAGCAGTGGCACGAACGGCACGTAGAGCGCAGTGATGAACGCCGACTGGCTGCTGCTGATGGTCTGCAGGCCCATGGTCTGCAAGCCGTAGCCGAGCATGATCGACACGCCGATGAGCATGCCGGCCTTGAGTTCGGTGAAGGTCAGCCCAGGCAGTGAGCGCGCCGACACCAGGCCGACGAACAACGCGGCGGCGGCGAAGCGCAGGCCGACGAAGAACATCGGCCCGCTGACGCTCATGACCGTGTGCACGATCAGGAAGGTGCCGCCCCAGAGCATGGTGATGAACACCAGCACCAGCTCGGCCTTGCTCAGGCGGAAGGAGACGGCGGGCTTGCTGTGGGTGGCTTGGCTCATGGGCTTGCATGCTCGGCAGGGGCGGCGCACAATCCGCCGCAAAGTGGGCAGTATACTGCGCAATCCCTGTTAGTGAGCAATATAGTGCACAAAGAAACCGAACACCGTGCCTCGGTGTTGCAGCATGTCAGCCAGAATGTCCGCCGCCTGCGTGGCGACGCCGGCCTCAGCCAGGCAGCCCTGGCCGAGCGTTCCGGGGTCAGCCGGCGAATGCTGGTGGCCATCGAGGCGGGCGAGAAGAATGTCAGCCTGACCACTCTCGACTTGATTGCCGAGGCGTTGGGTGTGGCCTTCAGCACGCTGATCCAGGCGCCCGACCAACGCGACCCGAGCCGCATCGACGAGCTGGCCTGGGCCGGTGAGCATCCAGGCAGCCGGGCGGTGCTGCTGGGCAGCAGCCCGGCCCGGCGCGAGGCAGAGCTGTGGGAGTGGACCCTGGCGCCCGGCGAGTGCTACGCCAGCGAGGCCGATGCGGCGGGTTGGAGCGAGCAGATCTACGTCGCCGAAGGGCAATTGACGCTGGTCATCGAAGGCGTCGAGCACCACTTGATGACCGGTCAGTTTCATGTGTTCCCCAGCAACTGCCGCTATGCCTATCGCAATGATGGCCAGCAGGCCGTGCGCTTCGTGCGCAATGTGGTGATCTGAGCGGTCAACCCTTGAGCAGTTCTTCGGTGCTGACCACCTTGGCGTAGGCGAAGGCCAGTGCGGCCATCGCCGAGGCGTGCACTTCGGCGGCTGGCACCTGCTTGCCGTCGAAGGCCAGCGGCAGGGTGGCGCAGGCGTCATGGGCCACGGTGACGTCATAGCCGTAGTCTGCGGCCGCCCGGGTGGCGGCATCGACGCACATATGGCTCATGCTGCCGGCGATGGTCAGCGCCTTGACAGCGTGCTGGTCGAGCAGCGCCTTCAGGTTGGTGTCGCGGAAGCTGTTGACCTTGTGCTTGAGCACCACGGCCTCGTTGCTGGCAGGTTCGACCTTGTGGTGAATGCGGGCACCGGCCGAGCCTGGGGTGAAGAAGGGCGCGTCGCTGCTCTCGAACTCGTGACGCACGTGGACCACCAGGTCGCCTCGTTGACGTGCAGCGTCGAGCAGCCGGGCGGCGTTGTCGGCGGCAGCCTCGGCGCCGTCGAGGGCCCATTTGCCGCCAGGGAAGTAGTCGTTCTGGATGTCGATGATGATCAGTGCCTGCTTGCTCATGGTGCCTCCTGCGGCAGTAGTGATGAACTGCTGATAGTTATAGGCTTGAACGATCGGATCGAGGATTGGCGCGAGCGACACAATGACGGCAAAAACTGACAGCCTGGAAATCGGCGTGCTGGTGTACCCGGGTGCACAGAGTGCGGCGGTGCATGGTTTGACCGACCTGTTCGCGGTGGCCAACCGGGTTGCGGCTGAACTGGGTGAGCACCAGTTGCCGCTGCTGCGTGTCAGCCACTGGCAGCTCGATGCCGCCGGGCAACTGCAGGTGATTCACGACAGCCTGCCGCAGGCCGGGCATGCGCCACGGGCCATGTTGATTCCCCCCAGCCTGGCCGCCACGCCTTCCGGCGAGCTGCTGGCCGCTCATCGTCCCGCACTTTGCGACTTGCATGGCCAAGGGACTGTACTGGCCTCGGTGTGCATCGGGGTGTTCCTGATAGCGGGCAGCGGCCTGCTCGACGGGCGTTCGGCCTGCACTCACTGGAACTACGCCCAGGCCTTGAGCGAGCGCTTCCCCAAAGTGCGTGTGGCAACCAGCCAGCCACTGCTGGACGATGGCGATATCGTCACCTCCGCCGGCCTGATGGCCTGGACCGACCTGGGGCTGCACCTGATCGAGCGCTTCCTTGGCCATACCCTGGCCCGTGAGACCGCACGCTACCTGGCGGTGGAGCCGGCACCGGCACCCGTGCCGGGGGCGTTGTTCACCCCGCGCCTGGAGCATGGCGACGAGGCGGTGCTGCGGGTGCAGCATTGGTTGCAGGGTGAACAGGCCCGTGACGCCGGCCTGGCCGATATGGCCCGCTGTGCCGGGCTTGAACCGCGCACGTTCCTGCGGCGCTTTCGCGCCGCCACCGGCCTGCGTCCCACCGAGTATGCCCAGCAAGTGCGGGTTGGCCGCGCCTGCCGGTTGCTGGAGTTCACTCGGCGCAGCGTCGACCAGATCGCCTGGGGTGTCGGCTATCAGGACCCCGGCGCCTTTCGCAAGGTGTTCCAGCGCCTCACCGGCATGACCCCCAGTGACTACCGGCGGCGGTTCGCGGTTGGCAGCGAGTGAGTGCTGGTTGTGCGGTGGACACGCCGTTACGGGGGAGGGCGCCTTCAAGGAGAAAGTCCTTGACCTTGAGTTAACTTGAGGTTTTAACCTGCGCGCCAATGGGCTGCATGTGGCCCAAGCTAGGAGACAGTCCATGGTGGTCAATGCCCATTCCCTGTGGTTCACCCAGATGATCGAGTACGACGTCCCGCCTGGGCATCAGCAGGCGCTGGCGCAGGCACTGGTCGCGCGCAGCGAGCACTTGGCGCAGTGCTGTGAAGGTTTGCAGGGCGTCAGCATCCAGGCCAGTGACGACGGCTGTCGGGTGCTCCAATACCTGCAATGGCAGTCGCGCCTTGTATGGGAGGCCGCCGTCAGCCGCTTCGTCGAGGAGCCGTTCCTCGAAATGTTGCGCCAACACCAGGCCCGAGGCGTCAACTTCGCGGCCTACCAGACCTTGCGTAGCCTGGTGCGGGGTGCCGATGGCGGCCTGCACTGCCAGGTCGGCGAGGCTCAGGCGTACCAAGGCGCGTAGTGCGGGTAGCGGTCCAGGCGTGCACCGATGACCATCTCGCTGACCCATGCGCTCAGCATCGCGCTGTAGGCTTTCTGGCTTTCTTCGCTCGATAGCGCGTGATCGGCGCCATCGACGGTGCGGTGGGTCAGCGAGTGTGCGCTGACGAACGCCGAGCGGTAGCTCATCAGGGTGCTGTGCGGCACATAGTCGTCCTGTTCGGACTCCACCAGCAGCACGTCGCCGGCAAACTCCGCGCAGGCGGCGAGGGCGCTGTTGTCGGCCGGGCTCAAGGCGCGCAGGCGATAGGCGTTGAGGCGTTGACGGTCCAGCGCCTGCTTGGGGCTGTTCCATTCATCGTCCCAATACAGGGCCGGCACCCTCAGCGCCAACCATTTCACCGCGCGGCGGCGGGTGAGCAGGGTGGCCAGGTAACCGCCATAACTGCTGCCGATGACGGCCATGGCGGCGGGGTCGACGGCGGGGTGGCTGGCGAGGCGGTCGTAGGCGGCCAGCAGGTCGGCGAGGTTCTGCTCGCGGGTGACGGTCAGGCGTTGGCTTTGCGTCTTCTCGTGGCCGCGCAGGTCGAAGGTCATGCACACGCAACCCAGCCCGGTGATCTGTCGGGCCCGCGCCAGGTCGCGCTGCTGGCTGCCGCCCCAGCCGTGGACGAAGAGGATGCCCGGCATCTTGCTGCCGGGGCTGACCAGGGTGCCGGCGATGCTTTCGCCTTCGACGGCCAGCTCGATGGTTTCACTTTCGATGGTCATGGTCGCGGATCCGTGCATATTTGCTGAGTTGTCCCAGTTCACTGTCATGCCCCTGATAGAAAAGGGTGGCGTCGGCCGGGAGTTGGGCTTCGCCGAACACTTCGTGGGTGGATGCGCGCACTTGCTGCAGGGCCGGGTCGTCGGCAAAGGCCAGCAACGCGAGGATCTCGGCGCTGCTGGCTCCGCCCGGTCGCCACGACTGCTCCAGCACGCCGCTGCGCATGTGGCCGCGCGGGTCGGTGCCGCGGGCGATGTCGTAGTTGCGTCGGGAGGCGATGAAGCCAGGGAAGTGGCGTTCGGCAGCCTGCTCGTAGGCCATGGCCTGGGTGATGGCCAGCCGCAGAGGGTCTTCCAGCGGCAGCTGCAGCAGTTGTTGGTAGTCGCCGCGCACCACGTGCAGGTCGGATCCGCCGTACACCTCGGTGCCGGCGTGGTCGTGGGTGAGCTGCTGGGTGCCGTGGTAGCTAAGGGTGAGCCCGGCGACACGAACCTGACCGACGCTGAAGGTTTCGACGTCGCTCAGGTCTTCTTCCAGCACCAGGCCCCATACGGCGAGCTGTTGGTCGTCCATTGGCTGCAGCAGTGTTTCCAATGCTTCGAGCCGGGTGATGACCTGTTGGCCGCGACCGGCGCAGGCCAGCACGGGCTTGATGCGAATTCGGCCTTCGTCCAGTAGCAACGCGGCGGCACGGCGCGCGTCATCCTTGCTGAAGACGGTGTAGCCCCGCAGCAGGGCGTTGCTGGCATCCTGGGCGAACGCATCCGTCCAGCCCGGCGGGAAGCTTGCCCCGGCGGGCAGCGGATGGGAGATGGCCTTGGTGGCCATATAGGGGTGGCTGACCAATCCGCCGAACAGGTCGCGTTCGCTGTGGATGCCCAGCGGTGCGTAGCGTGCCGGGTCGATCAGGGTATCGGTGGCCAGGTAATAGTAGTGGGCATCGCCGGTTGGTGGTTGGCCAGGTTGGGCTCGCGGCAGGTTCAGCAACTGTGCAAGGCAGTCGGCCAGCTTGAGCTGGACGACGTGTTCGTGCTCCGAAGTGTGCTCGCGGGTGTCGAGCAGTGCTACAGCGGTTTTCGGCTCGCGGGAGTGGGGCATAGGGGCCTCGCGTGCGCTGAAGTATGTATGGGCTGTGAAGGCATCAGCGGGGCAAAGTTCAGTGGGATTGATCGGCGGTTTGCAGGGTGCATGGGGCAAACCTGGCGCTGTTCCCGTCGTGAAGATTGCGGGCGGTGGCCGCCTGTTCCATTATCGACGGCCTGGATCAGTCGAGATGTGTCCGCAGGAGTGCGCATGAACAGTCAGTCCCCCCTTCAGGAAACCGTACCGGCGCGTCTGGCCCGTGTGCGTCAGGTCATGGCCCGCGAGGGGGTCGATGCCCTGTTGGTACCTTCCGCCGACCCGCATTTGTCCGAGTACCTGCCGGGCCATTGGCAGGGGCGGCAATGGTTGTCCGGTTTCCACGGTTCGGTGGGCACGCTGGTGGTGACGGCGGACTTCGCCGGGGTGTGGGCTGACAGCCGTTATTGGGAACAGGCGGATAAAGAGCTGGCGGGTAGCGGTATTGAACTGATGAAGCTGCGGCCCGGGCAGCCGGGGGCACTTGAGTGGTTGGGCGAGCATGTCCAGGGCACGGTCGCCGTGGACGGTGCGGTGATGGCTTTGGCTTCGGCGCGTCAACTGGACGAGCGCTTGCAGGCCCGGGGTGTGAGCTTGCGTACCGATCTTGATCTGTTTGAACAGGTCTGGACTGATCGACCGCCCCTGCCGGGTAATCCGGTGTATCAGCACCTGGCGCCGCACGCCACGGTCAATCGCGCGCAAAAGCTTGCCGAACTGCGTAGCACGCTGCAGGACAAGGGCGCCGACTGGCATTTCATTGCCACGCTCGATGACATTGCCTGGCTGTTCAACCTGCGGGGCAGTGATGTGTCCTACAACCCGGTGTTCGTCTCCTTCGCCCTGATCAGCCAGAGCAAAGCCTGCCTGTTCGTGGGCCGCGACAAAGTCGACGACCATTTGCGCCAGGTGCTGGCCGCCGATGGCATCGAAGTGCGCGATTACACCGAGGTGGGCAGCGCGCTGGCGGCAATCCCCGCGCAAAGCAGCTTGATGGTGGACCCGGCGCGGATCACTCGCGGCTTGCTTGACCATCTTGCGCGCCAAGTAAGGCTGATTGAAGCCATCAACCCCACGACCTTGAGCAAGTCACGCAAGGGGGAGGGGGATTTGGCTCACATCCGCAAGGCCATGGAGCAGGACGGCGCGGCGCTGTGTGAATTCTTTGCCTGGTTCGAAGCCCACCAGGGGCAGCAGGTGATCACCGAACTGACCATCGACGAGCAGCTGAGTGCGGCGCGTGCCCGGCGGCCTGGCTTCGTATCCTTGAGCTTCTCGACCATCGCGGCCTACAACGCCAACGGTGCCATGCCCCATTACCATGCCACTGAGCAGTCCCACGCAGTGATCGACGGCAATGGCCTGTTGTTGATCGATTCGGGCGGCCAATACCTGGGGGGCACCACCGACATCACGCGCATGGTGCCCATCGGTGAGCCCAGCCATGAGCAGAAGGCCGATTGCACGCGGGTGCTCAAGGGCATGATCGCGCTGTCACGGGCGAAGTTCCCGCGCGGCATTCTTTCACCTTTGCTCGACGCCATCGCGCGGGCGCCGATCTGGGCCGACCAGGTCGATTACGGGCATGGCACCGGCCATGGTGTGGGCTACTTCATGAATGTGCACGAAGGGCCGCAGGTGATTGCCTATCAGGCGGCAGCCACGCCACAGACGGCGATGCAGTCGGGGATGATCAGCTCGATCGAGCCTGGCACCTACCGGCCAGGGCAGTGGGGGGTGCGGATCGAGAACCTGGTGGTCAATCGCGAGGCGGGCAGCAGTGCGTTTGGCGATTTCCTCGAGTTCGAAACCCTGACCTTGTGCCCGATTGATACTCGCTGCCTGTTGCGCGAGGGGTTGAGCAGCGAGGATATCGACTGGCTCGATCGCTATCACCAGACTGTACGAGAACGGCTATCGCCGCTGCTCCAGGGCGATGCGCTGGCGTGGCTGGAGCAGCGCACGGCTCCGATCTGACAGCAACGAAAAGGGCAGCCCGGAGGCTGCCCTTTTCATATCTACTTGCAGATCACGATCATGCTGCGGCTGGTATAGCCGGCGGGGTTGATGCCGAAGATATAGTCACCGGGCTCTTCATCGCTGTCGCCAGAGCGGGCGATGACTTTATAGCCTTTGCTGCTACAGGAGCTTGCGGCTTTGCTGTAGCACTTGTCCCACGACGAAGAGAGGCCCGAGCAGTTGATGTGCAGGCCCTTCTTCCCCCGCTTCACCTCGGTCTTGGCAGTCGCGGCACATCCAGCAATGGCCAAGATGGCCAGGATGAGAAAAATACGTTTCATTCCTGTCCTTATGCGGGCCCGGTTACATGCCTGGGCCTGTCGTCAGCGCTTCGAGTCTTCCCTGAGATTTCCCTGCGTCCTTTTGCAGCCAAGTAGATAGCGTCTTGATTATGATTTTGTGACAGCTTAATCAGCCCGCGGGAGCGGTACAAGGCCAGGCATGTTTTAAATGCAAATATTTCTCAAATCAGTCGGCGGCCACGGCGGGTGCTGTTTCGCGTCTCATCGACAGTGTTGCGCCGACCGATGCGGTGATGATGGCGAGGATGGCCAGCCATTGCCAGGTGGTGAGTTTCTCGCCCAGGAACAGCAAGCCTGAAAGGGCCCCGAATGCCGGTTCGATGCTCATCAGGGTGCCGAATGTGCGTGCGGGCATGCGGGTCAGGGCGACCATTTCCAGGCTATAGGGGAGCGCTGTCGACAGAATCGCGACGCCCAGTGCCACAGGTAGCAACGCCGGTGTGAGCAGTGCGCTGCCGGCATGGACGATGCCGATGGGGGCAACGAATAGCGCGGCGATCACCACCCCCAGTGCGGCAGTCTGGATGCCGTTTTCGGCGCCCGCGCGTTGGCCATATAGAATGTAGAGCGCCCAACATACACCTGCCCCCAGTGCATAGCCGGCACCCAACGGGTCGAGGCTGGCGCCGGACTGGCCGACGGGGATCAGGAGCAGCAGGCCGATTACCGCCAGGCCGATCCAGACAAAGTCCAGCGCCCGGCGCGAGGCCCAGAGTGCTACGGCCAGTGGGCCGGTGAATTCGAGTGCCACGGCGATCCCCAAGGGCACGCTGCGTAGCGACATATAGAAGAGGAAATTCATTCCACCCAGGGCCATGCCGTAGATGATCACGCTGCGCAGGGTGCTGGCGTCCAGCCGTGCCCGCCAAGGGCGCAGCAGCAACAGCATGATGATGCTGGCGAAGATCAGACGCAGGGTGGTGGTGCCTTGTGCGCCTACGACAGGGAACATGCTTTTTGCCAGTGAGGCGCCGGACTGGATGGAAGCCATGGCGATCAACAGCAGGCCGATGGGGAACAGGGTGGCGGCCAGGCTGCGTTGGGGGGTGTTCATTATAGGGGGAGGGTCCATGGTTGCGCGGCGGGGTGAGCAATATAGTGCGCAATTTGCGGTGCGGTGTGCAAGGGATGGTTATGGTTCGTGCGAACAGCGGGCGTTGCTGGTTTGGTGTTTCCTCTATATTTCAATTTCCTGAAATTAAAGGTTGACGGGGTTTCAGATCCCCTTATAATGCGCCCCACTTCCAGCGACAACGGAACGCAAAACTCCTTGAAATTCAATGAGTTAAGCGATTAGAAGGCTCCGGAAGCGTTTCGGTCTCACGATCGGCAGCGGTGAAAAAGGTGGTTGACAGCAAGTTGTAACACTGTATGATTCGCCTCCCGCTACGAGAGATCGCAGCGAGTTAAGCGGTTGAAGCTAAACGAGTTTCTCGGAAAAACTTCAAAATAAACGCTTG
>NZ_JAVYJF010000032.1:0-69323 GCF_032621715.1 Pseudomonas sp. zfem004 | reverse complement strand
CCTTGCAGGAACGCTCGGCGACGCCGTCGGACTTCCCGCTGGCCGGCCTGGATATGGCCGGGCTGGACAACCTGCCGGTACCCCTGGCGCAGATCGAAGACATCTACCCGCTGTCGCCGATGCAGCAGGGCATGCTGTTCCACACCCAGGACGGCAATGGCGCCGACCTGTACATCAACCAGATCAGCGTGCCGGTGCAAGGGCTCGACCTGCCGCGCTTCGAGGCGGCCTGGAACCAGGTGATCGCCCGTCACGAGATCCTGCGCACCGGTTTCTGCGCCGCCGCGACCCTCGCCCAGCCGTTGCAGCTGGTGCGCCGCGAGGCCAGGCTGCCGTTGCAGGTGATCGACTGGCGCGACCGCGAGGTCAGCCCAGAGGCGCTGCAAACCGTGGCAGCGGCTGACTGTGCCAAGGGCTTCGACCTGCTGCAGGCGCCGCTGACCCGGATCACCCTGGTGCGCACCGCCGAGGACGCCTACCAGCTGATCTGGACCAGCCACCATATCCTGATGGACGGCTGGAGCACCTCGCGCCTGCTGGGCGAAGTGTTCCAGGCCTACGCCGGGCAGGCGCTGCCGGAGCGCCAGGGGCGCTACCGCGACTACATCGACTGGCTGCACCGCCAGTCGGCCGAGGCCGACGAGCAGTTCTGGCGTGCACGCCTGGCCGACCTGGACGGGCCGACCCTGCTGGCCGGCACCCTGGCGCCACAGCCGGCACCGGGCGAGAGCGGCCATGGTGCGCTGTACCTGAACTGGGACGCGGCCGCCACGGCGCGCCTCAAGGCCCAGGCCCAGCGCCTGCGGGTGACCAGCAACACGTTGATCCAGGCCACCTGGCTGCTGCTGTTGCAGCGCTACAGCGGGCAGTCGAGCGTGTGCTTCGGCGCCGTGGTGGCGGGCCGCCCGGCGAGCCTCGCGGGTGCCGACGAGATGCTTGGCCTGTTCATCAACACCTTGCCGATCGCTCAGACCATTGATCCGCAATTGCCGGTGGGCGAGTGGCTGACGCAGTTGCAGGCCTACAACCTGGAAGCCCGCGATCACGAGCACGCGTCGCTGGCGGATGTGCAGCGCTGGTCGGGGCAGGGCGGGCAGGCGCTGTTCGACAGCATCGTGGTGTTCGAGAACTACCCGATCGACGAGCGCCTGGCCGATGCCGGTGACGATCGCCTGAGCTTCGGCGAGGTCAAGGGCCGCGACGTGACCAACTACGCCATGGACCTGGCGGTCAGCCTGGGCAGCACGCTGTCCATCGAGTTCCTCTACCTGCGCGAGCGCTTCACCGAAGCGGCCTGCGCCCAGGTGATGAGCAGCTTCGAAGTGCTGCTGTCGGCCATGCTCGACGACGCTCAAGCGACCCTGGGCAGCCTGGGCGTGCTCGATGCCCAGGCCTGTAACGGGTTGCAGCGTGGCAACGTGCTGGCCGCCGGCGAACCTGCGCCGCTGCTGGTGCATGCCATTTCCCACCAGGCCGCCTTGCGCCCTGATGCCGAGGCTGTGACTTGCGCAGGCCAGAGCCTGACCTATGGGCAGCTCGAGCAACGCGCCAATGCACTGGCGACGCGCCTGCTGGCTGCCGGCGTCGGGCCGGAGACCCGCGTGGGTGTGGCGCTGGAGCGCTCGGTGCAGATGATCGTGGCCTTCTATGCGGTGATGAAGACCGGTGCGGCCTATGTGCCGCTGGACATCGACTACCCCCGTGAGCGCCTGGACTGGATCATCGAGGACTCGGCGATGAGCGTGCTCATCACCGAAAGCCGCGTCAGTGCCCGCCTGGGCGACACGGCGGTGGCACTGAGCATCGAGCTGGACACCGCGACGTTGCCGAGCGCCGCGCAGGCGGTAGTCTCGAGCGCACGCCCGGGCAACCTGGCCTACCTCATCTACACCTCGGGTTCCACCGGCAAGCCCAAGGGCGTGGCGGTGTCCCAGGGCGGTATCGCCATGCATTGCGCGGCGATCGCCGAGCGTTACGAGATGGGCTCGCACACCCGTGAGCTGCTGTTCATGTCGTTCGCCTTCGACGGTGCCCAGGAGCGTTGGCTGTCGACCCTGCTGCGCGGTGGCTGCCTGGTGGTGCGTGACAACCAGTTGTGGACCGCCGAGCAGACCTGGCAAGTGCTGCACGAGCAGGCCATCACCATCGCCTGCTTCCCGCCGGCCTACCTGCAGCAGCTGGCCGAGTTCGCCGAAGGCCGCCAGCCGCCGGCAGTGGACATCTACTGCTTTGGCGGTGACGCGGTGGCCCAGGCCAACTTCGACCTGGTGCGGCGCAACCTGCGTCCGCGCTGCCTGACCAATGGCTACGGCCCGACCGAAACCGTGGTCACGCCGTTGCTGTGGAAAGTCGCTGCCGACGCTCGTTGCGACGCAGCCTATGCTCCGATCGGCACCCGGGTCGGCGAGCGCACGCTGTATGTGCTCGACACCCACCTCAACCCGCTGCCGACCGGCGTGGCCGGTGAGCTGTACATCGGCGGCGAGGGCGTGGCGCGGGGTTATCACGCCCGCCCAGGGCTGACTGCCGAGCGCTTCGTGGCCGACCCGTTCAGCGCCGGTGGGCGCCTGTACCGCACCGGTGACCTGGTGCGCCAGCGGGCCGACGGGGTGTTCGACTATCTCGGCCGCCTGGACAACCAGGTCAAGGTGCGCGGTTTCCGCATCGAACTGGGCGAGATCGAAGCGCGCCTGCGCCAGCAACCGGGGGTGCGTGACGCGGTGGTGATCGCCCGTCGCGAGGACAGCGGCGACCAATTGCTGGGCTACGTGGTGACCGCAGCAGATGGCCCGGCGGAGCAGGCCCTGCGTGAGGCGTTGCAGGCGCAGTTGCCGGACTACATGGTGCCGAGCCGGATCATGGTGCTCGACGCCTTGCCGCTGAACCCCAATGGCAAGGTCGACCGCAAGGCCCTGCCATTGCCGGGCGCCAGCGAACGCCATTACCAGGCGCCGCGCAACCTCGCCGAACAGGCGTTGGTGGAGGTCTGGCAAGAGGTGCTGGGGGTCGAGCGGGTTGGTGTGACCGACAACTTCTTCGAACTGGGCGGCGACTCGCTGCGCATCCTCAAGGTACTCGGCAAGCTGCGCGGGCGCAGCGACCTGGGCCTGGAGCTGAAGCTGCGTGACCTGATGACCCGGCCGACCATTGCCCAGCTCAGTGGTTATGACGAGCAGCAGGAGGCCGCGCTGGATCCGCTGCTGTTGCTCAACAGCCCAAGCCCGGCGCGCCCGGCCCTGTTCTGCCTGCACGCCGGCTTCGGCACGGTGTTCGACTACGAGCCGCTGGCTCGCCAGCTGGAGGGGCGCCACAGCGTCTACGGCCTGCAGTGCCGCATGCTGCTGGACCGTGACTGGCAGGATGATTCGCTGCAGGGCATGGCCATCGACTATGCCCAGTACATCCGCCAGAAACAGGCCGATGGCCCGTATCTGCTGCTGGGTTGGTCGCTGGGTGGCACGCTCGCGGTGCTGGTGGCCGAAGAGCTGCGGCGCCAAGGCCAGGAAGTCGGCTTCGTCGGCCTGGTCGACAGCTTCATTCCGGGGCAGGGCGCCAGCCTGGTCAGTGATGACGAAGAACTGCGCAGCTTCCTGGCCGTGACCCTGCAGTGCGACGCCGAACAGTTGCCGGCCGTGGTTTGCCCGCAGCCGTTGCAGGTGGCGCAGTTGGCCGAGACGATCGGCCAGGTGCAGGCACAGCTGACCAGCGCCACGGGCTTCGATGCCCAGGACCTGGCCCAGGGCTTCGTCGTGGCCATGCGCCTGAAAGCGCTCAGCGAGCGGCAGGGCGACCTGCCCACGCTGGATATGCCAATTCACTGCTGGTGGGCCGGTGACGCGGCCAGCCAGGCAGCGGTGGCCGTGTTCGAAGCCGGGCTGGGCCAGGTGGCGCAACGTCACTGGCTGAACACCACGCACTTCGCCATCCCACGTCATCCAGCCTTGCTCAAGGCTGTGCATGAGTACCTTGGCAGCCTCGAGACCATCGCAGGCTGATACCTCCGGGCCCTGTTTACAGGGCCCGGTTCTTTTCATATTTGAAGGATTGAATGATGCCTGTGCATCCTGACCTGGCCGCGTTCCTCGAACTGGCCGAACTGGGCCGCCTGAGCGGCGCCACCCGTGCCTTGCATGAACTGCCTGTGGACCAGGCGCGCGAGGTGTTCGAGCAGGCCTCGGACATACTCGACCCGACCCCGCCGGGCGACCTGCAGGTGACCGCCCACCAGGTGCTGCTTGACGATGGCCAGGTGCTCGCCGCGCGGCTGTACCGGCCACAGGGCGCCCAAGGGCCGCTGCCGGTGATCTTCTACCTGCATGGTGGCGGTTATGTAGTCGGCAGCCTCGATTCCCATGACTCGATCTGTCGCCGCCTGGCCGCCGGTGGGCGTTTTGCGGTGTTCGCGCCGGCCTATCGGCGTGCCCCGGAGCACCCGTTCCCGGGGCCGCTGGAGGATGTGCGCGGCGCGGCCAACTGGCTGGCCGGGCAGGCCCAGGCCCTGCAACTGGACGCCGGGCGGGTGATCTTTGCCGGCGACAGTGTCGGCGCCAGCCTGGCCACGGTGCTGGCCATCGTTGCCGCACGCGAACCCGAGCGCCTGCAACTGCGCCCCAAAGGGCAGATGCTGCTGTACCCGGTGACCGATATCAGCCGTGAACGCGCCTCGCATCAGCGGTATGCCGAGGGTTACCTGCTGGAGACCGAGACCCTGCGCTGGTTCTACAAGCAGTACCTGGGCGGCTCGGGGCGTGCCGATGACTGGCGGGTGTCGCCGTTGCTGCAGGCCGACCTGAGTGGCCTGGCGCCGGCTTACCTGGCGGTGGCCGAGTATGACCCGCTGTTTGACGAGGGTTTGGCGTACGCCGAGGCGCTGCGTGAGCAGGGCAATGCATTGACGCTGCAGGTGGCCGATGGGCTGACCCATGACTTTTTGCGGATGTCGGGCATGGTGGAGGAGGTTGGGGCGATTTATGCCGGGCTGCTGGACTGGGCGTTGGCCAGGGTGGCCTGAGGGTTACCGCTGGTGTGAGTCAGGAGGGGGTGCCACGCGCCCCATCGCTGGCAAGCCAGCTCCCACAGGATCGCGGATGGCTTGAGGTCAGCGCGGTCGGGGTGGGAGCTGGCTTGCCAGCGATGCGCCGCGTGGGCGGCGCTCGATCTGCTAGGTGCCGCGTATACATCGGCGAGCACTGGGTAAGGAGGCCCCCTGCCTCAGGCAGGGGACCGGTGACGCGGGGGATTTACCACTTGTAGGTCAGTTCGGCGATCACGCTGCGGCCTTCGCCCAGGTTGCACGCCTGGTAGAAGAAGCACGAGGCGACGTAGTACTTGTCGGTCAGGTTGTTGACGTTGATCGCTGCCTGGGCGCCGCGCAGGCTCGGGTCGAGCTTGCCCAGGTCATAACGCACGGCAGCGTCATACAAGGTGTAGGACGGCACCTTGAAGGTGTTCATGCTGTCGCCGAAGGTCCAACCGGTGTAACGCACGCCCATACCGACGCTCAGGCCCTGCAGCGGGTCGAACGGGATGGCGTAGTCAGCCCACAGCGAGGCCAGCTTGGCCGGCGCCTTGAACGGGCGCTTGTCTTCGTTGCCGTCGTTGCTCTTGGTGACTTTCACGTCGCTGTAGGACAGCGAGCCGGTCAGCTTCAGGTCGTCCATCACGGTGGTGATGGCTTCCAGCTCCACGCCCTTGGAACGGATCTCGCCGGTCTGGATGCTGTTGAACAGGTCTTGCGGGTCAGTGGTGACCGCGTTCTGCTTGGTCAGGTCGTAGACCGACAGGGTGATCTGGGTGTCGGTGCCTGGCGGCTGGTAGCGCACACCCACTTCGTACTGCTTGGCGGTTTCTGGCTCGAAGGGCTTGCTGCCACGGGCAGGGCCGGTAGTGCCTACGACCGGGTTGAACGACTCGCTGTAGCTGACGTACGGCGCAAAGCCGTTGTCGAACAGGTATACCAGGCCAGCGCGGCCGGTGAAGTCGCGCCAGTGCTGGTCGGCCGTCTCGATGTCGGTGAAGCGATCTTCGGTCTGGGTACGCGCGCGGTCCTCGCGGCCGCCCACGGTCAGCACCCAGCGGTCCCACTTGAGCTGGTCCTGGAAGTAGTAGCCGACCTGGGTGCTGCGCTGCAGGTTGTTGACCCAGCTGGCGTTGACCGAGGTGTCCACCGGGCTGCCGTAGACCGGGTCGAATACGTTGATCGGCGTGGCGTTGCCCCAGCGCTCGTTACGCACCGACTTGCTCCAGCTGTAGTCGATGCCGAACAGCGCGGTGTGGGAGATCGGGCCGGTGTCGAAGCTGGCCTGCAACTGGTTGTCCAGTGCCAGGTGGCTGCCGTAGGCGTGGCGGATCTGCCACTGGCGGTTGATCGAGGCACCGGGGACGCCATCGGGGCCGGTGATCAGGCCGGTCGAGCTCAGGCCGAAGGAGCGCGCCAGGTAGTTCTCCTGGTTGTCGAAGTCGCTCCAGCGCACGTTCTGGCGCACGGTCCA
Source organism: Pseudomonas sp. zfem004 (assembly GCF_032621715.1). Taxonomy (NCBI): domain Bacteria; kingdom Pseudomonadati; phylum Pseudomonadota; class Gammaproteobacteria; order Pseudomonadales; family Pseudomonadaceae; genus Pseudomonas; species Pseudomonas sp. zfem004. The sequence goes on along the minus strand of NZ_JAVYJF010000032.1, from coordinate 62,832 downwards.
GGTGTCGTTGAATTCATGGCTGAACTCGTAGCCCAGCGAGGTGCTTTCGACTTCCTCGAAGTCGAAGCTCGGCTCGCCGACGAAGCGGTCCATGGGCACCTTGCCATAGGGGCTGGAGCCGTTGACGGCGGCCCAGGGGATGGTGGTCGGGGCCAGGGCCTTGTTCTTCTGGTACGACGCCAGCACGGTCAGGCTGGTCTGGTCGTTGGGGCGCCAGGTGAAGCTGGGGGCGATGTAGCCGCGATCGTCGTCGGTGTGGTCGTACAGGCCGTCGGCCTCGCGGCCCAGGCCGACCAGGCGGTACATCAGGGTCTTTTCGTCGTCCAGGGCGCCGCTGACATCGAACTTGGCCTGGCGACGGTGGCCGGTGCCGGCGGAAACGCCGATCTCGCCGCGGTCATAGTCGGTGGGGCGCTTGGAGATCGAGTTGACCATGCCGCCGGGGTCGGCCTGGCCGTACAGGATCGAGGTCGGGCCCTTGAGCACTTCGACGCGCTCCATGCCGTACGGCTCTTCGCTGAACATGCCGAAGAAGCCCAGCGGGCGCAGGCGCAGGCCATCGCGGTAGGTGAAGGAAATGGCGTAGCCGCGCAGGTAGATGTTGTCGGCTGCGTTGTTGGCGCCGCCGGAGTCGGAACGCACGCCGGAGGTGTAGCGCAGTGCCTCGTCCAGGCGCTGCACGCCCATGTCGTCCATGCGCTCGCGGGTGACTACCGAGATGGCCTGGGGGTTTTCCAGCATCGAGGTGTCGGTCTTGGTGCCGGTGGCGGTACGGCGGGCAACGTAGCCTTTGGTTTCACCCCATGGCGAGTCGTTGACGCGGGTGGAGGACACCACGCTGGCGTCCAGGGTCATGGCGCCGGCGCTGTCCTGGCCGAGCACCGTCAGGGTACCGCCGTCGAGGGTGTAGTGCAGTTGGGTGCCGCCCAGCAGTTGGCGAACGGCCTGGTCCACGCTGAGCCGGCCACGTACGCCCGGGGTGCTGAGGTTGCCGAGAGTGTCTGGGCTGTACAGCACCTGCAGGCCGGTCTGGTCGGCCAGTTGCATCAGGGCGCTGGCCAGGGACTGGGCGCCGATGCTGAACTCGTAGGTCTGGCTCTGCGCCTGGGCTGCCAGCGAGGTCCCCAGTGCCGAGACCATCACAGCGGCAGGCAGACCCAGGGACAGGGAGCGTCGGAGGTACAAGGCGCGGGCAAGCGGTGAAAGGGTAGGGCGGGACTGCACGTGTGGATGCTCCGGAATGTTAAGTGGGAATAGTTTTTATTAGCTTTCAATGAAACGAACGAGCGATGAAAAACCGGATGGATTTGTGAAAAAAAAATGAAAAGAGCCGAAATGAGGGCGGCGGTGTTCACCGGCAAGCCGGCTGGCGCGGTGTTTACAAGGGGGAGATGGGGCTGCCTGGCAGCCCCGGGAGAATGCCTGCGAGGTCAGGCGATTTGTGCGTCGGCGACCACTTTGCCGCGCTCCAGGCGCAGCAGCTGGTCGGCCACCGGGAAGTAACGGTCGTCGTGGGAGATGACGATGATGGTCTTGCCCAGGCGTTTGAGGTCGGGCAGCAGCTCGGTGTAGAACACCTGGCGGAAGGTCGGGTCCTGGTCGGCGGCCCACTCGTCGAACACCAGCACCGGGCGCCCTTCGAGCCAGGCGTTGAGCAGGGCCAGGCGCTTGCGCTGGCCGGTGGACAGGTCGGTGGTGCTGAAGGCGCCGTCGAGCAGCTGGACCTTGTGCGCCAGTTGCAGGCGCGCCAGGTACTTCTGCGCATCCTCCGGGGTGGCCTGTTCACCGCCGATGACTTCGTCGAACAGGTAGTAGTCGGCGAACACCGTGGTGAACAGCTGGCGATAATCGTCACGGCTGCTGGCGACCACGGGCTGGCCATTGACCGCGACATGCCCTTGGTGGGGTTCGTACAGCCCCAGCAGCAGTTTGATCAGGGTGGTCTTGCCACAGCCGTTGCCGCCGACGATGAACAGGATTTCGCCAGGTTTGACCTTGAAGCTCACCGGCCCGACCGTGAACGGCTCGATGCCGGGGTTGGTCGGGTAGGTGTAGGTGACGTCGACCAGTTCCAGGCTGTGCAGCGCCTTGTCGTTGGCCTGGGGGGCGTTTTCCAGCAGCAGGTGCGGCTCGGGCGAAGAGAACCGCTCCGACAGCTCGGCGATGCGGCGCAGGGCGATCTGGGCCTTGCTGATGATCGGCAAGGTGGTGATCAGGTGCTCCAGCGGGCCTTTCATGTACAGCAGCACCAGGACGAAACCGCTGATCACCGACTTGTCGTTGGCCGGCCACATCGACTGCATGGTCAAGGCCAGGCCGATGACCAGGAAGAACAGCATCGAGCCCAGGCTCTTGGCGATCACGAAGGTGTTGATCGAGCGCACCTGGGTATCGCGGATGCCATCGGCGGTCTCGCGGATGCCGTGGTTGAGCATGCGTTGGCGACGGGTGCGGTGGATGCGCAGCTCCTTGGCGCCCTCGGCGATGGCCTGGTAGTGCTTCTGCAGCTGGTCCTCGGCGTCGCGGGCGGCAACGAAACCGCGGATGCCGCGAGCCCTTGCGGCGTACTGGATGACGCTGCCGACACCCACGGCCACCAGCACCAGCAGGAACATCGGCAGCGACAGGTAGGCCAGGTAGCCCAGGCAGCCCAGGGTCACGGTCAGGGAGATGGCCAGCGGGGCGAACACGTAGGCGAAGTCGCTGACCGTGTCGACGTCGTGGGTGAGCACCGGGATCAGCCGATGGCTGCGGTACTGCTCGATCTGCTCGATCGGCGCGGCCAGCACCTTCTCGCCCAGCTGCTTGCGCAGCGCGGCGATCACATGCTGGCCCACATAGTTGGTGCCGATGTCCGAGCAGATACTGCTGACCAGCGCCACCACGCACAGGCCGATGAAGGCCAGCACCACGCCTTGCTGCAGGCCGCCGTCGGTGTGCAGGCCATTGTTGATGGTGGCAAGCAGCGCGGTGATGCTCAGGCCGCCGAGCATGCCCAGCAGGGTGGCGATGGTCACCGTCGGCCAGAACGGGCGCAGCAGGCCCAGCAGTTGGCGCAGCGCCCCGGGAGGTTGAGGACTCATGGAGGCTTCCTGTCAGGCGCGGGTGAGGGCAATGGCGGCTGCGTGCAGGGGCACGGCCTCGGCGTGCTGCGCCAGCGCCTTGTACAGCGATTCACCGATTTCCGCGGCGCGGCTCGGCAGCACCGACAGCAGGGTGTCGCTCAAGCCGTGGCTGGTTTCGCAGAAGCCTTGCAGGTACACCGGCGCCTGCAGCTCGCCGCTGCTCAGGGCGCGGTAGTCGCGCTCGACGTTGAAGTCCTGCAGGTAGCCTTGCAGCGGCGCCAGCAGGTCACGGTGCGAGCGGCGCTCGTAGCCGGTGGCGAGGATCACCGCGTCGTAGCGGTGGGTCTGCGACTGCTGGGTGGCCAGGTCCTGCAGGGTCAGCTCGATGCCTTCGGCGGTGGCTGTGGCAGCCTGCACCTGGCGGCGGCAGAGCACGGCGTGGCGGTATTGGTGGGCGACCTTCTGGCGGTAGAGGATGCCGTAGATGCGTTCGAGCAGGTCGATGTCGACCACCGAGTAGTTGGTGTTGTGGTACTCGGCGATAAGCTTCTTACGTTCGGCCTGGTCCTGGTTGAACACCAGGTCGGTGTAGTCCGGGGCGAAGATCTCGTTGACGAACGGGCTGTCGTCGGCGGGCTTGAGGGCGCTGGAGCGCACGATCATGTCGACCTTGACCGAGGGGAAGCTGTCGTTGAGGTCGATGAAGGCCTCGGCGGCGCTCTGCCCGGAGCCGACGATGGCGATGCGCATCGGCTTGCCCTGGTTGCAGGGCAGGGTGGCCAGGCTGCTCAGGTAGGTGGAGTGGTGGAATACCCGTGGGTCATCCTTGAAGGCACGGAAACTGTCCGGGACCTTGGGCGTACCGCCGCTGCCGACCACCACCGCGCGGCTCAGGCGGGCGTGTTCGCGGCCTTGGGCGTCACGCGAGACGACCCGCAGCTGGCGCACTTTGCCGGCGTCCAGCACCGGCTCGATGCGGGTCACTTCTTCGCCGTACTGGGCCTGGGTGGCGAAGTGCTCGGCGGCCCAGCGCAGGTAGTCGTTGTACTCCAGGCGGCAGGGGTAGAAGGTGCCCAGGTTGATGAAGTCGGCCAGGCGCTGCTTCTGGTGCAGGTAGTTGACGAAGCTGTAGGGGCTGGTGGGGTTGCGCAGTGATACCAGGTCCTTGAGGAAGGAGATCTGCAGCTCGCTCTGGGTGGCCAAGGTGTTGCCGTGCCAGCGATAGTCGCTCTGTTTGTCGATGAACAGTGCATCGAGGGCGTGGCCGTGGGTTTCGGCGAGTTCTTCCAGGGCAATGGCCAGGGCCAGGTTGGAAGGGCCGAAGCCCACGCCGATGAGGTCGTGGACCTGCTGGGGGGAATGGGGCTGGCTCATGCTATCGGTTCCTTGAGGTGGCGGGGGAGGCCTTTGGCGCTCACCCCGGGCTGCGGGAGTACATCGATAGAACGAGAAGCGGTGGGGACAATTTAGCGTGGGCCGGGTCCTCAGAGTTCGCGTACGACCCTGAAGCCCAGCCAGTCGCCGGGCCGCCGGGGGACCATCACGTTGCGGTTGCCGGAACGGGAGAAAATCGGTGCTTCGCCCCAGTCGTTGCCGCGCACCTGCACCAGTTCGCAGCTGTCCGCGCTGCGGGTGGCATGCCCCCAGGCGCTGCCGTCGGTGGGGGCGCCGACATAGTTGTCGTGCAGGCAATCGGCGACCCATTCGTAGACATTGCCATGCATGTCGTACATGCCGAAGGCGTTGGGCGGGAAGCTGCCCACCGGCGAGGTGAAGCTGTAGCCGTCCTTGGGCCCGTAGACGTTGGCGTGCTGGCTGATCTCGTAGTCGGCACCGGGGTCGAGGGGGAAGGGGAACGGGCCGGTACTGCCGGCGCGGGCGGCGTATTCACGTTCCGCTTCGCTGACCATCCGGTAAGTCTTGCCGGTCTTCTTCGACAGCCATTGCACGTAGTCCTGCACGTCGAAGTAGGTCATGCATACCGCCGGCTGCCGGGGGCCTTGCTTGTAGGTCGGCTTGCTGGCGGTGCACTTGCGCCCCGGGCGGACGTCGCCGTCGTGGATCACGGCGCCGCTCTGCTTGATGTAGGTGTCCCACTCCTCGGCGGTGACCTGGAAGCGGCTCATGGCGAACGGCTTGGCGAAGGTCACCTTGTGCATCGGGCCTTCGTCGTCCTGGCGGCCCTGTTCGTCGTCGGGGGTGCCCATCATGAAGCTGCCGGCCGGCAGCACGACCATCTCCGGGCAGGCGCCGGTGCAGTCGCGGAACACCGTGCCTGGAGCGGGGGCGGGCGCGGGCGTGGTGGTGGCCAGGGCCGGCAGGCTGCAGGCTGCGAGCAGGGCGGCCAGGGTCAGGTGAGGCAAGGCAATACGCATGGAAGATCCTTTTCTAGAGTTGCTGGGTGATCAGGGCCATGACCCGATCAATCTGCTGTTCATCATTGAGCAGCCCCGGGGCCAGGCGAATGACCGGGCCGACATCGCGGTACACCGCATCGCACATGAGCTTGTTGGCGATCAGCTGCGCGGCGAAGGCGTCAGGGTCCTTGCCGGGGACGCGGAAGAAGGTGAAACCGGCGGAGAACTCGGGGCTGCGCGGTGTCACCAGTTCGATCTGGCGATGCTCGGCCAGGCGCTCCTTGAGCAGGCTGTTGAGCTGGTGGATGCGCGCCTGGATGTCGGCCTTGCCCAGTTGCAAGTGCAGCTTGAAGGCCTCGCTGGTGGCCCAGCGATGCTCGAAGGCGTGGTAGCCGCCGGGGGTCATGATGGTGGCGAAGTCTTCGTCGCGGGAGAAGGTGGCGACGCTGGGGGTGAGGTGCTGCATGCCGGTGGATGCGGCACAGATCAGGCCGGTGCCGCGGGGGCCGAACATCCACTTGTGGGTGCCGGCGATGAAGTAGTCGCAGTTGAAGTCGGCGAAGCGCGCGTTCTCGACGCCAAAGCCGTGCACGCCGTCGACCACGTAGATGATGCGTTCGGCTTCGCTGCGGTTGCGGTTGTGCCGGCGCACCAGTTCGCCGATCTCGCCCACCGGCAGTTTGACGCCGCTGCCGGAGTGCACCCAGGTCATGCCGAGTACCCGGGTTTCGGGGCGGATGCTTTTATCGATGGTGGTGAGTACCTGGTCGGTGGAGACGTTCCAGGGCTTGTCGAACAGGCGGATCTTGCGGACCTGGGTGCCTTGGCGACGGTTGCGGAATTCCAGGGCTTTGTAGGCCGAGTAGTGTTCATGCTCGGTGATAAGGATTTCCTGTTTCGGGCCTACCTGCAGGCCGCTGTAGATCATCGCCAGGCCTTCGGTGGTGCTGCCGGTCAGGGCGATCTGGCGTGGCCCGACTTCCAGGTAGCGCCCGGCCCATTCGCGTACTTCGTCCTCGCGCTGCCACTCGTACTGGCTGTTCCAGTCCATCAGGGCGGCGGGGTTGCGGTCGAGGTCGGCGCGGTGGCGGTCGATGGCCGCCTGCACGGGGCGGGCGTGGGCGGTGATCAGAAAGTTGGCGAAGTGCAGGGTCTGCGGGTCGAGCGGAAACAGCTCGCGCAGGTTGCGCCATTTGTCGGCGCCGGCCAGCGGCTTGGCGCTGATGGTCGGCGCCTGGGCGTGGGCGAGCAGGGGCAGGCCGGCGGCGAGGACGCCGGCTTGTTTGAGGAAACTGCGACGATTGGTCATGAACGGTTGGGCCTTGCTCAGCGGGTGGCGACGGGTTGTGCGGATTTTTGTACCTGTTCCCAGGCGCGCAGGAAGTTGCCCGCCCAGAGTTTCGCGATGTCCGTCTCGCTGTAGCCGCGGGTCAGCAGTTCGGCGGTGACGTTGCGGATTTCGCTCACGTCCTTCCAGCCGTCCAGGCCGCCGCCGTCGTTGAAGTCGGAACTGATGCCGACGTGGTCGATGCCGACCTTCTTGACCGTGTAGTCGATGGCGTCGACGTACTGTTTGAGCGTGGCCTTGGGTTCTTCTTCGAGGATGCCGTACAGCGAACTTGCGTATTCGCCGAAGCGCGCCTCGGGCCAGATGGCGATCACCGCGTCGCCCGGCATCAGGGCGTTGGCCAGGCCTTGCAGTGGTTGCAGGTCGAAGCGCGCGCGCAGGGCGTCGAGCTTGTCCAGTACCGGCTTGCCCAAGGGCTTGAGGTACTGGCCGAAACCAACCACCTGGATCACCCCGCCGCTGGCCTTGATCAGCTGCATCTCGTGGTCGGAGAGGTTGCGTGGGATGTCCACCAGGGCCCGGGGCGCCGAGTGCGAGGCAACCATCGGTGCGCGCGACAGGCGGGCCACGTCTTCCAGGGCCTTGGTCGACATCTGCGACACGTCGATGATCACGCCCAGGTCGTTGAGGCGCTTGACCGCCTGTTCGCCCAGCGGCGACAGGCCGCCGAGGGCGTCGGCGGTGTCGTTGAAGAACGGCAGCGGGCGCGAGGAGTCGGCCCAGTCGTTGTTGCCGGTGTAGCTGAAGCCGAACATGCGCATGCCGCGTGCGGCCCACAGGTCCAGCTGGGTGACGTCATGGCCCAGCGGGTAGGCGTTGAGCATGCTGATGAAGATGGCGAACTTGCCCTCGCCGTTGAGGCGGCGGAAGTCGGCGGGGGTGTAGGCGATGCCGACCTGGTTGGGGAAGTCGCGGACCATGCCGCTGATGATCTTGTAGCGCACCTCTTGTTCGTGGCGCGCGGCATCGACGAAGCCGGGGGTGGGACGGTGCGGGGCGTTGGGGCCGTTCCAGATTTCCGGCCAGCCGAAAATGGTCAGCGCGGCGCCCGACAGGCGCCCGCGGTTGGCCTTGACCAGGTCGAACTGGGTCGGGCCGTCCTTGTCCAGCTCGTTGCCGGCATTGCCCAGGTCCAGCGGCACGGTGACGTGGCTGTCGAAGGAGAGCATGTGCTCGTGCAGGGCATTGGCCTGTTCGACGATCTGGCGCGGGTAGCCGGCCTCGCGGCCTTGCCAGTAGAAGTAGCCGGCGGCGCTGCCCAGGGCGACCGCCAGGGCCAGGGGCAGGCCGATGTACAGGGCTTTGCGGGAACGGGTCTTGGTCATTGCCATCTCGTTGCAGGGCTGATCGGGAGCCTGCCGGTGGCGCACGGGCGCCCGGGCAGGGTTCGGGTATCAGGTGGACGAATGGCGGGGGGGTAAATTTATCGACGCGTTGGCGTTCATGTTTCGCTGCGGTCGGCCGATATGCAGTCATCGGAAGGACCCTTGCAGAGGATAGGGACATGGTCAATTTCACGCTTATCAACATCGCCGGCGCCGCGCCGACCCTCAACAATGCTGCCCAGAGCGGCACGGCCCAGGCTGGCAGCGGCACTCAGGAAGCCGCGCCGCTGAAGATCGACCCCAAGCTGTTCAAGGCAGATGCCGACACCGGGCCGAGCATCGAGACCGACAAGAGCTCCGAGCCTGCAGAGGTCAAGGAGCTGCGCGAGATGATCAAGCGGCTGCAGAAGCAGCTGGCCGAAGAGCAGAAACAGCTGGCCGCGATGATGGCCAAGCAGCATGACGACGCGGCGAGCCAGGCGGCGATCGCTGCCAAGCAGGCCAGTATCACCACCATCATCGGGCAGATCTCGGCGGCGACCGCGCAGTTGCTGGAGACTCTGTCCAAGCTTGGCAGCAGCAGTGCCGGCGGTTCGGTCGACACCGTGGCCTGACCTTCGCCGGGGTGATTGGGTATGCTGGCGGCCCGTGATGAATGAGCCGCCGCAACGCCGATGCCGACCTGGACGCTGAGCACCGCCACCCACCTGAATGCCCGCGAGGTGGTCGATTTCATCGATGCCGCCCGCCGCGGGCTTTTCCCGATGCTCGCCGATTCACCGATGCCCAGGGACCTTGCCTGTTTCGAGGAAAGTTACCTTGAGGGGGAAGGGCTGTTTCTGGTCGCCCATGACCAGGGGCGGCTGATCGCCAGTATCGGCTACCTGCCGTATGACCATCGCTTTGCCCGGCTCGATTACCGTGGCCGCCGTACGGTGGAAGTGGTGCGGTTGTTTGTTGCGCCCGAATACCGCCGTTGTGGGCTGGCCGGGGCGCTGTTTGCGGCGCTGCGCGAGAGGGCGCGGGAGGCGGGGGTTGAGTGGTTGTACCTGCATACCCATCCATTTTTGCCGGGGGCGATTCGGTTCTGGCAGGGGCAGGGGTTTGCCATTGTGGATGTGGAGGAGGATCCGGTTTGGCGGACTACGCATATGCACAGGAGGGTGTGAGGGTTGGCTTGGGACTGGGTGTGGGCTGCCAGGTGCATGGCGCTGCAAACTTGTCGCCCTGCGCCTGGTGCCCCACATGCAATCCCAAGCATGGACCGGCGTTTCAAGGCAGGATCATCTACGGATACACTTCCCCCTCCCACCACCACAAGGACGTGCACGATGCCTGATTTCACCAGCCTGCTGGCCTTCGCCCTGATCTGCCTGGGCATGGTCCTCACCCCCGGCCCGAACATGATCTACCTGATCTCCCGCTCGATCTGCCAGGGCCGTGCGGCCGGGCTGATCTCGCTGGGCGGCGTGGCCCTGGGCTTCGTCATCTACATGCTGTGCGCGGCACTGGGCATCACCGCGCTGGTGATGGCGGTGCCGCTGGCCTACGACGCGCTGCGCATCGGCGGCGCATTGTACTTGCTGTACCTGGCCTGGCAGGCGCTGCGCCCGGGTGGCCGCTCGCCGTTCCAGGTGCGCGACCTGCCGGCGGACAGCCCGCGCCGGCTGTTCGGCATGGGTCTGTTGACCAGCCTGCTCAACCCCAAGATCGCGGTGATGTACCTGTCGCTGATGCCACAGTTCATCGAACCGGGCCACGGCAGTGTGCTGGCCCAGTCGCTGGTGCTGGGCTGCACGCAGATCATGATCAGTGTGTCGGTGAATGCGTTGATCGCCGTGATGGCCGGCTCCATAGCCGTGTTTCTCGCTGGCCGGCCAGTGTGGCAGCAGGTTCAGCGTTGGCTGATGGGGACCGTGCTGGCGGGGCTCGCCGTGCGCATGCTGGCCGAAGGCCGCCGCTGAAGGCGTGCCCCGCGTCCAGCGGGGCGGCGCGTGCTGTCAGTCCTGAACCAGGCGCGGGCGGGCCTGACGCTCGCTCTTGTACTGCATGGCCACCGATGGCGCCGCCTTGGCACTGCCGGTTTCCAGCCATTGACGCATGCGGCTGGCATCGGCGAAGTGGGTGTACTTGCCGTAGGCGTCGAGGATCACCATGGCCACCGGGCGGTTGTCCATCCGGGTCAGCAGCACCAGGCAGTGGCCCGCCTCGTTGGTGAAACCGGTCTTGGTCAGCTTGATGTCCCAGTTGCTCTTGTTGACCAGGTGGTCGGTGTTACGAAAGCCCAGGGTGTAGTTGGGTTTGCGGAACGCCACGGTTTTTTCCGGGGTGGTCGACAGTTCGCCGAGCATCGGGTACTTGCGCGAGGCCATCAGCAGTTTGGCCAGGTCCTTGGCGGTGGACACGTTCAGCGTCGACAGACCGGTCGGCTCTACGTAGCGGGTATGGCTCATGCCCAGCGCGCGGGCCTTTGCGTTCATGGCCTTGATGAACGCGCCGTAGCCACCTGGGTAGTGGTTGGCCAGAGTGGTGGCGGCGCGGTTTTCCGACGACATCAGGGTAATCAGCAGCGTCTCGCGACGGTTCAGCTCGCTACCCAGGCGTACCCGCGAATACACGCCTTTCATCTCCGGGTTGTTGGCGATGGTCATGGTGAGCATTTCGTCCATGGGCAGCTTGGCGTCGAGCACGACCATCGCGGTCATCAGCTTGGTGACCGAGGCGATGGGGCGCACGCGATCGGCGTGGCTGGCGTACAGCTCCTGGTTGGTGTTGAGGTCGATCAGCAGGGCGCTGCCGGAGGCCAGGTGCAACTTGCTGGGGTCACGTTGGGCCTGGGCCGGGGGTTGTGCAGCAGCGGTCGACGGGAGGGTCGCAGTACCTGTGAGCAACAGCAGCAGGCTGAGGATGGACAGGGAAGTTTTCACGTTGAGGCTCACTAAATGTTGGTATGTCGTTGGCTGTGCAAGGGTTTTCCCCCAAAAAACCGATGCATTGTGGAGTATGGCTGAAAGGCTGTCGAATGCCTTATATCCAAAGGGCGCAAGGTGAACGAAATTTAATCCTGTACCCATTCTGTACCCATTCTGGCCGAACACGACCGGTAGCGTTTCCGGTGGTGGCAGAGGTAATGCGCCGGCCGGCCGTAAGCGGTGATTGAGCCTCAATGGCTGGGCTTTCCTGCGACAAACTCTATAATTCGCTGCCCAGATCGCCAAGGTAGGCTTCGGTCGCTCGAGGTGGGCATGAAGGTGTGAGTGTTTTGCTCTGCCTAGGTCAAAAGGACATGATTGATGCGTAGTTTGTTTATGTGTGCGGCACTGTGTTTGTCATCCGTTGCCCATGCTTCGAATTTCGAAGATATGGACAGTGCCAAGCCGCAGATATTGAAAGTGGACCGCTGTTCGAATGCCGCGTTTATCGCGGTCTCCATCCTGGAAGACAGTGATGATGGACTCAAGCAACAGCTCGCACTCACGGGCGCTTTGTCGGGGCTGGAAAAAGGCAAGCTGGGAGAAGCAACACCCACCTATCTGGAATTGAAAGTCACTCATCAGTTTGCTTATCGAGAGTCAATCGGCATGCCGCGACCCTTCGGCAAGCGTGAGCATGACTGGCTGGTCGCCCAGGCGGCGGCGGGGTGCGTCATGTGGATGCCGCTCGAGGGCTAGGCTTTGTACGAAAAGTGCCTGCGCGACGCAGAAGCCGCCGCCGTTTTGTGCAGGCAAAAAAAGCCCGCCGGGCAGGCGGGCGAGGGGACGCTTGGGGAGCAACACACAACAACAGATTCGATTCAGGCAGTAAGGCAGCTGTCGAGCAACTGCCCGGCCAGGGTCTCGGCCGAGGAACGGGTGGTCAATGGGCCGCTGATGGCTTCACCGTTGCGCATCAGGTACCAGCACGCCAGCTGGCCTTGTGCACGCAGGCTGGCCGGTACGGCGCTGCCGATGACGGACATGATCTGGATGGGGGCCATGGGGGATCTCCTGTGAAACATGGCCCCACATTACGCAGACGCCGTTAAGGTTTGAAATCAATGGCTTCGATAGTGGTCATTGATTTCATCAACTGTGCTGGCTACCAGCGGGGTGGGCCGTAATAAACCGGCGGCGGGCCGTAGTACCGGCGATAAACCGGTGGCGGCGGTGCCGGTACATAGCGTTCGACCACGTAGGGCTGGTAGTACACGGGGGGTGGCGGCGCCTGCACATACACCGGTGGCGGTGGGTAATAGGCAGGTTGGCGCTCGACGTATACGGTGCGGTCATGCCCACCGCTGACGGCTGCCCCGACCACCGCGCCCACCACTGCAGCGCCGATCACCGGCCCCGGGCCATACCAGCCGCCACCGTGGGCGGACGCCTGCCCGCTGACGGCCAGCGCGCCGACCAGCAGGGCGATTCCGGGGATGAAACGCTTCATGGTCAATCCTCGCAAGACAACCCCACGCTTGGGGCCTGATTACTATGACCGCAGTCAGGGTCAAGTGAGCGCAGGTGGAGAGTAAAGGTTGTGTAAGGGGCGACCGACGGCTGCCTCTGTTACGCTGAGTCAATCGTTTCAGCAGCCTCGACAGGAGCGGCAATGATCCCTTCCCCCAGCAGCGCCACTGTGTTGTGCATTTCCCTGGCCGGGCGCCCCGGTACATTCGGCGTGCGTTTCCACAACCACCTGTACCAGCAGCTCGGGCTGGATTACTACTACAAGGCCATGACCACCCGGGACCTGCCTGCCGCGGTGGCCGGCATCCGCGCCTTGGGCATTCGCGGTTGCGGTGTGTCGATGCCGTACAAGGAGGCCTGCATGGCGTTGGTGGATGAGATTGATCCGTCTGCGCTGGCGATCGAGTCGGTCAACACGCTGGTCAATACCGACGGTCACCTCAAGGCCTACAACACCGACTATCTGGCGGTGCGCCAACTGCTGCAACGCCACCAGGTCGACCCTGGTACCGGCTTTGCCTTGCGCGGCAGCGGCGGCATGGCCAAGGCGGTGGCCAGTGCGCTGCGTGATGCGGGCTTTGCCGACGGCACCATCGTCGCCCGCAACGAACAGGCCGGGCGGCATCTGGCGGATGTCTGCGGCTATCGTTGGTTGCCCGAGCTGGGCGACCTGTGCCCGCCGATGCTGGTCAATGTCACGCCGATCGGCATGGCTGGGGGGCCGGAGGCCAATCAGCTGGCGTTTTCGGAAGATGCGATCGCTGCGGCCGAGCGGGTGTTCGACGTGGTGGCGATGCCAGCGCGTACGCCACTGATCCAGCGGGCGGAAGCGCTGGGCAAACCGGTGATCACCGGGCTTGAGGTGATTGCCCTGCAGGCGCTGGAGCAGTTCGTGTTGTATACCGGGGTGCGGCCGACGGATGAGCAGGTGGCGGCGGCGGTGGCTTTTGCCCGGGGCGGCTGAATGCAGGATTACACATGGCTTGAAACCAGCGCAGTCGGTGTAGGAGCGGCCTTGTGCCGCGAAAGGGCTGCAGCGCAGCCCCGGCGATTTCTGTTCTTACGCTGAAACCCTGGGGCCGCTTTGCGGCCCTTTCGCGGCACAAGGCCGCTCCTACAGCGGGCGTGCAAGTACAGGCTTAAAACACCTTGTGCCCATCATCCAACTGATGGTCCACCAGCGCCCGGCCATGGGCCAGTGATACATGCTGGGCGTTCTCCAGATCAGCGAAGAATTTCATCGGCATCGACAAGCGCTTGCTGGTACGCCCGCCTGGATCGGTAATCAGGCAGCCGGCGGCATAGGGCAGGGGGGAATCGGGGTGGGGCATCACGCTGGCGGTGATGGTGTGCTTGCGGTATTCACAGTGAAGGGTTTGCATCGTCCTTACCTCGCTGTGGCTATGGAAGGGTTACTTCCATATACCACGGCAAGGGGCCGGGAGTTCCCGGCCCGACGAGCGCGAGCGTCGTCTGTCAGTCTTTCAGCACGGTCGGCTGGATGACTTCGACCCAGTAACCATCCGGGTCCTTGACGAAGGCCAGGTGGTTCATGCGGCCATCGGCCAGGCGCTTCTGGAAGGGCACGTCCAGCGCCTCGAAACGCGCGCAGGCTTCGCGTACGTCCGGCACCGAAATGCAGATGTGGCCAAAGCCGCGCGGGTCGGTGTTGCCGTTGTGGTAGGCGAACTCAGGGTCGTTCTCGGTGCCGTGGTTGTGGGTCAGCTCGAGCACGCCAGGGATCGACTTCATCCACTGGTGGCGCTCGGCGTCGTCGGCAGGGATCTGCGCCGGGTCGACCAGGGCCAGGAAGTACAGGCTGAAGGCCGCCTCCGGGAAGTCGCGCTTGTCCACCAGGCGGAAACCCAGCACACGGGTGTAGAAGTCCAGCGATTTCTCGATGTCCTTGACCCGCAGCATGGTGTGGTTGAAGACGAATCGGGCAGTGGCGGTGTCTGGCTGGGCGGTGACGCCGGGCAGGGTGTTCAGATCGTGCAGGCTCATGGGGACTCCGGAATCAGGGCCTAAAACAGAGGGGCATGATACGGCAGCCAGCCGCGAGCGCAAACGAAAGCGCCCTGCACGAGTGCAGGGCGCTGGAATTAGAGGCCCGCATGTGCGGGCGCGTGATGGGGTCGCTAGTCCTTTAGCTGGTTCGATACTGTTACAGAGCTTGTGAAAAATGTGTGAAGCCGGTGTTGATATTTCATCAGCGAACCCAGCTTTCCACGGTCTGCGCCCCGTACTGTTCTTTCCATGCCTTCAGCCCACGGTGGTTGCCGCCTTTGGTCTCGATCAGCTCGCCGGTGTGGGGGTTCTCGTACACCTTCACCACACGGGGCCGACGTTGCTGTTTGGCGGCAACTGCCGGGCCTCGCGCGGTCGCTTTGGGGTCGAGAATGGCGATGATGTCGCGCAGGCTCTTGTCATAGCTTTTCATCAGGCCGACTAGTTTCTGCTCGAATTCGATTTCGCGTTTGAGGCCGGCATCCTTTTTCAGCGCTTCCAGTTGTGCCATCTGTTCCTGTAGCGCTTTTTCGGCAGCACGAAACTCTGCAAGTCTGGACACTGTCATCACTCCTGTAAGTCTGCCGTGGCATGGCGTAACGAACATGGAAGTCACACTAGACGCCGGCCACGCGGGTGGGTATTGCTGTTCGCTGTTAGTGAGTGTAGTAGTCGTGGGCAGGGGGGTAAACAGTAAACTTTCAATTGATTATCCGGGAACTTTGCCGGTTTTTCGCAACCGCTTTGAAACTGCTTCAATAGCAGCTCCTGGCATCGCTAGACCATGGTCCAATGGCCCATTGCAGAGCCTTCGGGGCAAAATTGGCGATGATGGTCGAAATCTGTTCGTTCATCGCGTAGTGCCGGTGCAGGTGGCTGCCCGGATTGTTTTTTGCCTTTCTCTGGATGTTCCCTCGCATGTTTGCCCCTTTTCCTCTCGCCCCTGGGCGCAGTGTTGCCGGCTTGTTCTTGCTGTGCGCCGGTGTCAGTGCCCAGGCTGCCGGTTTTGTTGAAGACAGCAGTGCCAAGATCGAAGCCCGCAATGTCTATTTCAACCGCGACTTCCGTGATGGTCACAGCAGTTCCAGCCAGGGCGCGTCGAAGCGCGAAGAATGGGCGCAAGGGTTCATCCTCAATGTCCAGTCCGGTTATACCCAGGGCCCGGTCGGGTTCGGGGTGGATGCCTTGGGGATGGTTGGTTTCAAACTGGATTCCAGCCCGGCTGACAGTAACAGCGGACTGCTGCCGTCGTCCGGGCATGACCCGCGGCACTCCGCCGACCAGTACGCCAAGATGGGCATTGCCGGCAAGGTGAAGGTCTCCGAGACCGTGCTCAAGTACGGTTCGATGATGCCGGACGTACCCTTGCTCAAGTACAACGATGGCCGTTTGTTGCCGACCATGTTCCACGGTGCCTGGCTCACCTCCGAAGAGGTGCGTGACCTCAAGTTCACCCTGGCGCGCCTGAACCAGTACACCGCGCGGGACTCCACCGACCGCCAGGACATCCGCGTGCACTGCAAGAACAAGCGCTATGCCTGCGATATCGAGGCCGACCACTTTGACCTGGGCGGTATCGATTACCGCTTCAACGAACGTGTCAGCGCCCAGTACCAGGTATCCAAGCTCAAGAATATCTACCGCCAGCACTTCCTCGGCCTGGTTGCCAGCCAGCCGCTGCAGGTGGGTACCCTTTCGGCCGACCTGCGCCTGATCAAGAGCGATGACATCGGCAACGCCCGCGCCGGCAACATCGACCACCGCGCCTTCAGCGGCATGCTCGGCTACAGCCTGGGCGGCCACAAGCTCAGTGCCGGCTGGCAGCGCATGTATGGCGAAAGCGCCATGCCGTACCTCGACGGCACCAACCCGTACCTGGTCAACTACGCCCAGGTCAACGACTTCGCCGCCGCCCAGGAGCGCTCCTGGCAGCTGCGCTACGACTACGACTTCAAGGCCATCGGCGTGCCCGGCCTGACCTTCTTTACCCGCTACATCAACGGCGACAACATCAAGGTGCCGGGCAGCACTGCCGAAGGCAAAGAGTGGGAGCGCGACACCGAGCTCAAGTACCAGGTGCAAAGCGGCACGTTCAAGGACGTCAGCGTGCGCCTGCGTAACTCCACCTACCGCAGCAACTACGAGAAGTGGGCGCGGGACATGGATGAGACGCGGGTGATCGTCAGCTACAACTTCTCGGTCTTCTAAGCGCCTTTGCCAAATGCCGGTGGTCATCCGAGAATGACTACCGGCATTCAGGCAGGGCAGGCGATGAAGCAACTTCTGTTGATCGGTATCGGCCCCGGCGACCCCCGCCAGGTCACCTACGAGGCCGTCGAAGCCATGCGCCGGGCCACGGTGTTCTTCGTGCTCGACAAGGGGCAGGAGAAAGATGAACTGGTGGGCCTGCGCAAAGCCATCCTCGAGCGCTACCTGCCCGACGGTGGCTACCGCCTGGTACAGGTCGCCGACCCACGGCGCGATGCCCAGGCAGCGGACTACGTTGCTGCCGTGCACGACTGGCACGTGCAGCGCGCCGCGCTGTATGCCCGGCTGATCGAGGACGAACTCGGTGCCGATGATGTCGGCGCTTTCCTGCTCTGGGGTGAGCCGGGGTTGTATGACAGCACCTTGCGCATCCTTGAGCTCGTGCGTCAGCGTGGCCTTGCGCTGGAGCTTCAGGTGATTCCTGGCATCAGCAGTATCCAGGCCCTGGCGGCCAGGCATCAGGTTCCCCTCAATCGCATCGGCGAGCCGTTGACCGTGCTGCCGGGCCGTCGCCTGGCTGGGCAGGCACGGATCGACAATGCGCTGGTGATGCTCGATGGCCAGTGCGCGTTCGCCGCATTGGACGACCCGCAACTGACGATCTACTGGGGCGCCTACCTGGGCACGGCCGATGAGTTGTTGATTGCCGGGCCGTTGCAACAGGTCAAGGCGCAGATCCTCGACGCGCGTGAGCAGGCCCGGCGGCGCAAGGGCTGGATCATGGATACCTACTTGTTGCGCCGCGAACCCTAAGGCCGTGCTGCCTCGTCGTCCGGCAGCCGGTTACCGACGCTCGCGTCGCAACATGGCCCCGACGAAGTTGTACAGCCGCTGTTCGTGCATATGCACGAGGCTGTGTTCGATGCGCCCGAGCAGCACGGTGGCATGCCGCTGGCGGTCGAAGCGTGACTTGAGCAACGGCGCGCAGGCGTCCTGCGCCCGTTGCCATTGCGCCTCGTCGCTGTACAGCTGTGCAGCCGCCTTGGCCAGCCCTTCAGCGGTGTCGGCGATGCTGCCCGGCCAGGATTGCTGCCCTTGGATACCCTCGGCACCCACCGGTGTGGTCACGCAAGGCGTGCCATGGCGCAGCGCATCGAGCAGCGGGCCGTCAATGCCAGCGCCGGACCGTAGTGGTGCCAGGTACACACGGGCGCTGCCCAGCAACGTCTCGACGCACGCCGCCTCGCCCATCACATGCAAGCCCTGCTCCGGTGCATGCAAGGCCATGCTCCTGGCTGACGGGTTGGCACCATGGAGGTACAACTGCGCTTCGGGCAACTGGCGGCGCAGCACCGGCCAGAGATTGTGCCTGAGCCACAGCAACGCATCATGCTGGGCAGGCGAGGCGAAGTCGCCCAGGCACACGAAGTGCTGGCGCTCGGCGAACGGGCGCGAGGTAGCGGCAGGCTCGACCAGTGGCGGGCAGTAATGCAGCAGGTAGTCCGGCACACCGAAGCCGTTGACCAGCAGGTCGAACTCGGCTTGCGAGGTGAGCAGCGTCAGGTCGCAGCGCCAGATGGCCGCCAGTTCGCGTTGGGTCAGCTCGGTGGGCGCCATCTGTCGATACAGGTCCGGGCCGCTGGTGGCGAACAGGGCGCGGAAGTCGTTGGGGTCCAGGCCTTCGATCAGGCGTCGGCGCAGCAGTTGCTGGCGGGTATCGCGCAGGCTTTGCAGGCCGCCGGTCAGCAACACGCGCAGGGCTTGGGGGAGGTGTTGGGTGACCTGGCTGGCGTAGTGCTCTTCGCTGGTGAAACTGTCGAACAGCACCACGTCTGCGGCCTGGCTGGCGAAGAAGTCGTCGTTATCGGTGCTGATATGCTGCTCGAGCACGCCAAGTGCGGCGAGGTCGGCCTTGGCCTCGCAGGCTTGGGCCGAGCTGGAGAAGGTGACTTGCCAGCCGCCCGCCAGGAAGGTTTGGAGAATCTGCAGCAGGTACTGGCCGGCGCTGCAGGCCTGTGGCTCGGGCCAGCGATGGCTGAGGACCAGGAGATGGGGCATGGGGGGAGGGCCTTGGGGCAAAGGGCGCTATTTAAACATATGGGGATGGGGTGGGCTGCCATGGGTATGGCGATGAATTTGCAGCGCCTATGAGATCGAGCGCCGCCCGCGCGGCGCATCGCTGGCAAGCCAGCTCCCACATCTGTTTCGGGCCAGTCACTCCTGTGACTTCTTCACTGTCCGCCTTGTTTGTACGACGCGATATTGAGGTGGGCACCACTGACCCCCGCCTGACTCAAGACATGCACCAAGGCAGGCGCCGGTACTTTCATAGGAGTAACTGGCCCGAAACAAACTGTGGGAGCTGGCTTGCCAGCGATGCGCCGCGCGGGCGGCGCTCGATCTCCCAGGCGCAACACCTGTCACGGCAAGCACCTCGCAGCATCACCTCAACCCCCCCCAAGAATCTCCCGCACCTTATCCCGCAACCGATCAATGCTGAACGGCTTGGCAATCATGTACATGCCCTCAGGCACCTTCACATTCTCGGCAAACCCACTGGCAAACAGCACAGGCAGCAGAGGGCGCAACTCACGGGCCTTGCCCGCCAGCTCTTCACCGCGCATATCCGGCAACCCGACATCGGTCATCATCAACGCCAGAGGTTGCCCGGCATCTTCGAGCACTTTCAGCGCCGCAGCGGCATTTTCAGCCTCGATGGTCTTGTAGCCCAGCTCGTCGAGCACATCGACTATCAACATACGAACGATGTCGTCGTCCTCGACTACCAGAAGATGCATGGTGCGGATCCTGTTTCGCGTAAGGGGTATCTACTCTGTGCCCGTGACAGGTTAGAAGTTCCCCAGCTTAACGGCCCGTGCAATCAGATGGAACGATTGGCGCACAGCGCCTTCAAATACTGGCTAAATGCCCTGCCAGAACCGCCAAAGCTGGTTAGACTCGCTGTATTCCCGGTCGGTGTGGCGCAGGGTCTTACACTTGCAGGATGTAGCCGCCAGCACTGTTCAATGGACTTTTTTCGCTCGGGCCTTATCACATGATTCAAACAGCCTCGATGGATCAACGCAGCTTTCGCAAGCTACTCGCCCGCAACGTCGGCCTGCCGCTGGGCGTCGGGCTGTTGGGCGCCGTGGCGTTTGTGGCGGTGATCAACTACCTGCTCTCGGCCATGCAATGGGTCGAACACACCGATCGGGTGATCGGCAATGCCAACGAAACGGTCAAGCTGTCGATCGACATGGAAACCGGCATGCGCGGTTACCTGCTGACCGGCGAAGAGCGTTTTCTCGACCCCTACGAGGTGGCCAAGCCGCGCATTTTCAGCAGCCTGGACAGTCTCAAGGGCATGGTGGCGGACAACCCGCAGCAGGTCGAGCGGATCGAGCGGCTGATCGCGCTGCAGCGGGAGTGGAACAACTTTGGCGGCGAGATGATCAGCCTGCGCCGTAACAAGGGCGACTATCAGCTGCCGATCGGCACCGGCCGTGGCAAGCGCATCACCGACGAGATCCGCAAGGAATTCGACAGCTTCATCAGCACCGAACAGCAACTGCGCATGGCACGCAACGAGCAGGTCAGCACGGTCACGGTCACCGCCATCTCGGCGTTCGTGCTGTTCATCGTCGCCCTGAGCGGGCTGCTCGCCTTCCTTGGGCGACGCGACCTGCTGGCGCTCTCGGCCAGCTACGCCGACAACCTCCAGGCGCAGCAGCGCTCTGCCGAGGGCCTGGAGCACCAGGCCTGGCTGCGCGCCGGCCAGACCCAGCTGGGCGAACAGATGATGGGGCAACTGACGCTGCCCATGCTCGGCGACAACATCCTGCGCTGTTTCGCCGGCTACTTGGGCAGCGTGGTCGGTGCCCTTTATGTACGTGACGAGCACGGGCACCTGGTGCGGGTGGCCAGCTACGGCCTGGATGCCGAGCAGCATGGCAAAGAGCAGGTGGTGGGGGAACATGGCGGCCTGCTGGCCCAGGCCGTGATGCAGGGGCGGCTGATTCGCCTGGATGACTTGCCCGAGGATTACTACCAGCTCAGCTCCGGCCTTGGCCGTGGTTTGCCGCGCAGCGGCCTGCTGTTGCCTGCCCGGGATGATGGCCGGATCAATGGGGTGGTGGAAATCGGCTTCCTGCGCCCCTTGCACGAGCGTGATGCCGAACTGCTGGAACGTGTGGCCGAGAACATCGGCATCTCCATCGAAAGCGCCCGCTACCGCCAGCGCCTGCAGGAAGTGCTGGCCGAGACCCAGCAGCTCAACGAGGAACTGCAGGTCCAGCAGGAGGAGCTCAAGTCCGCCAACGAAGAGCTCGAAGAGCAGTCGCGGGTGCTGAAGGAGTCCCAGGCCTACCTGGAGACCCAGCAGGCGGAGCTGGAGCAGACCAACGAACAACTGGCCGAGCGCACCGACGCACTGGACCGCAAGAACAGCGAGCTGAACCAGGCCCAGGTGGAGCTGCAGGCGCGCGCCGACGACCTGCAGCGCTCGAGCAAGTACAAGTCGGAATTCCTCGCCAACATGTCCCACGAGCTGCGCACGCCGCTCAACAGCTCGCTGATCCTGGCCAAGCTGCTGGCCGAGAACGGCGAGGGCAACCTCAGCCAGGAGCAGGTCAAGTTCGCCGAGTCGATCTACTCGGCCGGCAACGACCTGCTCAACCTGATCAACGACATCCTCGACATCGCCAAGGTCGAGGCCGGCAAGCTTGAAGTACGCGCCGAAACCACCCCGCTGGAGCGCCTGGTCGAGGGCCTGCAGAGCATGTTCCGGCCACTGGCCCAGGACAAGGGCCTGGACTTCGAGGTCCAGCTCGAACAACCCCTGCCGGCGACGTTGTTCACCGACCGCCAGCGCCTGGAGCAGATCCTCAAGAATCTGCTGTCCAACGCCGTCAAGTTCACCGAGCGCGGCCAGGTGAGCCTGCGCATCAGCCACCAGGTGGGCATGGGCATCGTGTTCGCCGTGCGCGACACCGGCATCGGCATTGCCGCCGACCAGCAGCAGGCGATCTTCGGCGCCTTCCACCAGGTCGATGGCACCAGCAACCGCCGCTATGGCGGCACCGGGCTGGGCCTGTCGATTTCCCGCGACCTGGCCCACCTGCTCGGCGGGCAGATCAGCGTCGACAGCAGCCCGGGGCAGGGCAGCGTGTTCAACCTGATCCTGCCCGAGCGCTACGAGCCCTCGGCCGAACAGAAAGCGGTGCACAGCCTGCGCCCGGCGGTCGATGAGCTGCCCCCGGCGCCGCAGGCGGTGGCACCGGCGCGTGCCGAACGGCCGGCACCGGCGTTCACCGACGACCGCGAACTGGCGCCGTTCAGCAACCGCTGCATCCTGGTGGTCGAGGACGAGCCTAACTTCGCCCGCATCCTCTACGACCTGGCCCACGAACTGGGCTACAGCTGCCTGGTGGCGCAAAGCGCCGACGAAGGCTTCGAACTGGCCGCCCAGTACCTGCCCGATGCCATCCTGCTGGACATGCGCCTGCCCGACCATTCCGGGCTCACCGTGCTGCAGCGCCTCAAGGAGCAGGCCGGCACCCGGCATATCCCGGTGCACATCATCTCGGTGGAAGACCGCGTCGAGGCGGCCATGCACATGGGCGCGGTGGGCTACGCGGTCAAACCCACCAGCCGCGACGAGCTCAAGGCGGTGTTCGCCCGCCTGGAGGCCAAGCTCACCCAGAAGCTCAAGCACATCCTGCTGGTGGAAGACGACGACCTGCAGCGCGAGAGCATCGCCCGCCTGATCGGCGACGACGATATCCAGATCACCGCCGTGGCCCTGGCCCAGGACGCCCTGGCGCTGCTGCGCGAGAACATCTACGACTGCATGATCATCGACCTCAAGCTGCCCGACATGCTCGGCAACGAGCTGCTCAAGCGCATGACCGCCGAGGACATCCGCAGCTTCCCGCCGGTGATCGTCTACACCGGGCGCAATCTCACCCGCGAGGAAGAAGCCGACCTGCTCAAGTACTCGCGCTCGATCATCATCAAGGGCGCACGCTCGCCGGAGCGCCTGCTCGACGAAGTCACGCTGTTCCTGCACAAGGTCGAGTCGCAGCTGTCCAACGAACGCCAGCGCATGCTCAAGACCGCGCGCAGCCGCGACAAGGTGTTCGAGGGGCGCAAGATCCTGCTGGTGGACGACGATGTGCGCAACATCTTCGCCCTCACCAGCGCCCTGGAGCACAAGGGCGCCATCGTCGAGATCGGTCGCAACGGGCGTGAAGCCATCGAGGCACTCGAGGCCAGCGACGACATCGACCTGGTGCTGATGGACGTGATGATGCCGGAGATGGACGGCTACGAAGCCACCCGCCTGATCCGCCAGCAGCCGCGCTGGCGCAAGCTGCCGATCATCGCCGTGACCGCCAAGGCGATGAAGGACGACCAGCAGCGCTGTCTGCAGGCCGGCGCCAACGATTACCTGGCCAAACCGATCGACCTGGACCGCCTGTTCTCGCTGATCCGCGTGTGGCTGCCGCAATTGGAGCGAATCTGAAATCTTGACCAGTGAACGCAACACCGACATTGAAATCCGCTTGCTGATCGAGGCGATCTACCTCAAGTACAGCTACGATTTTCGCGACTACTCCGGCGCTTCGATCAAGCGCCGGATCCTGCATGCCCTGCGCCAGTTCGACTGCCGCACCGTGACCGCGCTGCAGGAGCGCGTGCTGCACGACCCAGGCATGTTCATGGAGCTGCTGCAGTACCTGACGATCCCGGTCAGCGAGATGTTCCGCGACCCAGGCCACTTCCTGGCGCTGCGCAACGAAGTGGTGCCGCTGCTGCGCACCTGGCCTTCGATCAAGATTTGGATCGCCGGTTGCAGCACGGGCGAGGAGGTCTATTCCATGGCCATCCTGCTGCGCGAGGAGGGCTTGCTGGAGCGCACCATCCTGTATGCCACCGACATCAACCCGCACTCGCTGGAGCGCGCCAAGCAGGGCATCTATTCGCTGCAGAGCATGCGCGAGTACGAAGAGAACTACCGCAAGGCCGGTGGCCGGCGCGACTTCGCCGAGTACTACACCGCCGCCTACGGCAACGCCATCATGGACAGCAGCCTGCGCGACAACGTGACCTTCGCCGACCACAGCCTGGCCACCGACAGCGTGTTTTCCGAGACCCAGCTGGTGTCGTGCCGCAACGTGCTGATCTATTTCAACAAGACCCTGCAGGACCGCGCCCTGGGGCTGTTCCACGAGTCGCTGTGCCACCGCGGCTTCCTGGTGCTGGGCAGCAAGGAGTCGGTGGATTTCTCGGCCTACAGCGACGGTTTCGAGCCGCTGGTGCGGCCTGAACGGATCTACCGCAAGTCATGAACGGCGTGCGTGCGGTGGTCATCGGCGCCTCGGCGGGCGGCGTCAGCGCGCTGTTCAGCGTGCTCGGCGCGTTGCCGGAAGATTTCGCCATCCCGGTACTGTGCGTGCTGCACCTGCCGGACAACCGCCACAGCCAGCTGGCCGAAGTGCTGCAGCGCCGGCTGCACCGCCCGGTGCGTGAAGCCTGCGACAAGGCACGGATCGAAGCAGGGCTGATCTACGTCGCCGGGCCCCGCTACCACCTGTCGGTGGAGCAGGACCTGACGCTGTCCCTCAGCCAGGAAGAGCCGGTGCATTTTTCGCGGCCGGCCATCGATTACCTGTTCGCCTCGGCGGCCGATGCCTACGGCCCGGGCCTGCTCGGTATACTGCTGACCGGTGCCAACGAAGACGGCGCCCGTGGGCTGTTGCAGATCAAACAAGGCGGCGGCCGGACCGTGGTCCAGGACCCTCGCGATGCACAGGTCGCGCTGATGCCGGAGGCCGCCCTGGCCCTGCACAGCCCCGACCATATCCTTTCCCTGAGCGGTATCGGGCAGTTGCTCGCCACCTTGGAACCCCACGCATGCTAAGCAACATCACCGCCAAACTGCTGATCGTCGACGATCTGCCGGAAAACCTGCTGGCCCTCGGTGCCCTGATCCAGGGCGAGGACCGCGAGGTCCACCAGGCCCAGTCGGCGGAGCAGGCGTTGTCGCTGCTGCTCGACCACGAGTTCGCCCTGGCCATCCTCGACGTGCAGATGCCCGGCATGAACGGCTTCGAACTGGCCGAGCTGATGCGCGGCATGGAGAAGACCCGCAACGTGCCTATCGTGTTCGTCACGGCTGCCGGGCGCGAGATGAACTACGCGTTCAAGGGCTATGAAAGCGGCGCGGTGGACTTCCTGCACAAGCCGCTGGATACCGTCGCGGTGAAGAGCAAGGTCTCGGTGTTCATCGACCTGTTCCGTCAGCGCAAGGCCCTCGACCGTCAGTTGCAGGCGCTGGAACACAGCCGCGCCGAACAGGAGCAACTGCTGGCGCAGTTGCAGGTGGCGCGCGGCGAGCTGGAACACGCGGTGCGCATGCGCGACGACTTCATGTCGATCGTCTCCCACGAAGTGCGTACCCCGCTCAACGGCCTGATCCTGGAAACCCAGCTGCGTCGCATGCACCTGTCGCGCGGCAACCTGGCGGCGTTCAGCGAAGACAAGCTCAAGGCCATGGTCGAGCGTGACGAACGGCAGATCAACAGCCTGATCCGCCTGGTCGAGGACATGCTCGATGTGTCGCGCATCCGTACCGGCAAGCTGTCGATCCGGCCCAAGGCATTCGACCTCGGCCAATTGGTGCAAGGCCTGGTGCAGAACTTCAGCGCCCAGGCGAGTGCCCTTCAGACCCATATCGAACTGCAGCGTTGCCAGACCCTGCACGGCGAGTGGGACGAGTTTCGCATCGAGCAAGTGCTGGCCAACCTGCTGTCCAATGCCTTGCGTTACGGCGAGCGCAAGCCGGTGCAGGTGCGTTTGTTCGAGGAGGGCGCCATGGCCTGCGTCCAGGTGCAGGATTCCGGCATCGGCATCAGCGCGCAGAACCAGCAGCGGATCTTCCAGCAATTCGAGCGCGTTGCCGCCCAGCAGGCCAGTGGCGGGCTGGGGCTGGGGCTGTATATTTCCGAGCAGATCGTGCTGGCCCACGGCGGGCGGATCCAGGTCGACAGTGCCGAAGGCAGCGGTGCCACCTTCAGCGTCTATCTGCCGTTGCCACAGGTGCAGCAGCAAAGCGACCACACACAGGCAACCTCGGCGTAGTGCCGGGGTCTGATTGCCAACTGAGTTGAATGTGAAGGCGTTGTCATGAGCGAAGATGCACAAGATGTCGTATTGATCGTCGAGGACGAACCGGCGATCCGCATGATCCTGCGCGATTACCTGGCGGGCGAGGGCTACCACGTGCTGGTGGCCGAAGACGGCGAACAGGCGTTCGCGATCCTGGCCAGCAAACCGCACCTGGACCTGATGGTCACCGACTTTCGCCTGCCGGGCGGTATCACCGGGGTGGAGATTGCCGAGCCGGCGGTGAAGTTGCGGCCTGAGCTGAAGGTGATTTTCATCAGCGGCTACCCGGCGGAGATCCTCGAGTCGGGCAGCCCGATCGCGCGCAAGGCGCCGATCCTGGCCAAGCCGTTCGACCTGGATACGCTGCATGAGCAGATTCAGGTGTTGTTGCGTTAGGGGCAGGTTTTGTACGGAAAGCACGGTCATCCACCGCCGTGGGAGCGGGCTTGCCCCGCGATCTGCTGCAACGCGCCAGCAAAGCCTGAATTCGCGGCATCTTTGACAGTATTTGATATCGGGTACAGGAACGTTTCGTACTCCATCGCGGGGCAAGCCCGCTCCCACAGGGGCTGCGCAGCAGCCCCAGCATCTGCAGCCGTTTACCAAAACCCGCGAACGGTCACCCCATATATTCCCCAGGCGGCGCCGGCAGCTCGGCCAGCAAATCCCGCAACCCCGCACACCACTGCCTGCGAATCTGGCTGTAATAGGGATCATCCTGGCCAATGCGATAACTCTGCGTCGGCCCGTACGCATCCTTGCGATACACCAGCACATCCAGCGGCATGCCCACAGACAGGTTGCTGCGGATGGTCGAGTCGAACGAGATCAACCCACAACGCAATGCCTCTTCCAGTGACGTGCGGTAGGTCAGGTTACGGTCGAGGATCGGCTTGCCGTACTTGCTTTCGCCCAGTTGCAGGAACGGCGTGTCCTCCGTGGCCTGAATGAAGTTGCCTTGCGGATACACGCTGTAGACCCCCATGGGCCCGCCGGCAATCTGCCCGCCCACCAGCAGCGAGCAGCTCAGGTCGACCTTGCTCGCCAGTTGGCTGCGGTCACGGGTGACCACCTCGCGAATGGTGGCGGCCACCAGCACGGTGGCGTCGTACAACGTGCGCACGTTCAGCAGATGGCTGCCCGTGCCGTTGCAGCGCTGGCGCAGCAGGTTGACCACCGACTGCGAGGTGGCCAGGTTGCCCGCGCTCTGCAGGACGATCAGCCGCTCGCCGGGAGTGCTGAAAATGAACAGTTTGCGAAAGGTCGAGATCTGGTCGATCCCGGCGTTGGTGCGCGAATCGGAGACAAACACCAGCCCGTCGGCCAGGTGCATGGCCACGCAGTAGGTCATGTGGTTTACCTGTGTACGTTGAATGACCCCGGCATCACTGCAACGACGGGGTCGGTGTGGGTCTTGCGTTACTGTTGCTGGCCTTGCAGCAGCGACCGGACCTGGACCTGCGCGAGCATCGACTCGGCCCCGCCGCCCCGGCGCATGCCGCGTACCGGGCAGGCGTCGAGGTAATCCAGGCCCACCGCCAGTTTCAGGTGGCGATCGGGCCTGGCCAGGCGGTTGGTCACATCGAAGCTGTACCAGCCATCGTCCAGCCAGGCCTCGGCCCAGGCGTGGCTGGCCAGGTGGCTGGCATCCTCGGTGCACAGGTAGCCGGACACATAGCGTGCCGGGATCCCCAGGCTGCGGGCGCAGGCCAAGAAGGCATGGGTGTGGTCCTGGCACACGCCGGCACCGGCGGCGAAGGACTCGGCGGCAGTGCTGTCGACCGCCGTCGCCCCTGGGCTGTACGGCATGCGCTCGGCCAGCCGCTCCATCAGCGCGATCAGCGCGGCACGGTCGCGGCGGCTAGCGCAGTGTTGCCTGGCAAAGTCGAGCAGCGCCGCGTCGGCCTGGGTCAGGCGGCTGGTGCGCAGGAACGGCAAGGGCGACTGGCCGTCGTGCTCGACCTCGAGCGTCGAGTCGATCTCGACCTCGCCCTTGGCGCACAGCGCCAGGGCGCTGTGCGGCTCTTCCAGGGTCAGCACGTGCAGCACGTTGCCGTAGGGGTCGAGCTGGCTGCGCACCTGCTTGGGCATCTGCACCTGCCAGGCGAGGATCTGCTGGCGGGCATTGCTCTGCGGCGTCAGGCGCAGGAACTGGATGCTGGCGCTCACCGGGTCGGCGTAGGTGTAGCGGGTGTCGTGGTGGATGGCGAGCTTCATACGACCTCCAGGTAAGAGTGGTGAACGGTCTGGCTGAGCTGGCGAATGCGCTCGATGAAGTCGGTCAGCCACGGGTGCAGGCCGGCTTCGAGGATTTCGTCGATGCCGGTGTAGCGCAACCGCGCATTGAGCTCGGCGGCCATGCGCTGCGAGGCGCGGCCACTGGTGCTGGGCAGGCCGGCGAGGATATGGTCCAGCTCCTCGATGCAGGCATGCAGCGAGCGCGGCACATCGGCGCGCAACAGCAGCAGCTCCGACACCTGGCGTGCGCTGGGCGCGTTGCGGTAGATCTCGTTGAACGCCTCGAACGACGACAGCGCCCGCAGCAGCGCGCTCCATTGGTAGTAGCCACGGGCCGAGTGGTCGCTGACCTCTTCCGATGCCTCGCCGAACATTTCGTAGCGCACATCCAGCAGGCGCAGGGTGTTGTCCGCCCGCTCGAGGAAGGTGCCCAGGCGAATGAAGCAGTAGGCGTCGTTGCGCATGATGGTGCCCGCCGTGGCGCCGCGGAACAGGTGCGAGCGCTCCTTGACCCAGTCGCAGAACTGGCTCATGCCATAGCGGGCCAGGCCGTTGCTGGCGATGTTGCGCATCTCCAGCCAAGTGGCGTTGATGTTCTCCCACATGTCGCCGGTGATCCGCCCGCGTACCGCATGGGCATTGGTGCGCGCCGCCTGCAGGCAGCAGTAGATGCTGCCGGGGTTGGTCTCATCGAAGGCGAAGAAATGCAGCATGCGCGCGGTGTCGAGCTCAGCGTGGCGCTGGTTGTAGTCATCCAGGGTGCCGGCCGCCAGCAGCGACATGGCCAGCTCGGCACGGCCGTCGCTGCGCCCGGCCTGGGGCATCAGCGACAGCGAATAGCTGACTTCGAGCATGCGCGCCAGGTTCTCGGCGCGCTCCAGGTAGCGGGACATCCAGTAGAGGTCCGAAGCGGTTCTTGAAAGCATGTGTCAGTCCTCCACTACCCAGGTGTCCTTGGTGCCGCCGCCCTGGGACGAGTTCACCACCAGCGAGCCCTCGCGCAGCGCCACCCGGGTCAGGCCGCCGGGTACCAGGCGGGTTTCGCTGCCCGACAGCACGAAGGGGCGCAGGTCGATATGGCGTGGGGCGATGCCGTTCTCGACGAAGGTCGGGCAGGTCGACAGGCTCAGGGTGGGTTGGGCGATATAGGCCTCGGGACGGGCCTTGAGGCGCGCGCGGAAGTCTTCGATCTGTGCCGCCGTGGCCGCCGGCCCGACCAGCATGCCGTAGCCGCCGGAACCCTGGGTTTCCTTGACCACAAGCTCCGGCAGGTGGGCCAGCACGTGGGACAGCTCCTTGGGGTTGCGGCACTGCCAGGTCGGCACGTTGTTGAGGATCGGCTCCTCGTCGAGGTAGAAGCGGATCATCGCGTCGACATAGGGGTAGATCGACTTGTCGTCGGCCAGGCCGGTACCCACGGCATTGGCCAGCACCACGTTGCCCGAGCGGTAGGCCGCGATCAGGCCGGGCACCCCCAGCATCGAGTCGGGGTTGAACGACAGCGGGTCGAGGTAGGCATCGTCGAGGCGCCGGTAGATCACGTCCACCTGCCTGGGGCCTGCGGTGGTGCGCATGAACACATGGTCGTCGCGCACGAACAGGTCGGCGCCTTCCACCAGTTCCACACCCATCTCGCGGGCCAGGAAGGCATGCTCGAAGTAGGCGCTGTTGAAGCGGCCCGGGGTCAGCACCACGGCGGTGGGGTTGTCCAGCGGGCTGGCGCTCTTGAGGGTGTCGAGCAGCAGGTTGGGGTAGTGGTCGATGGGCGCCACCCGCTGGCTGGCGAACAGCTCGGGGAACAGGCGCATCATCATCTTGCGGTCTTCGAGCATGTAGCTCACGCCGCTGGGCGTGCGCAGGTTGTCTTCGAGCACGTAATAGCTGCCGTCGCCGTCGCGCACCAGGTCGACGCCGGCGATGTGGGCGTAGAGATCGCGGTGCAAGTCCAGGCCTTGCATGGCGATCTGGTAGCCCTCGTTGGCCAGCACCTGCTCGGCCGGGATGATGCCTTGCTTGAGGATGTGCTGGTCGTGGTAGACGTCGGCCAGGAACAGGTTCAACGCCTGCACCCGCTGGATGCAGCCGCGCTCGACCTTCTGCCATTCGCTGGCCTTGATGCTGCGGGGGATGATGTCGAAGGGGATCAGGCGCTCGGTGCCCTGTTCGTCGCCGTACAGGGTGAAAGTGATGCCGGCGCGGTGGAACAGCAAGTCCGCTTCGCGGCGGCGCTGCGCCAGCAGCTCGGGCGGGGTGTCTGCCAGCCAGTGGGCGAATGGCTGGTAGTGGGGACGGCAGGCACCGTCGGCGTCATACATTTCATTGAAAAAAGCTCGGGACATACCGCACTCCTTGCCGCACAAACCCACGGCATTTTCCTGCAACTTGGCTATTTCACGATGCGAGATCCTGCGAGCGATGATGAGTTCTGGTTTTTATCGGCACCTCAGTGTGCGTTGACAACTTCCTGCTGCGCGTCGAACGGGCGATGCGTGGCGCAGGTAAACAAAGTCTTTGCAATGGAAGTGCCGGAAATCCAATAAGCCGTGAATCAGCTGATAATTGTTAAAAACAATCGCTGGCGCGCTTTATTTATTCAATAACGCGACGCTTTTGGCCGGGGGAGGCTTGCGGCCTGCAAGGCAGGCCCGCGCCAAAACGGGGCGCGGCAGGGCAGCGCCGGTGTTTTTGAACCAATACGGGGAGGGCGGCCGTTCAGGCCGAGAATACGATCCCAGTGCGCAAGGCGGCACTGCGGATATGTTCCTGCATCGCTTTCTGCGCGGCCGGGGCTGAATGCCTGGCCAGCGCATTGAGGATCTTTTTATGCTCTTTCCAGGTTTCCATGGCCCGTTCCGGGCGAATGAATGGCAACTTCTGGCTCTCTATGTAAATGGCCTCGCTGGCCATGATGATCTGCAGCATCGCCAGGTTGCCACTGGCCTCGAGAATGCCCCGATGAAAGGCGAAGTCCAGGCGCGCCGCCGCTTCGAAGTTGCGCGCCTTCAACTCGATGCCCATGGCTTCGACATTCTCCGCCAGGGCATCGAGGGCCTCGGTGGTCAGGCCATTGGCAGCCTGGCCTGCGGCAAAGCCTTCGAGCACATAGCGCAACTGGAAGGTATCGGCGGCCGATACCTGGGCTTCGAACGGCCAGGCAAACCCTGAAGTCGAGCTTGGCTGTTCAGCTTTCGGCGCCTTGACGAACACTCCTTTGCCCGGCTGCACGCTGACCACACCCATGGCACTCAAGGACGACAAGGCCTCACGCAGCGACGCACGGCTGACCCCCAGGTTCTGCGCCAGTTCGCGTTGCGCGGGCAGGGCGTCGCCCGGCTGGTAGGCACCCTCGTCGATCAGGCGCTGGATGGCCTGCAAAGCGAGTTCGGGAACGGCGCCGCGAAGGGGGGCATCGAGCATCGGTACAGACCCATCCAGTCAAAGAAGCTGCCGTTTTACGACGTTCTTCACCGTGCATGCAAGTTTGGCCCTGTGCTGGTGCAAAGGCTTGCTCGCTGCCATTTAACGGGGATTTTTGTTCGGGTTGCCGGGCCCTGTGACGGCCAACTGTTCAGACCAGTAATACCGCCAGGCACAAGGCCTGCAGCCGAATTGCCCGGATTTGCGGGCGTTATGGCACGTCGGCTGCAAGGGCTCGGCAAACACCAGCCCATCGCCACCTGAGGTCATGACCATGAACAACCTGCGCAAATGCCTGCTGGCCACACTGCTGTGTGGCAGTGCCCTGATGCAAACCGTCGCCCACGCCGACACCCTCAGCGACATCAGCCAGCGCGGCGTGCTGAAGGTCGCCGTGCCCCAGGACTTCCCTCCGTTCGGCTCGGTCGGCCCCGACCTGAAACCGCGCGGCCTGGACATCGATACCGCGCAGCTGTTGGCCGACAAGCTCGGGGTAAAGCTGGCCCTCACCCCGGTCAACAGCACCAACCGCATCCCGTTCCTCACCACTGGCAAGGTCGACCTGGTGATCTCGAGCCTGGGCAAGAATCCGGAGCGCGAGAAGGTCGTGGACTTTTCCAAACCCTACGCGCCGTTCTACCTTGGAGTGTTCGGCCCCGAAGCCAGCAGCATCGACACCCTCGATGCGCTCAACGGCAAGACCATCAGCGTCACCCGTGGCGCCATCGAAGACATGGAGCTCAGCGCGGTGGCCCCGCAAGGCGCGACCATCAAGCGCTTCGAAGACAACAATTCGACCATCGCCGCCTACCTGTCCGGGCAGGTCGACCTGATCGCCAGTGGCAGCGTGGTGATGTCGGCCATCGCGGCGAAGAACCCGGCCAAGGTGCCGGTGCTCAAACTCAAGCTCAAGGACTCGCCGGTATACGTGGGCATGGCCAAGGAGCAGCCGGCGCTGCGCGCCAAGGTCGATGAGATCCTGGTGCAGGCCAAGGCCGACGGCAGCCTTGGGCGCAATGCAGAGAAGTGGCTCAAGCAACCGTTGCCCGCCGATTTCGAGTGACCTTGAACCATGGCCTATCAATTCGATTTCGCTGCCGCCATGCAGCAGGGCGACCTGCTGTTCAAGGGCGCGCTGTTCACCCTCGAGCTGACCGTGATCGGCACCCTCGCAGGCGTTGCTCTGGGCATCCTCGGCGCGGTGGTGCGGGCCTGGCAGCTGCGGCCGTTCAACTGGCTGTTCGGGGTGTATGTGGAGCTGATCCGCAACACGCCGTTCATCGTCCAGCTGTTCTTCATCTTCTTCGGCTTGCCGGCCCTTGGCGTGCGCATGACCGAATGGCAGGCGGCGGTGCTGGCCATGGTGATCAACCTCGGCGCCTATTCCACCGAGATCATCCGCGCCGGCATCCAGGCCATCCCGCGCGGGCAGCTGGAAGCCGCCTCGGCGCTGGCGATGACGCGTTTCGAGACCTTCCGCCACGTGATCCTGCGGCCGGCCCTGGCCAAGGTGTGGCCGGCGCTGTCGAGCCAGATCGTCATTGTCATGCTGGGGTCGGCGGTGTGTTCGCAGATCGCCACCGAAGAGCTGTCGTTCGCGGCCAACTTCATCCAGTCGCGTAACTTTCGCGCGTTCGAAACCTACCTGTTCACTACCTTGCTGTACCTGGCCATGGCCATTGGCGTTCGGCAATTGCTGAACCTGTTTGGCCGGCGCGTGATCGTGGGGAGACGCTGATGGATTTCACCTTGTGGGACATCGTGCGCAACCTGCTTACCGGGTTGCAATGGACCTTGCTGTTGTCGCTGGTGGCGTTCGTCTGCGGGGGCGTCATGGGCCTGTTGATGCTGCTGGCGCGGATCAGCGACAACGGTTTTTTGCGGCTGGCGGCCCGTGGCTACATCGAGCTGTTCCAGGGCACGCCACTGCTGATGCAGCTGTTCATGGTGTTCTTCGGCATCGCCCTGTTCGGCATCGATGTGTCGGCCTGGGCGGCGGCGGCGGTGGCACTGACGCTGTTCACCAGTGCGTTCCTCGCCGAAATCTGGCGCGGTTGCGTGGAGTCGATCCCGCGCGGGCAGTGGGAGGCCAGCGCCAGCCTGGCGCTCAGTCGCGGCGAGCAACTGCGCCATGTGGTGCTGCCCCAGGCGCTGCGCCTGGCCTTGGCGCCGACCGTGGGCTTTTCGGTGCAGGTGGTCAAGGGCACGGCCGTGACCTCGATCATCGGCTTCACCGAATTGACCAAGACCGGCGGCATGCTGGCCAACGCCACTTTCGAACCTTTCCTGATCTACGGCCTGGTGTCGCTGGGCTATTTCATCCTGTGTTTTCCACTGTCGCTGGGTGCCCGCCACCTGGAGAGGAGGCTGCATGTCGCTGGTTAGCGTTTCTGCGTTGCACAAGTACTACGGTGACAACCACGTGCTCAAGGGCGTGGACCTGCGCATCGAGGAAGGCGAAGTGGTGGCGATCATCGGCCGTAGCGGCTCGGGCAAGAGCACCTTGCTGCGCACACTGAACGGGCTGGAGTCGATCAATGACGGGGTGATCGAAGTCGACGGCGAGTACCTGGACGCGGCCCGCGCCGACTTGCGCAGCTTGCGCCAGAAAGTCGGGATGATCTTCCAGCAGTTCAACCTGTTCCCGCACCTGAGCGTGGGCGAGAACGTGATGCTGGCGCCGCAGTTGGTGAAGAAGACGGCCAAGGCCGAGGCCCGGCAACTGGCGCGCAAGATGCTGGAGCGGGTAGGGCTGGAAGCGAAGTTCGATGCCTACCCCGACCAGTTGTCCGGCGGCCAGCAACAGCGCGTGGCGATTGCCCGGGCGCTGGCGATGTCGCCCAAGGTGCTGTTGTGCGACGAGATCACCTCGGCGCTCGACCCGGAGCTGGTGAGTGAAGTGCTCGGCGTGGTGAGGGGGTTGGCCAAGGAGGGCATGACGTTGGTGATGGTCACCCATGAAATGCGCTTTGCCCGGGAGGTGGGGGACAAGCTGGTGTTCATGCACCAGGGCAAGGTGCATGAGGTGGGTGACCCGAAGACCTTGTTCGATGCGCCGAAGACGGCGGAGCTGGCGAATTTTATCGGGAGTGTGGGGTAGTCGGGGCTGGCTTGGGATTGCATGGGGGCCATCAAGTGCTCGCCGATGATTTTGCAGCGCCTATGAGATCGAGCGCCGCCCGCGCGGCGCTTCGCGGGTAAACCCGCTCCCACAGTTTATTTCGGGCCAATTATTCCTGTGAGGGTACCGCAGCCCGCCTTGGTGCATGCCTTGAGTCATGTGGGGCGGCGGCAACGCCCACACCGAAACCGCGTCGTACCAACAAGGCGGACCAGGTGATGGCACAGGAGAGACTGGCCCGAAACAAACTGTGGGAGCGGGTTTACCCGCGAAGCGCCGCGCGGGCGGCGCTCGATCTCATAGGCGCTGCAAGGGTTGTGGCGGGCACCTGGTGGCCCTGACCCAATCTTTCGACATGCACCTGGCAGCCATCCCTCAATCCCCACCCCACAAAAAAGCCCCGACAACCAAGGCCATCGGGGCAAACGGTTGGGGGAGGATCCAACCAAAGGAGCTTTCAATTCAATCGGTCACTCAACGCGTACTGGCCACCACCTCCGGCTGCCAGCCACCACCCAGGGCCTTGTAGATCGCCACGATGCCGCTGTACAACTCGACCTCGCCCTGGGCCTGGGCGTCTTCGGCGCTCAGGCGTTCGCGCTCGGCGTCGAGCAGCACCAGGTAATCCACCGTCCCTTCGCGGTAACGCACCGAGGCCAGCTCGGCAGCCTTGCGGCTGGCATCGCTCTGGCGCATCAGCGCCAGCAAACGCTGCTGACGCTTGCCGTAGTCGCTGAAGGCGTTGGCCGACTCTTCCAGGGCCAACAGCACTTGCTGCTCATAGTTGGCCAGTGCGCCGTCGGCATCGGCCTTGGCGCCACGCAGGCGCGCACGCACGCTGCCCAGGTCGAACGCCGCCCAGGTGATGCTCGGGCCCAGCGCCCAGGCGTTGGAGGCGGCCGAGCCGATCTGCGAGCCGCGCGCGGCGGTGAAACCGAGGAACCCGCTCAGGCTCACCCGTGGGAACAGGTCGGCGGTGGCCACGCCCACATTGGCGGTGGCCGCGGCCAGCTGGCGTTCGGCGCTGCGGATATCCGGGCGGCGGCGCAGCAGCTCGCCGGGGTCGCCCACCGGCAGGGCCTTGGCGATGGCCGGCAGGGCCTTGGGCGACAGGTCCACGCTCAGGGCGTCCGGGCGCTGGCCGAGCAGGGTGGCGATGCGGTTCTTCGCCCGCACCTGCACCGCCTGCAACTGCGGCACGGTGGCTTCGACACCGGCCAGGCGGGCATCGGCGCGCACCACGTCGAGCTCGTTGCCGACCCCGGTGTCACGCAGGGTCACGGTAATGTCGCGCGATTGCTGCTGGGTCTTGAGGTTGGCCACGGCGATCTGCTCGCGCAGCTGGGCGCCGCGCAATTGACCGTAGGCATCCACCAGCTCGGCGATCAAGCTGACCTGCAGCTGCTGCAGGTCGGCCTCGGCGGCCGCTTCCTGCGCTTCGCTGGCTTCGATCTGGCGCTGGATACGGCCGAACAGGTCGAGCTCCCAGGCCATGTCCAGGCCCAGGTCGTAACGCTCGCTGTTGACCCGGCGCTCGGTCTGGCCGGGGATCTGGCCTTTGCCCAGGTCGCTGCTGGCGTGGCTGGTGACCACCGGCAACTGGTCGTTGGCGGCGTCGTCGCGGATCGCCCGCGCCGCTTTCAGGCGGGCGAAGGCGATGCGCAGGTCACGGTTGCCGTCCAGCGAAGCCTGCACCAGCTGGTTCAGCACCGGGTCGTCGAACTGCTTCCACCACAGGCTCTCGAAGCGGCTGCGGTCGAAGGCCTTGGCTTCAAGGCTGCTGTCGAGCTTGGCAGGCTCCGTGGCCGGGGCCTTGTAGTCCGGGCCCACGGCGCAGGCCGCCAGGGCCAGCGCCAACAGGCTCGGGGTCAGGGGTTTGAGCAGGTTCATGCATGGTTCTCCAGCGGCAGTGCGCGCTCGGCCTTGCGGGCCTGGCGACGCTCGACGAAGCGGCGGATCAGGAAGAAGAACACCGGGGTCAGGAACAGGCCGAACACGGTCACCCCGATCATCCCCGAGAACACCGCCACACCCATGGCGTGACGCATTTCCGAGCCGGCACCGGAGCTGAACACCAGCGGCACCACACCCATGATGAAGGCGATCGAGGTCATCAGGATCGGCCGCAGGCGCAGGCGGCAGGCTTCCAGTACCGCGGCCAGCGGGTCGAGGCCCTTGGCCTGTTCATCCTTGGCGAACTCGACGATCAGGATCGCGTTCTTGCACGCCAGGCCCACCAGTACGATCAAACCGATCTGGGTGAAGATGTTGTTGTCGCCACCCGAGATGATCACGCCGGTGATGGCCGACAGCAGGGTCATCGGTACGATCAGGATCACCGCCAGCGGCAGGCTCCAGCTCTCGTACTGGGCCGCCAGCACCAGGAACGCCAGCAGTACGCACAGCGGGAACACGAACAGCGCGGTGTTGCCCGAGAGGATCTGCTGGTAGGTCAGGTCGGTCCACTCGAAGGTCATGCCGTTGGGCAGCTCTTCCTTGAGCAGTTTCTCGATCGCCGCCTCGGCCTGGCCGGAGCTGTAGCCAGGGGCTGCGGCGCCGTTGATCTCGGCGGTGATGAAGCCGTTGTAGTGCATGACGCGGTCAGGCCCCGAGGTATCGCTGACCTTGAGGAAGGTCGCCAGCGGGATCATCTCGCCCAGGTTGTTGCGCACCTTCAGCTGGCCGATCTGCTCGGCGTCGAGGCGGAACTGCTGCTCGGCCTGGACGTTGACCTGGTAGGTGCGGCCAAAGCGGTTGAAGTCGTTGGTGTACAGCGAACCCAGGTAGACCTGCAGGGTGTCGAAGATGTCGGTGATCGCCACGCCGTGGGTCTTGGCCTTTTCCCGGTCGATGGCGGCATCGACCTGGGGCACGTTGACCTGGTAGCTGGTGAACAGGCCCGCCAGTTCCGGCACGTTGTGGCTCTTGGCGATGATGTTCTGGGTTTCCTTGTACAGCGCTTCGTAGCCCAGGTTGCCACGGTCCTCGATCTGCAGGCGGAAGCCGCCGATGGTGCCAAGGCCTTGTACCGGCGGTGGCGGGAAGATCGCGATGTAGGCGTCCTGGATATCGGCGAACTGGGCGTTCAAGGCTGCCGCGATGGCCGCCGCCGACTGGCTCGGGTCCTTGCGCTCGTCAAACGGCTTGAGCGGGGTGAACACGATGCCGCTGTTGGGGCTGTTGGTGAAACCGTTGATCGACAGGCCCGGGAAGGCCACCGAATCGGCCACGCCCGGTTGCTTGAGGGCGATCTCGCTCATGCGCTTGATCACCGCCTCGGTGCGGTCGAGGCTGGCCGCGTCCGGCAACTGGGCGAAGGCCACCAGGTACTGCTTGTCCTGGGCCGGGACGAAGCCGGTCGGGGTGGTCGAGAAGCCCAGGTAGGTCAGGCCCATCAAGCCGGCATAGACGAACAAAGCGATGCCGCTGGAGCGGATGACCCGGCGCACGCCACCGACGTAGCCATGGCTGGCGCGGTCGAAGAAGCGGTTGAACGGGGCGAACAGCCAGCTGCCCAGCAGTTTTTCCAGGAACCGCGAGAAACGGTCCTTGGGTGCGTGGTGGTCCTTGAGCAGCACGGCGGCCAGGGCCGGCGACAGGGTCAGCGAGTTGAACGCCGAGATCACGGTGGAGATGGCGATGGTCAGGGCGAACTGCTTGTAGAACTGCCCGGTAAGGCCAGAGATGAACGCCGCCGGCACGAACACCGCGCACAGCACCAGCGCCGTGGCGATGATCGGCCCGGTCACTTCGCTCATGGCCTTTTGCGTGGCTTCCAGCGGTTTCAGGCCCAGCCCGATGTTGCGCTCGACGTTCTCCACCACCACGATGGCGTCGTCCACCACGATACCGATGGCCAGCACCAGCCCGAACAGCGACAGCGCGTTGAGCGAGAAGCCGAACAGGTGCATCACCGCGAAGGTACCGATCAGCGACACCGGCACGGCCAGCAACGGGATGATCGAGGCGCGCCAGGTTTGCAGGAACAGGATGACGACCAGTACCACCAGGATCAGCGCTTCGAACAGGGTGTGCACCACCGCTTCGATGGAGCCACGGACGAACACGGTCGGGTCATAGACGATGCTGTAGTCCATGCCTTCGGGGAAGTCCTTCTTCAGCTCGGCCATTTTCGCCCGCACTTCGTCGGAGATCTCGATGGCGTTGGAGCCTGGGCGCTGGAAGATCGGGATGGCCACGGCCGGCTGGTTGTTCAGCAGCGAGCGCAGGGCGTACTGGCTGGAGCCTAGCTCGACCCGGGCGATGTCCTTCAGGCGAGTGATTTCACCGTCGGCACCAGCACGGATGATGATGTTCTCGAACTCTTCCTCGTTGACCAGGCGGCCTTGGGTGTTGATCGACAGCTGGAAGCTGGTGGAGCCGGGGGCGGGTGGTGCGCCCAGCTGGCCTGCGGCGACCTGGCGGTTCTGTTCGCGGATCGCGGCCACCACATCGCTGGCGGTCAGGTTGCGCGAAGCGGTCTTGTTCGGGTCGAGCCATACCCGCAGCGAGTAATCGCCCATGCCGAACAGTTGCACGTCGCCCACACCACCCAGGCGAGCCAGCTCGTCCTTGATGTTGAGGATGGCGTAGTTGGACAGGTAGAGCATGTCGTAGCGGTTATCCGGCGAGGTCAGGTGCACGACCATGGTCAGGTCGGGCGAGGCCTTGTCGACGGTGATACCGATACGCGTCACTTCTTCCGGAAGCTTCGGCTGGGTACGGGTGACGCGGTTCTGCACCTGCACCTGGGCGTTGTCCAGGTCGGTGCCCAGGGCGAAGGTGATGGTCAGGGTGAGCTTGCCGTCGGCGGTGGACTGCGAGGACATGTAGAGCATGTTCTCGACACCGGTGATGGCCTGTTCCAGCGGCGCGGCGACGGTTTCGCCGATTACCTTGGGGTTGGCGCCGGGGAAGTTGGCGCGCACCACCACGGTGGGCGGTACCACTTCGGGGTATTCGCTGATCGGCAGTTGGAACAGCGAGATCGAGCCCGCGATCAGCAGCACCAGCGACAGCACCGCGGCGAAGATCGGCCGGGTAATGAAGAATTTCGAGAAGTTCATCGGTGTTGTCCCTTAACCGCGTGGCGCTTGGGCGCTGGCGACTTTGACGTTGGCACCCGCTACCTTCGGCGCCGGGTTGCTGGCCTCCAGGGCCTGGCGCTGCTGGGCGAGGGCGGCGAGGGTCTGTTCGCTGGCCATCTGGGTTTCCTCAGGGGTGACTGGCGAGCCTGGGCGCACGCGCTGCAGGCCCTTGACCACGATGCGGTCGTCCTTGCCCAGGCCACTGCGCACGATGCGCAGGCCCTCGAGCTTCGGCCCCAGTTCCACGGCGCGGTAGGCGGCCTTGTTGTCCTTGTCCATGACCAGCACGAACTTCTTGCCAAGGTCGGTGCCGACCGCTTCGTCGTTGATCAGCACGGCGTCGTACTGGGCGCTGCCGACCAGCTTCAGGCGTGCGTACAGGCCGGGGGTGAACTGGCCGTCGCGATTGTCGAACACGGCGCGGCCACGGATGGTGCCGGTGCGCGGGTTGACCTGGTTGTCGACGAAGTTCATCTGGCCCAGGTGCGGGTTGCCGGTTTCGTTGGTCAGGCCCAGGTACACCGGGGTGCTCTGGCCGCGCTGGCCTTCACGCGCCAGCTGGGTGTACTTGAGGTACACGCGCTCGTCGGCGTCGAAGTAGGCGTACACCTTGTCGGTGGAGACCACGCTGGTCAGCGGGGTGACGTCGGCGCTGACGATGTTGCCGGCGGTGAATTGGGCGCGGCTGACGCGGCCGCTGATCGGCGCGGTGACCCGGGTGAAGCTGAGGTTCAGGCGGGCCAGGTCCAGTTGTGCCTGGATCGCATCGACCCCGGCACGGGCTTCGGCAGCGGCGCTGCTGCGCGACTCGGCAAGCTCGGCGGAGATCGCGTTGCTGTCGCGCAGGCGCTCGCCACGGCGGGCCTCGTTGGCGCTGCGGATAGCGGTGGCCTTGGCCTGCTGCACCTGGGCTTCGAGGCGGCGGACTTCAGCCTGGAACGGGCGTGGGTCGATCTGGAACAGCAGGTCGCCTTTTTTCACCTGGGCGCCTTCGGTGAAGGCCACCAGGTCGATCTGGCCCGAGACCCGTGGGCGCACCTCGACGGTTTCCGGCGCTTCCAGGCGGCCGGTGAACTCGTCCCATTCGTTGATCGGTTGCTCGATCACCTTGGCGACGCTGACCTTGGGCGCGGCGGGAGCCTGCATGGCGTCTGGTGTGCGGCCGCAGGCGCTGAGTACCACCACTGCCAGGGCAGCGAGGGGGAAGCGCAAGGGTTTGAGTGAGTGATCCATGGAGAACTCCGCCAATGTATTAGTAGTGGGCGGAGTGTGAGTGTGTTGCGCGTGAGGCACGAATCGAACGGGACGAAGGTTACTATCACGCTGAATGATAGCTGCGGGTCGTTCATCGATGGTGGGCATGGTTGGGGCGCTCTGGGCCCACCCGGCGATTTGGGCTCAACACGTTGAGGCGTTAGGCATTGTACGAAAAGTATGGTCATCCAACGTTGTGGGAGCGGGCTTGCCCCGCGATCTGCCGCAACGCGGCAGCAGAGCCTGAATTTGCTGCATCATCAACACTATTTGAATCGGGTAAAGGAGCGCTTCGCACTCCATCGCGGGGCAAGCCCGCTCCCACAAAACTTTTCGTACAGAGCCTAGCCCGATTTTTCGCCAGCGGATGGTCAAGGCGATGCACGAAACCTCGTCCGTCACGTGGGCGCTTTTTATGGAGGGGCGGTGAAATCCAGCAGTAATCACGCCACTTTCAAACCATGCAGGCACGGTCCGGGCTAGCATTTTTATCAGTTTTCACGCTCATGGCGCTTCGATAGTGTGCCTACACACACAACCAAAAGGCATGTTGGGTCATGAACGATTTAACTGCTCAGTTTTACTTCTATCGCGGCATACAGCTTGCCACGAGTATAAACGGCGGAGAACGTATTTCATTGTTCTCTGGTGGTCATATGCCCTTGGCAGAGGTCGCCGGAAAAGATGCCCCTGTCAACTCAAGCTTATATGGTGTTGATTCTCTTAATACTATTCAGTCGAACCGGCAAGGAAAGCCAGAAAATTATACAGTCTATGGGTTTGCACATCGGTCAGCGCAGTTCAGCACGTTGTTAGGGTTTACCGGTCAGCATTGTCAGCTCAATGGGGACTATTTATTGGGGTGTGGGCACCGTGTGTACAGCCCGAATCTGATGAGGTTTTTAAGCCCAGACGGACTTAGTCCTTTTGGGCGAGGCGGTATCAACGCGTATGCCTACTGTGGGGGCGACTCTGTTAACTATAGTGATCCCTTGGGTGCATCTAAGTGGTTCAGAAAATGGGTGACTCGAATCACCGGTTATGCCAACAAGGAAAAAACACTCAAAAAGGGGGAACAGAAAGTGGGTGAGAAACTTGAGGCGGACCTTAAGACATTTGAGGCGAAACGTGTGCAATTTGAGGCGGACCTTAAGAGATTTGAGGCGAAACGTGTGCAATTTGAGGCGGAGCGTGCGCAGTTTAAGGCGGAGCGTGCGCAAGGAGCGCAAGGTGCGGCGCGTGAAAGACTCCTTGAGGAGAAGAGTCGTAGTGCGTATACAAGAGAGTGGACTGATAGGAGACCGGAAAAGGGTTTGGACGAAGACAGGATGCGGCTCTATCAGTATGTGATTAATGCATCTGCCAAGGAAAAATTCCGCCTCACGCAGGAGCTTGCCAGCATCGTTGTAAGTAATGATTCTGGGGATTATGTGTATTCTTTTAGTTACGGCGAAAGGCTTCTGAAGTTTAGCAGTATGGACGATTTAAGGCAGACTATTCAAGAGGCTCTAATTGCGAGCGTTCGTAAAAAGGAGTGATTCACTCGTAAAAACTACTCCGACAGTTCCTTCAATATCGACTGGGATTGCCACACAGCAGCCCCGGTTTGCTAAGTTAAAAAGACTGAATCCGTGCGTCCTATGCCTCTCCAATTGTGGTATTAAGCCGATCTCTTAGACCAGTTAAGCTGTCATGGTCTCACGTGGGCTATTCGTCCATCGATATGGCTGGCGATAACGGCCAGCTGGCGCTGCAGGTGAAGCCACCAGCACGATACATTTCCGGCCAGGGTCCAGCATGAGGGCACCATGTTGCGCGAAAGCCTGGGTCTGGCGTTTTAATGAATGCTCGAGGCCAGCTCGAAGATTGGCATGTACATGAGGATAACGATCATACTAACCAGCAGGCCGAGGAAGGTCATCGATATGAGCGGTGGCGGTATCGATATGAGCGTATCATCCGCGCCATTGCATTCGCTCATTGCCCAGCCTGCCTTCGAGGGTGCAGTGTGATCTGGCACCGGCTGCGCCGGTGTTCGCGGCTGAAGCCGCTCCTACAGGTCGCCGTGGATGGGGCCGATGCAACGTACTTGAATTCGATTGCCCAGACCCAAGGCCCCACCGTGAACGCCACACCCCATACCCCGTCAAACCTGAGCATCGTCTGGCTCGGTGTACTACAAATCCTGGTCTGGGGCGGTTCGTTCTTCCTGATGGCGGTGATGGCCGCGCCGATCAGCCGCGATACCGGCTGGCCGAGCCAGTGGGTGTACGGCGCACTGTCGCTGAGCCTGCTGGTCTCGGCGTTGCTGGCGCCGTTGTCCAGCCGGCTGATCGCCCGTTACGGTGGGCGCCCGCAGTTGGCTGCCAGCGGCGCGGTGGTGGCGCTTGGGCTGCTGCTGATGGCCGCCAGCCCCAGCCTGGGGCTGTTCTTGCTGGCCTGGGCGGTGATCGGCGTGGGCATGGCCATGGGCTTGTACGAGGCGCTGTTTGCCACCCTCGGGGCGCTGTATGCCGAGGGCGCGGGACGGGCGATCACCGGGGTGACGCTGATTGCAGGTTTTGCCTCGACGCTGTCCTGGCCCACCGTGGCGCTGATGATCGAGCAGCTGGGTTGGCGCCAGGCCTGTGTGCTGTATGCCGTGGTGCTGTTGCTGGTGGTGGCGCCGCTGTACTGGAAGGTGCTGCCGCCCGGCGGCCAGTTGACTGGGCGCAAGGCCAAGGCCGGTGAGGCGGGCGAGGCCATCGACCGACGCTTGTACCTGCTGCTGACGACGATCTTCGCCATCGGCGCGATCATCATGACGGCGATTGCCGTGCAGCTGGTCTCAGTGCTCCAGGGCATGGGGCATTCGCTGGCGGCGGCCATTGGCCTGGCGGCGATGCTCGGGCCGAGCCAGGTGGCGTCGCGGGTGCTGCAGATCCTGGTAGGGCGCAGGCACCCGGTGTGGACTGCGCTGGCCTGGACCAGCCTGGTGCTGATCGGCCTGCTGCTGGTGACCTTGGCCCCGGCGGCGACGGCGGTGGGGCTGCTGATCTTCGGCTGCGGCAAT
Source organism: Pseudomonas sp. zfem004 (assembly GCF_032621715.1). Lineage (NCBI taxonomy): Bacteria > Pseudomonadati > Pseudomonadota > Gammaproteobacteria > Pseudomonadales > Pseudomonadaceae > Pseudomonas > Pseudomonas sp. zfem004. The sequence goes on along the minus strand of NZ_JAVYJF010000032.1, from coordinate 18,743 downwards.
GGCTTGCGCGCGATCGTCCGTGGGCTGCTGCCGTTGGCAATGCTACCGCCTGCGCAATATGTGCTGTTGATGGGGCGCATGTCGCGGCCGGCGTTGATTGGTCAGGCGTTGACGCCCTTGGTGGGCGGTTATCTGTTCGAGCACCTGGGGGCATATGGCGTGTTGTACAGCCTGATTGCCCTGGCGCTGGTGAACCTGTTGCTGGTGGGGCAGGTGTTTCGCCGGGTGCGGCGAGGTAATTGAGGGGGCTGCATCTAACCTGTGGGAGCGGGTTTACCCGCGAATGCGTCATTCGATTCACTGCCGCTTTCGCGGGTGAACCCGCTCCCACAGATGACTGTCGACGCAGGCGCGACCGGCGATAGTCTTGAGGGCATGCTCTGTTATGCAGGCCGCTGCCAGCGGGCTCTGCGCTCCCTGTAGCTAGGCATGATTAAACGTGGGAGCGGGCTTGCCCCGCGAAACCAGGCAACTCGGTGTCGCCGCCTTCGCGGGGCAAGTCCGCTCCCACGCATTCAATTGCTGTGTGACTTGATCCATCACTGAAGCCTTGCCAACTCAGGAGGTTTGTCCGGTGGTCGGGCAACTCAATACCAGCCTGGCGCCACCCAGCGGGCTGGCATCCACCTGCAGGCCAAAGCCATGCAGGTCGACAATCGCCGCGACGATCGACAAACCCAGGCCAAAGCCGGCATGGCGATGACCTTCTTCGCTGCGGTAGAAGCGCTTGAGCACTGCTTCGCGCTCGTCAGCGGGAATTCCCGGGCCGCTGTCCTCGACGGCAATCTGCACGCCGCGCTCGTCCTGGCTTGCTGCAATCCGCACCTGGCCACCCTCGGGGGTGAACTTGATGGCATTGCCCACCAGGTTGGCCAGGGCCTCGAACAGCAATTCGCGGTCGCCATGCAGCGCGGCCAACTGCGCCGGTTGCTCAAGGCTCAGGCGAATGCCGCCGTCTTCGGCCAGCGGCAGGTAGAAATCGTGCAGCTCCACCAGCAGCGCGTGCGGGTCGAGCTGGACGAAACCAGCGCGGCGTTGGCGGTCTTCCAGTTCGCTGATGCGCAGCAAACCGCGAAAGCGCGCCATCAGGGTGTCGGTTTCACCGATCGCCTGGTCCAGCGCCTCGCCTTCGGGCGAGCCGGCGCCGCTCTGCTGGCGGATGCGGTAGAGCTGGGCGCGCAGGCGCGTCAGCGGGGTGCGCAGGTCGTGGGCGATGTTGTCGCACACGCCTTTCACTTCATGCATCAAGCGCTCGATGCGGTCGAGCATGGCATTGACGATGGCGGCCAGCATGTCCAGTTCGTCGCGGCGGGCCGACAGCGGCAGGCGGTGGGTCAGGTCGCCGGCCACGATCAGGTCGGCCTGGGCCTGGATAGCGCGGATACGCTTGAGCGGCCGGCGGCGCAGCAGGTACCAGCCGGCAAAACCCGGGATCAGGGTCAGCGAGATGCCCCACAGCAGCGCATGCAGGATGATCCGGGTGACCACGAACAGCGAGCCGTTGTCGCGCACCAGCACCAGCCAACGGCCGTCCTGCACCCGGATTGCCACGGCGTCGCAGCTGTCGCGCGGCAGGTGTGGGTCGTCAGCGTCGAGGCAGCGCTTGAGCTCATGGATCTTGCCGTCCAGGCCCAGCTCCGGCGGAATGCTGCGGATGCGCCCGCCAAGCGGGTTGAGTTGCGGGTCGAACAGGCCGTAGGCGTCGAAGCTGCGCTCCTCGAAGGCCTGGCTTGCGATCAGCGCGTCGTCCAGCTGCTTGCCGCTCATGTGGGCGAACAGGTGCTGGCGCTGCATCATCGAGTGGCGGGTGAGTTTGTTCAGGTAGCTGGACACCTCGAAGTACAGCACCCCCATGAGGATGCTGCTCCAGGCCACGAAGAGGAAGCTGTACAGCGCCAGCAGGCGGCTGGTCGACGAGCTCCAGCCCTTAGACGGGTTCGGCAATGGCATAGCCGGAGCCCCGCACGGTACGGATCAGCGGGGTCTGGCCGGGGGAGTCGATCTTCTTGCGCAGGCGGCCGATGTGCACGTCGATCAGGTTGGTGCCCGGGTCGAAGTGGTAACCCCAGACTTCCTCGAAGATCATCATCCGGGTGATCACTTGGCCGGCGTGGCGCATCAGGTATTCCAGCAGCTTGTATTCGGTGGGCAGCAGGTTCAGCGCCTGCTCGCCACGGCGCGCTTCATGGCTGATCAGGTCCAGCTCCAGGTCGGCGACCTGCAGGCGGGTCTGGGTCATGGGCGTGCTGTTGCGGCGCAGCAGCACTTCGACCCGGGCGGCCATCTCGTCCGAGGCGAAGGGCTTGGTCAGGTAGTCGTCGCCGCCGGCACGCAGGCCGCGCACCCGTTCGTCGACATCCGACAAGGCGCTGATCATCAGGATCGGGGTGGCGATCTTCAGGTTGCGCAGGGTGGTGACGATGGTCAGGCCGTCCACCTCTGGCAGCATGCGGTCCAGGGTGATCAGGTCGTAGCCGCCGGCAATGGCTTTGGCCAGGCCCTCGCGGCCATTGTCGGCCCAGTCCACGTCAAGGCCGTGGCTGGAGAGTTCGGCGACGATTTCCTGGCCGGTGACGGCGTCGTCTTCAATGGTCAGTACGCGTGGCATGCGGGTTCCTGGGCGCAAGGGGGATGACTGATTGTGCCAAAGAATAGACAAACGGCGATTTAAGAAAAATTCATCTGGATCAGGGAACCTGCGCGATCGCTCAGTCCGCCGCCAGGCACCAGCGGTTGCGCCCGCCGCGCTTGGCCTGGTACATGGCCTGGTCGGCGCGGGCCAACGCGTCTTCGGCGGCCAGTGGCGTCTGCTGCGGCTGGTTGAGGTGGATGCCGATACTGGCGCCGATACGCAGCACCTTTTGCTCGACGCCAAAGGGCACCGACAGGGTATCGCACAGTTTGCGGCCGATCTCCTCGGCTGCGGCGGCGCTGGTGACCGAGCGGGCGATGATGACGAATTCGTCCCCGGCCAGGCGCGCCACCAGATCGTCGTTGCGCATGGTCGCCTGCATCCGCGTGGCCGCGGCCTGCAGCAGCAGGTCGCCGGCTTCGTGGCCATGGTTGTCGTTGACTTGCTTGAAGCCATCCAGGTCGATGAACAACAGGGCGAACGCCGTGCGCTGCAGCAGCAGGTAATCCAGCGCCTGGAACAGCGCCGCACGGTTGGGCAGGCCGGTCAGCGGGTCGAGGGTCGCCTGGTCGAGCAGGGTCTGCTCGCGGCGCTTGCGCTCGGTCACGTCCAGCGACATGACGAAGAAGCCTTCCACGGCACCATTGCGGATGTCGGGCACGTAGCTGGCGTGCCAGATGCGCGGGTCGTCGTCGCGGTAGCGCACGTTGTCGGCCTCGATGCGCTCGCCGGCCAGCGCCCGGCGGAAGCACGGCAGCAGTTGCTGGTAGATCTCGGGTGCAAGTACCTCCTGCACCTTGCGCCCTTTGAGCGCGGCCGGATCCAGCCCGAAGATGTCCCGGTACACCGCGTTGTTGAAGCGGTATTCCAGGTCGTTGCCGATCTGTGCGATCAGCACCGGCAGGTTGTCGGCGATGGCCTGCAGGGTTTCCTGGCTGCGTTCGAGCGCTTCGGTACGCTGCGCCACCTGCTGCTCCAAGGTCGCCTGGTAACGCTGCAGCAGGTGCTGGCGGCGCCGGCGCTCGCTGATGTCGCGGGCGAAGGCCACGACCTGCTCGGCCTGGCCGCTGTCGCCGCGCAGCATCGACAGGCTCAGCTCGATCCAGGTCTTGCTGGCCAGGCGCACTTCGATCACGCCGACTTCCCGCTCGCCGGCCAGCAAGGCCAGCCACAGCGGCTGGAAGGTGGCCAGGCCGTCGTCAGCCAGCAGTTGCGCGAGTTGTAGCAGCACCAGTTCCTCGGGCGGGCGGTTGAGCAATTGGCAGAATTCGCGGTTGGCTTCGAGTATCCGCCCGTCCAGCCCTATCAGCGCCTTGCTGGTGGGGCTTTGCCGGAACACCTGGCGAAAGCGCGACTCGTTGGCCGCCTGGGCTTGACGCTGCGCCGCCTGCACCTTGTGCGGGCCGGTAGCCTGGCTGCGCTGCAGCACCTGCTGCTCGACCAGCCGCGCCAGGTCCTGCAACCGCGCCAGGGCTTCGTCGGACAGCTCGCGCGGGCGGGTGTCGAGCACGCACAGGGTGCCCAGGGTCAGGTCATTGGCAAAACGCAGCGGAATGCCGGCGTAGAAGCGGATGTGCGGCGCGCCGCTGACCAGCGGATTGTCGGCGAAGCGTGCGTCGTTGAGTGCGTCGGGAATCACCAGCGCTTGTTCGGCATGCAGCGCGTGGGCGCAGAACGCCAGGTCCCGCGGGGTCTCTGCTGCATCCAGACCATGGCGCGATTTGAACCACTGGCGATTGACGTCCACCAGCGACACCAGTGCCATCGGCACGTCGAGCAGGCTGCTGGCCAACCGGGTGATACGGTCGAACGCCTCCTCGGCTGGGGTGTCGAGCAGCTCCAGGCTGTGCAGCAAGCACAGCCGTTCGGCTTCATTGAGAGGGGCAGGGGCGATCTGCATAAGCACGGGCTCTTCAATTCACAGACAGGCAACGATAGCGCTGCTGCGCCGCCCTGCAACCCTGGCAGATGCCCGGAGCCGCTCGCGCGGCCCCGGATTGGCTCAGCTCACCACCTGGTAGCACGGCACATAGGCCGCGCCGCCCGGCAGTTTCATCCGGTGCTGGTCGACGAACGCCTGCAGCAGGCGGCCCAGCGGGTCGAGGATCGCCGCGTCGCCGCGGATCTGGTACGGCCCGTGTTCTTCGATCAGGCGGATGCCTTTGTCCTTGACGTTGCCGGCGACGATGCCGGAGAAGGCCCGACGCAGGTTGGCGGCCAGCTCATGGGGCGGCAGGTCGCGGCGCAGGGCCAGGTTGGCCATGTTCTCGTGGGTGGGGTCGAACGGGTGCTGGAAGCCTTCGGCGATCTTCAGCAGCCAGTTGAAGTGGAACGCGTCGTTGCGCTCGCGGCGGAACTGCTTGACCGCCTTGAGCCCTTCGACCATCTGCCGGGCCACCTCGGCCGGGTCGTCGATGATGATCTGGTAGTGGCGTTGCGCGGCTTCGCCAAGGGTGGCGCCAACGAAGGCGTGCAGTTGCAGCAGGAACGCCTCGGCGCTGCGCGGCCCGGTGAGGATGACCGGGAAGGGCAGCTCGTGGTTGTCCGGGTGCATGAGGATGCCGAGCAGGTAGAGGAATTCCTCGGCGGTGCCGGCGCCGCCGGGGAAGATGATGATGCCGTGGCCGACGCGGACGAAGGCTTCGAGACGCTTCTCGATGTCCGGCAGGATCACCAGCTCGTTGACGATCGGGTTGGGCGCCTCGGCGGCGATGATGCCCGGTTCGGTCAGGCCCAGGTAGCGGCTGCCGTGCATGCGTTGCTTGGCGTGGGCGATGGTGGCGCCCTTCATCGGGCCTTTCATCACGCCCGGGCCGCAGCCGGTGCAGACGTCCAGCTTGCGCAGGCCCAGCTCGTGGCCGACCTTCTTGGTGTACTGGTATTCCTCGCTGCTGATGGAGTGGCCGCCCCAGCACACGACCATTTTCGGCTCGACGCCCGGGCGCAGGGTGCGCGCGTTGCGCAGCAGGTGGAAGACATAGTCGGTGAGGCCTTGCGAGCTCTCCAGGTCAATGCGCTGGCTGGCCAGCTCGCTTTCGGTGTAGACGATGTCGCGCAGGGCGCTGAACAGCATTTCGCGGGTGCTGGCGATCATCTCGCCATCGACGAAGGCATCGGCCGGGGCGTTGAGCAGCTCGAGGCGTACGCCGCGGTCCTGTTGGTGAATGCGCACCTCGAAGTCCTTGTAGGCTTCGAGGATGGTCTTGGCATTGTCGACATGGGCGCCGGTATTGAGGATCGCCAGGGCGCACTGGCGGAACAGGGTGTAGAGGCTGCCGGTACCGACTTCGCTCAGTTGCTGGACTTCACGTTGCGACAGGGTCTCCAGGCTGCCTTTGGGGCTGACGGAGGCGTTGATGACATTGCGTTGGGGCATCTAAGTCGTTCCTGTGCGGGTAAAACATCCTTCTTGGACAACACCATACAAGCAAATGTGCGGGGTAACGAGGGGGGCTTTGAAAAAGCTGGTTTGGGGAATGGGCAGTGGGTGCATGGCGGGGGTTTTGTGCTGCCCTTGAGATCGAGCGCCGCCCGCGCGGCGCATCGCTGGCTTGCCAGCGATGCGCCGCGCGGGCGGCGCTCGATCTCACAGGCGCTGCAAATTCATCGCCAAGCACCTGTCCGCCCCCACGCCGCCCCCATTGCTCCGCCCAACGCTTTTCCCCTAATCTCGCGGGACTTTCCCACTCATCCGGACCGATCCATGGACAAGGTCATCGTCATCACCGGCGCCAGCCGGGGCATCGGCGCCGCCACCGCGTTACTGGCGGCGCAACAGGGTTACCGCATCTGCATCAACTACCACGCCGACGACCAGGCCGCCGAAGCGGTGCTGGCGCAGGTTCGCGATCTGGGCGCCACGGCCATTGCGGTGCGCGCCGATGCCAGTGTCGAGGACGAAGTGGCGCAGCTGTTCCTGCGTGTCGACCACGAACTCGGCCCGGTCACGGCACTGGTCAACAACGCCGGCACCATCGGCCAGCAGAGCCGGGTCGAGGACATGTCCGAGTTCCGCCTGCTCAAGATGATGAAAACCAATGTGGTCGGGCCAATGCTGTGCGCCAAGCACGCGCTGCTGCGCATGTCGCGCCGCCACGGCGGGCAGGGCGGGGCGATCGTCAATGTGTCGTCGGTGGCCGCGCGCCTGGGTTCGCCCAACGAATATGTCGACTACGCCGCTTCCAAAGGCGCGCTGGACACCTTCACGGTCGGCCTGGCCAAGGAAGTGGCCGGCGAGGGAGTGCGGGTCAATGGTGTACGGCCCGGTTACATCCACACCGGTTTCCACGCCCTGAGCGGCGACCCGGATCGGGTCGCCAAGCTCGAGCCTGGCCTGCCTATGGGGCGTGGTGGGCGTCCTGAGGAAGTCGCCGAGGCGATTCTGTGGCTGCTGTCGGACAAGGCGTCCTACTCCACCGGCAGCTTCATCGACCTGGGCGGTGGGCGCTGAGTCAGCCTGGCGCGAGCAGTTCGGCCACTTTGTCGGCGATGTCGCCGAGTTCGAATGGCTTGAGCAGCACCGCCGTACGCGGCGGCAGCACGCCGTCACTGAGCGCCGCGCTTTCGTCATAACCGGTAATGAACAATACCGGCAGATCCGCATGTCGGGCACGGCACGCCTCGGCCACCTGCCGGCCGTTTTGGCCTCCGGGCAGGCCGATGTCGCTGATCAGCAAGTCTGGCAAGAGTCCGTGCGCCATGGCCTCGAGGGCTTGCGCGCCGTTTTCCACGCTGTGCACCTGATGGCCGAATTCTTCTAGCACTTCACCGATCACCAGGCGCAAGGCCGTCTGGTCTTCCACCAATAGAATCGTTGATCCCTGCTGACGAACCTGATCGGCGGTCTTTATCCGTTGCTCGCACACCAAGGGCGCTGTGAAATGCCGTGGCAGGAAAAGCTCGACCAGCGTGCCTACACCCAAGGTCGAGTGGATCAGCAGTTGGCCACCAGATTGACGCACGAAACCGTAAGCCATCGACAACCCGAGCCCGGTGCCCTGACCCAGGGGCTTGGTGGTAAAGAACGGGTCGATGGCGCGCTCCGCCACCTCCAGGGGCATGCCGCGGCCGTTGTCACGCACGCTCAGGCACAGGTAATCGCCGGCGGGCAGGTCGAGTTGGGCGGCACATTCTTCGTCGAGTAGCTGGTTGGCGCAGTGAATGTCGATCAGACCGCCGGCGGGCAGGGCGTCGCGGGCATTGATGCACAGGTTGAGCAGGGCGCTCTCCAACTGCGGCGGGTCGATGAAGGTGGGCCACAGGTCATCGGCACAGTGGACGCTGAGCTGGATGGCCGGGCCGACGCTGCGGCGGATCAGTTCTTCCATCGTCTGCACCAGGGCACCCACCGCAGTCGCCTGGGGCATCAGGGTCTGGCGCCGCGAGAACGCCAGCAGTCGATGGACCAGCGCCGCAGCGCTGCGGGCGGAGTTGCTGGCAGTGTCGAGCAGGCCGGGGATTTCATCTGGGCGCGATTGTTCCAGACGCTGGCGCACCAGCTCCTGGGCGCCAAGGATGCTGGCCAGGAGGTTGTTGAAGTCGTGGGCAATACCGCCGGTGAGCTGTCCCACCGCTTCCATTTTCTGTGCCTGGCGCAGGGCTTCTTCGGCCTTGAGCAGTTGCTGCTGTTCGGATACTCGCTCAGTCACGTTGTAGGCGAACAGGTTGGCACCGATGACGTTGCCCGAGGGGGCGTGCATTGGGCTGAAGCGCAGCTCGAAGTAGTTCGTCTTCGTGCCTTCAGGAAAGGCCGCGGTCTGCACGTAGGTTTCCCCGGCCAGGGCGCGCCGCCACAGGTCCAGGTTCTTGGCCAGGCTATCGGGGTGATCGCGCATCAAATCCACCAGGCTGTCACCCACCTGCGGCGTGCTGCCGAACAGGCGTTGAAAATCCCGCTGGGCCTGCTGGTTGATGGCCAGCCAGCGCAGGTTGGTATCCAACACATGCACGTTGGCCACGCTGCGCTCGACCAGCCCGGCGAACAGCCTGCGTTCGGCCAGGGCCTCGCCGACCCGTTGTTCGAGCTGGTCATTGAGCTGCCGCAGGGAATCCTCTGCGCGGCGGCGCTCAGTCACGTCCTTGAACAGCACTGCCACCTGGCGTTTCTCGGCGGGTTCGATGCGGAAGGTGGTCACCGACAGCACATGCCCGGTGGCCACCAGTTCCTGCTCGAACTGCAATGGTTGGCCGGTGCGCAGTACCTCGCCGTAGCGGGCGACCCAGTCATCGGCTTCGTCCGGCACCATCTCGCGCAGCTTCTGCCCGACCACGTTGGGGATGCCGGCGTGGCGGGCGTAGGCGGCATTGGCGAGGATATGCACGTAGTCGCTGAGCGGCCCGTGCGGGCCATCGAAGAACTCGATGACGCAGAAGCCTTCGTCCATGGTGTCGAACAGGAAGCGGTACAGATCGTCATCGGAGTGCGCCTGCTGTTCGAGGCGCGCCTCCAGTTCGGCGTTGCGTTGGCGCAGCGTCTGCAGCTCTCGCTGCAGGGCGGGCAGGTTGCGGTCTGGCATGCAGGTGTCCAGCGTCGGGCATGGCGCAACTGTAGCCTGCCTTCCCACGCGCCGCTAGAACGAGCGCACGATGCGCCCGAGGGTCTCCATGGCCTGTTCGGCGCCGTCGCCCCAGGGGCTGCCGTAATTGAGGCGGATGCAGTTGCCGAAGCGCCGGGTCGGCGAGAAGATCGGCCCCGGGGCGATGCTGATGCCTTGCGCCAGCGCCATGTGGAACAGCTTGAGCGCGTCCATCTGCTCGGGCAGTTCCAGCCACAGGAAGTAGCCGCCGGAGGGGTGGCTGACCTGGGTCTGGGCCGGGAAGTGCCGGGCGATGGCCGCCAGCATGTTGACCTGCTGGCCCTCCAGGGCGTAGCGCAACTTGCGCAGGTGGCGGTCGTAGCCGCCGTGCTGCAGGTAATCGGCGATCGCCGCCTGGGCCGGCATCGAGGCGCACAGCGAGGTCATCAGCTTGAGCCGCTCGATCTTCTGCGCGAAGCGCCCGGCGGCTACCCAGCCGATGCGGTAGCCCGGGGCCAGGCTCTTGGCGAACGAGCCGCAGTGCATCACCAGGCCCTCGGTGTCGAAGGCCTTGGCCGGCTTGGGCGCCTGCTGTGCGTAATACAGCTCGGCGTAGACGTCGTCTTCGATCAGTGGCACCTGGTGGCGGCGCAGCAGTTCGACCAGTTCCTGCTTCTTCGCCTCGGGCATGCTCGCGCCCACCGGGTTCTGGAAGTTGGTCATGCACCACACAGCTTTCACCGGATGTTTGTCCAGGGTTTGTGCAAGCACCGCCAGGTCCATGCCTTCGCGCGGGTGTACCGGGATTTCCACGGCCTTGAGCTTGAGGCGTTCAAGCACCTGTAGGCAGGCATAGAAAGCCGGTGCCTCGATGGCCACCAGGTCGCCCGGCTGGGTCACGGCCTGCAGGCACAGGTTGAGTGCCTCTAGCGCGCCGTTGGTGATCAGCAGTTCCTCCATCGGCAGCATCAGCCCGCCGACCATGTAGCGCAGGGCGATCTGCCTGCGCAGTTGCGGGTTGCCCGGCGACAGGTCGGTGACCACCATGCGCGGGTCCATGGCCCGGCTGGCGCTGGCCAGGGAGCGGGACAGGCGTTGCAGGGGGAACAGCGTGGGGCTGGGGAAGGCCGAGCCGAACGGCACGGTGTGCGGGTCCTTGATCGAGTCGAGGATCGAGAACACCAGGCCGCTGACGTCCACATCGGTGGACTCGGTGGCCTGCGCCTGCACCTGTGGTTCGTTGAACGGGCGCGGAGCGTGGGCATTGACGAAGTAGCCCGAGCGCGGCCGGGCGCGGATCAGGCCGCGGCGTTCCAGTAGGTAGTAGGCCTGGAACACCGTGGACGGGCTGACCCCGTGGGTCTGGCTGGCATAGCGTACCGAGGGCACCCGCTGGCCGGGGCCAAGCACACCGGTGCGGATCAGTTCGGCAATGTCGTCGGCGAAGCGTTCATAGCGTTTCATGGTGTTCTGCACGGGCAAGGTAAAGGGCAGTGTAAGGGATCAGCGGTTCATCGGCGCGACGAAGCGGCTGTGGGCGATGCTACGCACCCCAGGCTGGTCGCTGTCCTGCAGCTCGAAGGTCAGCTCCTGCGAGCTGCTGCTCGGGCGGTCGGCCAGCAGCGCCACCGATACAGGCAGCTCGCTCATCTCGCCGGCGGCGATGCTGAACTCGGTGCGCCCGTGCAGCTCGAAACCGTCGGCGTCGACCAGGCGCAGGCGATAGTGCTGCGCCTCGCTGGTCTTGTTGATGATCTTGAGCAGGTAGATGTTCTCGATCTGGCCCTGGGCGTTCTCGCGGAACAGGCCGCGGTCCTTGATCACGTCCATCGACACCATGGGGCGCAGTTGCAGGGCCACGACCAGCGCGCCGACCATCACCACCAGCGCCGCGGCGTAGCCCAGCAGGCGCGGGCGCAGCCATTGGGTGGTACCGCCTTGCAGGGTGTGCTCGGACTTGTAGCCGATCAGGCCGCGGGCATAGCCCATCTTGTCCATGACCTCGTCACAGGCGTCGATGCACGCCGCGCAGCCAATGCAGCCCATCTGCAGGCCGTCGCGGATATCGATGCCGGTGGGGCAGACCTGCACGCACAGGGTGCAGTCGATGCAGTCGCCCAGGCCCTGCTCGCCGGGGATGCTGCCTTTCTTGCGTGGGCCACGGGCCTCGCCGCGGCTGGGGTCGTAGGCCACCGCCAGGGTGTCCTTGTCGAACATCACACCCTGGAAGCGCGCATAGGGGCACATGTGCATGCACACCGCCTCGCGCAGCCAGCCGGCATTGATGTAGGTGGCGGCGGTGAAGAACAGCACCCAGAACAGCGCCACGCCGCCCAGCTGCAGGCTGAACAGCTCCGCGGCCAGCGGGCGGATCGGGGTGAAGTAGCCGACGAAGGTCAGCCCGGTGAGCAGGCCGATGGCCAGCCACAAGGTGTGCTTCAGGCTGCGTCGGGCGAGCTTGTTGACGCTCCAGGGCGCGGCGGCCAGCTTGATGCGCTGGTTGCGGTCGCCTTCACAGACCTTTTCGCACCACATGTACAACCAGGTCCAGGTGCTCTGTGGGCAGCTGTAGCCACACCACACGCGGCCGGCGAACACGGTGATGGCGAACAGGCCGAAGGCGCAGATGATCAGCAGCGCCGAGAGCAGGATGAAATCCTGCGGCCAGAACGTCGCGCCAAAGATGTGGAACTTGCTGTCGGCCAGGTCCCACAACACGGCCTGGCGGTCGTCCCACTGCAGCCAGGCGGTGCCGAAGAACAGCACGAACAGCGCGCCGGCAAAGGTAATTCGCAGATTACGGTAGAAGCCGCTGAAGCTGCGGGTGTGGATGCCGCCGTCCGGCTGGCTTTTGCTCTTGTTGACGGCGGTGGGGGCAATCTCGATGACTCGGAAGGGGATTCTGTCACTCATGGTTCATCGCTCATCAGGCCTCGATCAGGCCTGGGCACTATGGCCCCCGATCTGTTTGCAGCACAGACTCAGCTATGGCGATAAAAACCGTATCAGATTCTCCTCTGAAACCCCGAGGCCTTAGATTACCGAGCCTGGGACGCTGGTCTTCAGATGCCTGCGGCTATCCACCGCACCTGCGACGGTGAGTGCTTCGGCCTCGGCTTCGGTGATGGGTACGTGTTCGTCGGCCAGGGTGTGATCACAGGCTGGGCGTGGATGCTGCACCTATCTGCCCGTTGGCACTCCTGGGGGAGGCTGCGGTCAGCATCAGTAAGGGCCTCATCGCGGGGCAAGCCCGCTCCCACGCACAGCCGCAGCTTTTCTTCGTGGGAGCGGGCTYSCCCCGCGACTGGGCCCATGCAGGAGAACACCCGATGGAAACGATCCTCTCGACCATCCAGTCCGAATTCGCCGACATCACCGACGAGCAGGAGATCACCCGCATCCTCGTACGCCTGCTGATGGCGGCGCTGCTGGGCGCGGTGCTGGGCTTCGAGCGCGAAAGCAAAGGCAAGGCGGCCGGGGTGCGCACGCATATGCTGGTGTCCCTGGGCGCGGCGCTGTTCGTGCTGGCCCCGAGCATGGCCGGGGCCGACGAACAGGCGCTGAGCCGGGTGATCCAGGGCATTGTCGCGGGCATCGGCTTTCTCGGTGCGGGCACCATCCTCAAGGGCCACGGCCAGGACACCAGCCATGTGAAAGGCCTGACCACCGCCGCCGGGCTGTGGATGACCGCTGCCATCGGCACGGCCGCCGGCATGGGGCGCGAGGCCACGGCGCTGCTCAGCACGGTGCTGGCGCTGTTGGTGCTGGGCACGATGCCGCTGCTGGTGGACAAGGTGGAGGGTGTGAGCGAGGAGAAAAGCGAGGAGGAGGGCAGGAAGCACTGAGGGGAGCCGAAGCTCCCCTCATAAGCGTTGTTGCCTGCTCTTTTTTTATTATTGGAGACGGGCCATTTGTTGTTTTTGTCGGCTTTTGTCTCGGTACTGCGGGGCCCCTATCCAGGGCCAAGAGCAAACGTATTTTTTTGAGCGCTGACCTGCGTTCACGCAACGTGTGTGATCCAACCGTGACTGTCGCTACCTTCAGGTAGTTTTATTGTTCTGTGTCAGGCTGCGGGGCTCTTCTGCGAAAGCTTCCCTGGAAAGCACGTCGACTCCAAAAAAATCTGCTTGCTACGCTTCTGCCGTGTTGTTCTTGTTATGTCAGAACCGTTTCATGTTGTTTTTATTAGATGTCGCATTTTTTTGTTCTTGTTGTGCCTGAGATATAGCAGGTGCCGTGCCAACTTTTTAAAATCCTTTAAAATCAATGGTTTGGCGATTTTCGAAAAAATCGGGCACCTGAAATTTTGTCGATTTGTTTCCCTGTTACCCGATTTTTTGCTGCCAGCGGTGTGGGCGGTAACACTCCACCCACACTTGTGTGACACCGGTGTGACTCAGCCGGCGCTACGTGCCCGTGCCACCCGCGAACCGGTAACGCGGCCCAGCACCTCACTGATACGCAGGCCAGCGGCGATCAGGCGGTCGAGGTCTATGCCGGTTTCAATGCCCAGGCCCTGCAGCAGGTACAGCACGTCTTCGGTGGCAACGTTGCCGGTGGCGCCCTTGGCGTAGGGGCAGCCACCCAGGCCTGCGACCGAGCTGTCGAACACCGCGATGCCTTCGAGCAAGCTGGCATAGACGTTGGCCAGCGCCTGGCCGTAGGTGTCGTGGAAGTGCCCGGCCAGTTGCTCGCGTGGCACTTGCCTTGAGACCACCTCGAACAATCGGCGAGTGTCGCCGGCAGTGCCACTGCCGATGGTGTCGCCCAGCGACACCTCGTAACAGCCCATCTCGTGCAGGGCTCGGGCTACCGGCGCGACCTGCTCGGCGCTGATCCGCCCTTCATAAGGGCAGCCCAGCACGCAGGACACGTAACCGCGCACCCGCACGTCTTGCGCGCGGGCAGCTTCGATAATCGGCTCGAAGCGCTTGAGGCTGTCGCTGATCGAGCAGTTGATATTGCGCTGCGAGAAGGCCTCGGACGCTGCCGCAAACACCGCCACCTCTTTCACCCCCGCCGCCAGGGCATCCTCGAAGCCACGCAGGTTGGGCGCCAGCGCGGCGTAGGTCACGCCGGCACGTTGCTGGATACCGGCGAACACCTCGGCGGAGCCGGCCATCTGCGGTACCCACTTGGGCGAGACGAAACTGCCCACCTCGATGTAGGCGAGGCCAGCGTCGGTAAGGTCGTCCACCAGCCGTACCTTGTCGGCGACACTGATGGGCTGGGCTTCGTTCTGCAGGCCGTCGCGGGGGCCGACTTCGACCAGGCGGACGTTCTTGGGCAATGACATGGCGGGCTTCCTGTGGCAGGTCAACGGTTGTGGGGCTGCTGGTTCAAGGTGGCGGCCAGGGCCTGCTCGCAGCGCTCCTGGGCGGTGTCCAGCTCCAGGTGCATCTGCTGGATGTCGAGCATCTGCTGCTCCAGCTGGGCACGGCGTTCGGCGATCTTGCCGAGCATGCTGTTGAGCTGCTTGAGGTTACCGCCGGTGGGGTCGTACAGCTCGATCAGCTCGCGGCACTCGGCCAGCGAGAAGCCGATGCGCTTGCCGCGCAGGATCAGCTTGAGGGTGACCTTGTCGCGGGCCGAGTAGATGCGCTCCAGGCCGCGGCGCTCGGGGCTGAGCAGGCCCTGCTCCTCGTAGAAGCGGATGGCGCGGGTGGTGATGTCCAGCTCGCGGGACAGGTCGGAGATGCTGTAGGTCTGGCTGGTCATGCTGATGCTCGGGGGGTGGGATCAGCGTTAACCTAAAGTGAGCTTGACGTAAACGTCAAGCTGAAACCGCTGCAGGCTCCCGGCAGTCGATGTGCCGGGAGCCCGTGCAGGTGCTACTTGCAGTTACCGGCTTTGCGGTAGCCAGCCGCCTGCGCCGCGGCTTCGGAGTCGAATGCCACCTGGTTCTTCGCCGCCACCTGGGCATAACCCGGGCAGCCGCTGGCCAGGTGGTAGACCTGGCTGTTGCGGTTGCCCAGCACGGCACCGTGCGCCGCCGAACTGGCCGGGGCCGGCTTGGCCGGTTGCGCGGCGGCGGTCACCACCGGGGCGGCGCCCGCTGGCTTGTAACCTGGTGTCCAGCTGCGCTCACCGGTCACGAACGGATTGGAATGCCCCATCACCGCCGCGATGCGTCGGTCGCGTTCCTTCTCCCACGGGGTTACCGGGTACTGCTTGTCCCACGCCATCAGCAGCTGCTGTTGTTGGCGCGACATGCTCAGCTGATAGCGATCGAACATGTAGAAAGTGGTGCGCGCCACCAGGCCTTTGACTTCGTTGCGCGGTTCGGCGGCTTTCTGCTGGAAGTCGATTTTCGTCGTGCACTGGCCGTACTGCGGGGCAACGCCCGCGGCCATGCCGTAGTTGAAGTTGCTGCGGTCACCGTTCACTTCGCCCACGGCCGGGTAGAGGTTGAACAAGTCGGCTTCCATGGCGCGGAACACCGGGTCCTTGTCGACGCAGGCTTCGCGGCCGCCGTTCTGCCAGCACTGGCGTTGGTGGCCGAAGGTCCAGGCCGGGACGATGTGTTCCCACTCGGTGCGCTCGGCGCGGCTCTGCTGCTTGCGGGTTTCATAACCGCAGGAAGCCGGGTCGACGCGCCCGCCCGACTTGCCGACCCAGGTCCATTTGCAGCCACAGTACAGGTCGCCCTGGGCGCTGTTGGCCTGGTCGAGGTAGATCTTCTGCTTGGCGATGACCTTGGCTTCGGTGAAGGTTGCCGGCGGGGTGGCGAAGGCGGGGGGGATGAGGGCGAGGCACAGGGATGCTGCGTACAACAGTCTTTTCATGGAGGTAGATCGACGTCGGAAAAAGCGCCGATTATACGCAGGAAGGCATCCCTTGTAGGAGCGCCCCGGCAAGGCCGCTGCTACAAGGGGTAAGCCTGAAGTCCTAGGTATGAGGCACAACCGCTTGCCCAGTACCGCCCGCGTACTGCGCCTTCAGGTGCCCTTGGTCATCCAGCAGGTAGGCATCCATCACCTCGCGCACCACTGGCCCTGCCACCCGCCCGCCGGCCTCGCCATTCTCGATCATCACCGCCACCACCACGGCCGGGTGGTCGGCCGGGGCGAAGCCAACGAACAGGGCGTTGTCACGGTGGCGCTCCAGGGTCTTGTTGCGGTTGTAGCGCTCGCCCTGCTTGATCGCTACCACCTGGGCGGTACCGCTCTTGCCGGCGATGCGGTACTGGGCCCCGGCGGCGGCGGCGCGGGCGATGCCGCGCGCATCGTGCATGACCATTTGCATGCCCTGGTTGACCTGGTCCCAGGCGCGCTTGTCGTGCAGCACGATGTCCGGCATCGGGTTGGGGTCGATGGGGGCCTGGCCGCCGACGGTCATCGCCAGGTGCGGGCGGTGCCAGGCACCCTTGCTGGCCAGCAGGCTGGTGGCCTGGGCCAGTTGCAGCGGGGTGACCTGCATGTAGCCCTGGCCGATGCCCAGGATCAGCGTTTCGCCGGGGAACCAGGCCTGGCGTCGGGTGGCGCGCTTCCAGGCTTGCGACGGCATCAGCCCGGGGGCTTCCTCGAACATGTCCAGCGAGACCTTCTGGCCCAGGCCGAATTCGGCCATGTAGTCATGCAGCCGGTCGATGCCCAGCTTGTGTGCCAGGTCGTAGAAGTAGGTGTCGTTGGAACGCATGATCGCGGTGTACATGTCCACCCAGCCATCGCCGCTGTGGTTCCAGTTGCGGTACTTGTGGTCGTAGTTGGGCAGCTCGTAGTAACCGGGGTCGAACACCCGGCTACCGGGGGTGATCACGCCGCTGTCGAGGCCGGCGATGGCCACTTCCGGCTTGACCGTCGAGCCGGGGGCATACAGGCCGCGTAGCACGCGGTTGAACAATGGCCGGTCGATCGAGTCGCGCAGTGCCGAGTACTGTTTGGAGCTGATGCCCTTGACGAACAGGTTGGGGTCGAAGCTGGGGTTGCTGACCATCGCCAGCACGTCGCCGTTGGCCGGGTCCAGCACCACCACCGCGCCACGTCGGTCACCCAGGGCTTTTTCCGCGGCCTGCTGCAGGTGGGCGTCCAGGCTCAGCACGATGGACTTGCCCGGCACCGGGTCGTGGTGGCGCAGCACGCGCATCACCCGGCCCTGGGCGTTGGTCTCGACCTCTTCGTAACCCACCTGGCCGTGCAGTTCGTGTTCGTAGAAGCGCTCGACGCCGGTCTTGCCGATCGACTGGGTGCCACGGTATTCGGTGCTGTCGAGAGCCTTGGCTTCCTTCTCGTTGATCCGCCCGACATAGCCCACCGAATGCGCGAAGTGCTCGGCCAGCGGGTATTCGCGGATGAACTGCGGCTCCACCTCAAGTCCCGGCAGGCGGAACTGGTTGACGGCGATCAGGGCGATCTGTTCCTCGCTCAGGCCGACCATCAGCGTGACCGGTTCGAAGGGCTTGCGGCCACGGCGCAGGTCCTTGTCGAACTGGTGGCGGTCGTCCTCGCCGAGGTTGAGCACCTGTGCCAGGGCGTCGAGCACCTTGGCCGTGTCACCGGCTCGTTCGCGGGTCATGGTCAGGTTGAAGCTGGGTTTGTTGTCGGCCAGTACCACGCCATTGCGGTCATAGATCAGCCCGCGCTCGGGCGGGATCGGCAGTACGTGCACGCGGTTGTTTTCCGACACCGCGGTCTGCTGGTCATGCTGCACCACCTGCAGTACATAGAGCCGGCCCACCAGCACCGCCACCAGGCTGAACACCAGCAGGGCACAGGCCAGCAACCGGCGGTTGACCAGGTGCTTTTCTGTTTCGTGGTCCTTGAGGGGGATGGGTTGTGGCATGGGCAGTGGTGGGTCGGTCAGGGCGATACGTGCGGGGCGGCGATGCTACGCGGGCGTGCGGCGGGGCTCAAGGCGGGGGCCGGCGGGTAGCGCCGGGGAGGGGCGTCGGGCCCTGCTGGCAGGGGCATACAGGGAAGATGAAGATTCGTTCATGTCTAGGGCTAGGGGGGAGCCGTTGGCACTGCGCTCGCGCAATCTGGGATGCTTGGGGGCGCTATGCATGCTGTTCGGTTGCTGCGGCAGCGGGGCTTCAAGCATTTCGCTACGGGTTGTTGGGCTTCGCATTGTGGGGCGCAGGGGGCAATGGGCTTGAGTTGCGATTGAGTAATGTTGTTTATAGTTGCTAGTTGCTAGTTGCTAGTTGCTAGTTGCTAGTTGCTAGGGGAGTGGGTTTATGTGGTTGTATGCGCATTCATTTGCGATGTCGACGCGTAGTCACCTTTCCGCCCTTACGGCGGGTTACTTTGGTCTTGGCCAAAGTAACCAAAGCCGCTCGCTCCCATCATACGGCCCCTACGCTGCGCTTCGGGGTCCCTTCGCTCCGGAAGGGTGCTGCGCACCAGGGCCCTCCAGACGCCTACGCTCAGCCTCCTGAAGTCGCGAAGTTAGGGGCGGCGCCTGGGCTGGCGTTAGCTGTCGCTAGTTGGATTAAGTGGGAACTCAGGATTGCAATCGCTGGCAAGCTGAACTGGTCAAGTAATTTTGGACACCGGTTAAGGTTCATGCCGCTGCCTTGAGCTTTTCCTCCATGGCTACTGGCGTTTCATAGCCGTTGTAGCTGTGGAGGCGCTTGAGGTTGTAGCGCATCAGATAAG
>NZ_JAVYJF010000031.1:0-52194 GCF_032621715.1 Pseudomonas sp. zfem004 | reverse complement strand
CGGGGCAAGCCCGCTCCCACGCCAGATATCGAAGGCGTGGGAGCGGGCTTGCCCCGCGATGGGAGAGTCCCCCAAGCACTTGTCACCGGTTTCCCCTGCGCCGGTGACGGCCCATAATGGCGGCCATTATAGGGCTTCGTGCCCTGGTGCAACGTCGATTTCGAGGAGATTTTTCATGGCCGTCGCCCTCAATACCCTGGTCGAGGAAGCCGAGCGCTACCTGGCCAGTGCAAAAATCCAGGATTACTGCCCCAACGGCCTGCAGGTCGAAGGCCGCCCGCAGGTCAGCCGTATCGTTACCGGGGTCACCGCCAGTCAGGCACTGCTCGATGCCGCCGTCGAGGCCGAGGCCGACCTGGTGCTGGTTCACCACGGTTATTTCTGGAAGGGTGAGAATCCTTGCATCACCGGCATGAAGCAGCGCCGCCTGAAGACCCTGCTCAAGCACGACATCAGCCTGTTGGCCTACCACCTGCCGCTGGACTTGCACCCGGAAGTGGGCAACAACGTGCAGTTGGCGCGCCAGCTCGACATCACCGTCGAAGGCCCGCTGGACCCGAACAACCCCAAGGTAGTGGGCCTGGTCGGTTCGTTGGCCGAGCCGCTGTCGGCGCGTGATTTCGCCCGCCGGGTGCAGGAAGTCATGGGCCGTGAACCGCTGGTGATCGAGGGCGAGCAGATGATCCGCCGGGTGGGGTGGTGTACTGGGGGCGGGCAAGGCTATATCGACACCGCGATTGCAGCAGGTGTCGACCTGTTCATCAGCGGCGAGGCGTCGGAGCAGACTTTCCACAGTGCCCGCGAGAACGGCATCAGCTTCATTGCCGCCGGGCACCATGCCACCGAGCGTTATGGCGTGCAGGCGTTGGGGGATTACCTGGCGCGGAGGTTTGCCCTGGAGCACCTGTTCATCGATTGCCCGAACCCGATCTGATGGCCCTTTCGCGGGGCAAGCCCGCTCCCACGCCAGCACCAGACGGCGTGGGAGCGGGCTTGCCCCGCGATGCTTTTTGGCCCAAACCCCCAGTCATATCGTTAGATTGTTTCGATCTAGGCGGCCTCCTAAATAGAATCAGGCGCTGTGATAAAGTGGCTCGCTCGAACACGGCCCGCAGGCCGTCCATAAGATCGTTTTTCGTGAGTAGCCATGGTCGACAATCTGACGCACTTGAAACAGCTGGAGGCGGAGAGCATCCATATCATCCGCGAGGTGGCCGCCGAGTTCGACAACCCGGTGATGCTGTACTCGATCGGCAAGGATTCCGCGGTCATGCTGCACCTGGCGCGCAAGGCCTTCTTCCCGGGCAAGCTGCCGTTCCCGGTGATGCACGTCGACACCCAGTGGAAGTTCCAGGAGATGTACAGCTTCCGCGACAAGATGGTCGAGGAGATGGGCCTGGAGCTGATCACCCACGTCAACCCCGAGGGTGTGGCGCAGGGCATCAACCCGTTCACCCATGGCAGCTCCAAGCACACCGACATCATGAAGACCCAGGGCCTGAAACAGGCGTTGGACAAGCATGGTTTCGACGCCGCCTTCGGTGGCGCGCGCCGCGACGAAGAGAAGTCCCGCGCGAAAGAGCGCGTGTACTCGTTCCGCGACAGCAAGCACCGCTGGGACCCGAAGAACCAGCGCCCGGAGCTGTGGAACATCTACAACGGCAAGGTCAACAAGGGCGAGTCGATCCGTGTGTTCCCGCTGTCCAACTGGACCGAGCTGGACATCTGGCAGTACATCTACCTCGAAGGCATCCCGATCGTGCCGCTGTACTTCGCTGCCGAGCGTGAAGTGATCGAGAAGAACGGCACCCTGATCATGATCGACGACGAACGCATCCTCGAGCACCTTTCCGAAGAAGAGAAGGCGCGCATCGTCAAGAAGAAAGTGCGTTTCCGTACCCTGGGCTGCTACCCGTTGACGGGCGCGGTCGAGTCCGAAGCCGAAACGCTGACCGACATCATCCAGGAAATGCTTCTGACGCGGACTTCCGAGCGTCAGGGCCGGGTCATCGACCACGATGGCGCAGGCTCCATGGAAGACAAGAAACGTCAGGGCTACTTCTAATTTTCAGGGTTACTCCATGTCGCACCAATCCGATTTGATCAGCGAAGACATCCTCGCTTATCTGGCTCAGCACGAGCGCAAAGAACTGCTGCGTTTCCTCACCTGCGGCAACGTGGACGACGGCAAGAGCACCCTGATCGGGCGCCTGCTGCACGACTCCAAGATGATCTACGAGGACCACCTCGAGGCCATCACCCGCGACTCGAAGAAATCCGGCACCACTGGCGAGGAAGTCGACCTGGCGCTGCTGGTGGACGGCCTGCAGGCCGAGCGCGAGCAGGGCATCACCATCGATGTCGCCTACCGCTACTTCTCCACCGCCAAGCGCAAGTTCATCATCGCCGACACCCCGGGCCACGAGCAGTACACCCGCAACATGGCCACCGGCGCCTCGACCTGCGACCTGGCGATCATCCTGGTCGATGCCCGCTACGGCGTGCAGACCCAGACCCGCCGGCACAGCTACATCGCTTCGTTGCTGGGCATCAAGCATATCGTCGTCGCGGTCAACAAGATGGACCTCAAGGGCTTCGACGAGCAGGTCTTCGAGTCGATCAAGGCCGATTACCTGAAGTTCGCCGAGAGCATCAACCTCAAGCCATCGAGCCTGCATTTCGTGCCGATGTCGGCGCTCAAGGGCGACAACGTGGTCAACCGCAGCGAGCAGTCGTCGTGGTACACCGGCCCGGTGCTGATGGAGATCCTCGAGTCCGTCGAGATCGCCGCCGACCGCAATGTCACCGACCTGCGCTTCCCGGTGCAGTACGTCAACCGCCCGAACCTGAACTTCCGCGGCTTTGCCGGCACCATCGCCGGTGGCGTGGTGCACAAGGGCGACGAGATCGTCGTGCTGCCGTCGGGCAAGAGCAGCCGGGTCAAGTCCATCGTCACCTTCGAAGGTGAGCTGGAGAACGCCGGCCCTGGCCAGGCAGTGACCCTGACCATGGAAGACGAGATCGACATCTCCCGTGGCGACCTGCTGGTGCATGCCGACAACGTGCCGCAGGTGACCGACCAGTTCGACGCCATGCTGGTGTGGATGGCCGAGGAGCCGATGCTCCCGGGCAAGAAATACGACATCAAGCGCGCCACCAGCTACGTGCCGGGCTCGATTGCCAGCATCACCCACAAGGTCGATGTGAACACCCTCGAGCAGGGCGCCGCCAGCGCGCTGCAACTGAACGAGATCGGTCGCGTCAAGGTCGCCCTGGACAGCGCCATCGCTCTGGACGGTTACGACAGCAACCGCACCACCGGTGCGTTCATCGTCATCGACCGCCTGACCAACGGCACCGTCGGCGCCGGCATGATCATCGCGCCGCCGGTACTGCCCCACGGCAGCGCCGGCCAGCATGGCAAGCTGGCCCACGTGGCTACCGAAGAGCGCGCCCTGCGCTTTGGCCAGCAACCGGCCACCGTGCTGTTCAGCGGCCTCTCCGGTGCTGGCAAGAGCACCCTGGCCTATGCGGTCGAGCGCAAGCTGTTCGACATGGGCCGTGCGGTCTACGTGCTCGATGGCCAGAACCTGCGCCACGACCTGAACAAGGGCCTGCCGCAGGACCGCGCCGGCCGCACCGAGAACTGGCGCCGCGCCGCCCATGTGGCGCGCCAGTTCAACGAAGCCGGCCTGCTGACCCTGGCTGCTTTCGTTGCCCCGGACGCCGAAGGCCGCGAACAGGCCAAGGCGCTGATCGGCAAGGAGCGCCTGGTGACCGTTTACGTCCAGGCCTCGCCGCTGGCCTGCCGCGAGCGTGACCCGCAGGGGCTGTACGCTGCCGGTGGCGACAACATTCCGGGCGAGAGCTTCCCGTACGACGTGCCGCTGGATGCGGACCTGGTGATCGACACCCAGTCGGTCAGCGTCGATGAAGGCGTGAAGCTGGTGCTGGATGTGCTGCGTCAGCGTGGGGCGATCTGATCCGTCGTCGTACATGAAAAAACCCGCTTCGGCGGGTTTTTTCTTTTGTGGGCGGTATGCCTGTGGGAGCGGGTTTTGAGTTCGGCGCGGTACTGTGGGAGCGGGCTTGCCCCGCGATCATGGACGCAGTCCATGCCATGCGAAGCGGTTGCCTGGGCTGGCTTTATCGCGGGGCAAGCCCGCTCCCACGCTTTAGCTAAATATGCTTTTCCGAAACGGGGATGACTCTGCGTTCCTTCACCGCCTTGTAGGAAAAACTCGAATAGATCTCCTTCACCCCCGGCAATCGCTGCAGCACCTCCCGGGTGAACTCCCCGAACGACTCCAGATCGCGCGCCAGGATCTCCAGCAAGAAGTCATAGCGCCCGGAAATATTGTGGCAGGCGACGATCTCGGGGATCTCCATCAGCCGCCGTTCGAACGCCAGGGCCATCTCTTTGGTGTGCGAGTCCATCATGATGCTGACGAAGGCGGTCACCCCGAAGCCCAGCGCTTTGGGCGAGAGAGTGGCCTGGTAGCCGGTGATGTAGCCGTTGTCCTCCAGCAACTTGACCCGCCGCCAGCAGGGCGAAGTGGTCAGGGCGACCTGGTCGGCAAGTTCGGAGACGGTCAGGCGCGCGTTGTCCTGCAGGGCGGCGAGCAGGGCGCGGTCGGTGCGGTCGAGGGTCGAAGGCATGATTTGCCCTCCTGGTTAACCATTTATTGTTTTTATTCCAACACTGGTCCGATTGCGTGGGCAACTTTGGAAAAAATGCGCCAGCTCGGTGGCATAAGCTTATAACAAACCACACGAGGCTGTTGCCATGCGCGACTCCAATAACAACACCGGTTTTTCCACGCGGGCCATCCACTACGGCTATGATCCGCTGTCCCATGGCGGCGCCCTGGTGCCGCCGGTCTATCAGACCGCCACTTTCGCTTTTCCGACCGTCGAATACGGGGCTGCCTGCTTTGCCGGCGAGGAGGGTGGGCACTTCTACAGCCGCATCTCCAACCCGACCCTGGCCTTGCTGGAGCAGCGCATGGCGTCGCTCGAAGGCGGCGAGGCCGGGCTGGCACTGGCTTCGGGCATGGGCGCCATCACCTCCACCTTGTGGACCCTGCTACGCCCGGGGGATGAGCTGATCGTCGGCCGCACCCTGTATGGCTGCACCTTTGCCTACCTGCACCACGGCATCGGTGAGTTCGGTGTGAAGATCCAGCATGTCGACCTCAACGACCCGCAGGCGCTCAAAGCCGCGATCACCGCGAAAACCCGGATGATCTACTTCGAAACCCCGGCCAACCCCAACATGCAGCTGGTGGATATCGCCGCTGTGGCCGAGGCGGTGCGTGGCCACGACATCAGCATCGTGGTCGACAATACTTACTGCACGCCTTATCTGCAGCGCCCTCTGGAGCTGGGCGCCGACCTGGTGGTTCACTCGGCGACCAAATACCTGTCCGGCCACGGCGACATCACCGCCGGCCTGGTGGTCGGGCGCAAGGCGTTGGTCGACCGCATTCGCCTGCAAGGGCTCAAGGACATGACCGGCGCGGTGCTGTCGCCCCACGACGCCTCGCTGCTGATGCGTGGCATGAAGACCCTGGCCCTGCGCCTGGACCGCCATTGCGCCAACGCGCAGCGGTTGGCCGAGCACCTTGCCCGCCAGCCACAGGTCGAGCTGATCCATTACCCGGGCCTGCCGTCGTTCCCTCAGTACGCCTTGGCGCAACGGCAGATGCGCTTGCCGGGCGGGATGATCGCCTTCGAGCTCAAGGGCGGCATCGAGGCCGGGCGCCGATTCATGAATGCCTTGCAGCTGTTCAGCCGGGCGGTGAGCCTGGGTGATGCCGAGTCGCTGGCCCAGCACCCGGCAAGCATGACCCACTCCAGCTACACGCCCGAGGAGCGGGCGCACCATGGTATTTCCGAGGGGCTGGTGCGGTTGTCGGTGGGGCTCGAAGACATCGACGACTTGCTGGCCGATATCGACCAGGCCCTGAAGGCCTGTGCCTGAACTGCCACGGAAGAGGCTTGCGCGATGGTAGCGATGATGAACCCGAACGCGCCGTTTACGGCCCACGATGCCGCGTTGGACAGCGACCCGGCGGAAACCGCCGAATGGTGCCAGGCCCTGGAATCCAGCCTGGCCCATTGCGGCCCGGCGCGGGCGCGCTACCTGCTGCAGCGCCTGCAGGCCCACGCCTTGGAGCTGGGCCTTGAGCGCGAGGCCCAGGCGTTTTCCGCCTACCGCAATACCTTGCCAGTGGAGCAGCAGGGGGCCTACCCCGGCGACCTGGAGCTGGACGAGCGGATCACCGGGATCCTGCGCTGGAACGCCCTGGCCATGGTGGTGCGGGCCAACCATGCCTATGGCGAGCTGGGCGGGCATATCGCCAGCTACGCCTCGGCGGCGGAGATCTTCGAGGTCGGTTTCCAGCACTTCTTCCGCGGCGAAAGCGGCGGCGAGGGGCGCACGGGCGACCTGGTGTTCTTCCAGCCGCACTCGGCGCCGGGCATTTACGCCCGGGCGTTTCTCGAAGGGCGTTTGAGCGAACAGCAACTGGCCAACTACCGCCAGGAGGTCGCGGGCAATGGCCTGTGCTCTTATCCACACCCCTGGCTGATGCCCGATTTCTGGCAATTCCCCACCGGCTCCATGGGCATCGGCCCGCTCAGTGCGATCTACCAGGCGCGCTTCATGCGCTACCTGCAGCATCGTGGCCTGCTGGATACCTCGGCGCGGCATGTGTGGGGCGTATTCGGCGACGGCGAGATGGACGAGCCGGAGTCTGTCGCCGGTCTGACCCTGGCCGCCCGTGAAGGGCTGGACAACCTGACCTTCATCGTCAACTGCAACCTGCAGCGCCTGGATGGCCCGGTGCGTGGCAACGGCCAGATCGTCCAGGAGCTGGAAGCGTTGTTCAGCGGTGCCGGCTGGAATGTGATCAAGGTGCTGTGGGGCTCGGAGTGGGACGCGCTGTTCGCCCGCGACCACGAGCACGCGTTGCTGCGCCAGCTGGCGGCGACACCCGATGGCCAGTTCCAGAACCTGGGCGCCAAGGATGGCAGCTATAACCTCGAGCATTTCTTCAACCAGGACCCGGCCTTACAGCGCCTGGTGGCGCACATGAGCAGTGAGGAGATCAATGCCCTCAAGCGCGGTGGCCATGACTTTCGCAAGCTGCACGCGGCCTATGCCGCGGCCAAGGCGTGCAAGGGGCGGCCAACGGTGATCCTGGCCAAGACCAAGAAAGGCTACGGCATGAGCAGCGCCGGTGAGTCACGGATGACCGCGCACCAGGCCAAGAAGCTGGATGTGCAGGCGCTGTTGGCATTTCGCGATCGTTTCCATCTGCCGCTGTCGGACGAGGCGGTGGAGCAACTGCGCTTCTATCGTCCGGCCGAGGACAGCCCGGAGATGGTCTACCTGCGCCAGCGCCGGGAGGCCCTTGGCGGCCCCCTGCCGGTGCGCCGCAGTGACTGTGCCAGGCTGCCACTGCCGGCGCTCGATGCGTTCGCGGGTTTCGCCCTGCAGGCCGACGGCAAGGAAATGTCCACCACCATGGCCGCCGTGCGCCTGCTCGGCCACTGGCTCAAGGCACCGGGGCTGGGGCCGCGTGTGGTGCCGATCGTCGCCGATGAGGCGCGAACCTTCGGC
The DNA here is from genome assembly GCF_032621715.1 of Pseudomonas sp. zfem004. NCBI lineage: Bacteria > Pseudomonadati > Pseudomonadota > Gammaproteobacteria > Pseudomonadales > Pseudomonadaceae > Pseudomonas > Pseudomonas sp. zfem004. The sequence goes on along the minus strand of NZ_JAVYJF010000031.1, from coordinate 44,567 downwards.
ATGGCCAGCCTGTTCCGCCAGATCGGTATCTACTCACCGGCGGGGCAGCGCTACGAGCCTGAGGATGCCGGCTCGCTGTTGACGTACAAGGAGGCGCGCGACGGCCAGTTGCTGGAAGAGGGCATCACCGAGGCCGGGGCGATCTCGTCCTGGGTCGCGGCCGCCACTTCCTATGCGGTGCACGGCGAGCCGATGCTGCCGGTGTACATCTATTACTCGATGTTCGGCTTCCAGCGTGTCGGCGACCTGATCTGGGCCGCCGCCGACCAGCGCGCCCGTGGCCTGTTGCTGGGCGCCACTGCCGGGCGCACCACGCTCGGCGGGGAGGGGTTGCAGCACCAGGATGGTTCGAGCCTGGTCATGGCTGCGATGGTGCCCAACTGCCGGGCCTGGGATCCGTGCTTCGCCGGGGAGCTGGCGGTGATCCTCGACCATGCCGCACGGCGCATGCTGGTGGAGCACTGCGACGAGTTCCACTACGTGGCGGTCATGAACGAAAACTATCCACAGCCGTCGCTGCCGCCGGGCATGCACGGCGATGTGTTGCGTGGCATGTACCTGCACGCACGCCAGCAAGCATTGACGCCGCGTGCTCAGGTACGGCTGCTGGGTTCGGGGGCGATCCTGCGTGAGGTGATCGCTGCCAGTGAACTGTTGGCGACCGAATGGCAGGTCGACAGCGAGGTGTTCAGTGTTACCAGCTTCAGTGAGCTGGCTCGGGATGCCAGGGATCAGCGTCGGGCGGCAATAGCTGGAGATGCAGAGGACAGCCATGTTCGGCGCTGCCTGGCGGGTGACGCGCCTGTGGTCGCTGCCAGTGATTACGTGCGCGCCTGGCCGCAACTGATCGCCGAGTATGTCGATGCGCCTTACATCACCCTGGGCACCGATGGCTTCGGCCGCAGCGATAACCGTCAGCACCTGCGGCGGTTCTTCGAGGTGGATCGGTTTGCGGTGGTGATGGCGGCGTTGTATGGGCTGGTGCGGCAAGGAAGGTTGCCGCGGGAAGTATTGGGGCAGGCCAGGGCGCGGTACGCGATCGTAGATGATGAGGCGGCCTGGTACCGCTGAGGTTAGCCGGTGCCGTCCAGATCGCGGGGCAAGCCCGCTCCCACGCCATACCCTGTCTGCGTGGGAGCGGGCTTGCCCCGCGATGGTGACTGCGACGCCCACAAAAAAGGCCTCTTTCGAGGCCTTCTTCACTTCATCCGATCAACGCTTCAAGCCGTAGCTCTCATCCAGCATGCCCGGCGAATTAGGTGCCTTGGGCGCATAGTCACGCGGCACTTCGGCGGTGTCTTTCGGTGGCGTGAGGCGGTCACGTGGTGCTTGCGCCGCTTCCGAGTGCAGGGCAGCCAGCAGGCGCTGGCGGGTCAGCTCGTCCAGGGCCAGGCGGTTGGCGCCGTCGGCCAGGTGGTCCTGCACGTCCTGGTAGCTTTGCGTGAGCTTCTGCACCAGCGAGGCGGTGCTGTTGAAGTGGGTGACCACTTCGTTCTGATAGGTGTCGAATCGCTGCTGGATGTCATCCAGTTGGCGTTGGGTATTGCTGGGCGCCGCATTGGGCAGCAGGCGGGCCAGCGCGAAACCTGCAACGACACCGATGACCAGGGCCAGGGTCGGCAGCAACCAAACAAGGAGCGAGTGTTCCACGAGTCCTTCCTCTATAAACGGCTTTGCTTTACGTTAACGGCTCAGACCTGCGCTGTATACCGCGAGCAATCGCAAATCAGAACAGAATTCCTTTGCTAGACGAGTCGACCCTCCCCGAGGTCACGGAGTAGTGCCTTGCTTATCCGCGAAACACCCTTGTTCATCGATGGCCCGTGCGGCCAGTTGGAAGCCTTGTACCTGGACGTGGCCGATGCCCGTGGCGCGGTGCTGATCTGCCACCCCAACCCGGTCCAGGGCGGCACCATGCTCAACAAGGTGGTTTCGACCCTGCAACGTACCGCCCGGGACGCCGGCTACGTCACCCTGCGTTTCAACTACCGCGGCGTCGGCCAGAGCGCCGGCAGCCATGACATGGGCGCCGGCGAAGTGGCCGACGCCCAGGCTGTCGCGGCCTGGCTGCGCGAGCAGCACCCGCAACTGCCGTTGGTGCTGATGGGCTTCTCCTTTGGTGGCTTCGTCGCCGCCAGTCTGGCCGGGCGCCTGGAAGCCGACGGCATCGCGCTGCAGCAGCTGTTCATGATTGCCCCGGCGGTGATGCGCCTGAGCGAGCAGTTCCCGATGCCTGAGCGGGTCACCTTGACTGTGGTGCAGCCGGACACCGACGAAGTGGTCGAGCCGCAGCTGGTCTACGATTGGTCCGCCGCCCTGTCGCGTCCCCATGAGCTGCTGAAAGTGGCAGAATGCGGACACTTCTTCCATGGCAAGCTGACCGATCTGAAGGATCTGCTGCTGCCGCGCCTTTCGAACTGAGCAAGCCTGAACAAGCGAACACCCATGACTACGCGCATCCTCACCGGTATCACCACCACCGGCACCCCGCACCTGGGCAACTACGCCGGCGCCATCCGCCCGGCGATCCTCGCCTCCCAGCAGCCCGGTGCCGACTCGTTCTATTTCCTGGCCGACTACCACGCCCTGATCAAGTGCGACGACCCGCTGCGTATCCAGCGTTCGCGCCTTGAGATCGCGGCCACCTGGCTGGCCGGCGGCCTGGACCCGGACAAGGTGACCTTCTACCGTCAGTCCGACATCCCCGAGATCCCCGAGCTGACCTGGCTTTTGACCTGCGTTGCCGCCAAGGGCCTGCTCAACCGCGCCCACGCCTACAAGGCGTCGGTGGACAAGAACGTCGAAAACGGTGAAGACCCGGACGCCGGCGTGACCATGGGCCTGTTCAGCTATCCGGTGCTGATGGCTGCCGACATCCTGATGTTCAACGCGAACAAGGTGCCGGTCGGCCGCGACCAGATCCAGCACGTGGAGATGGCCCGCGACATTGGCCAGCGCTTCAACCACCTGTTCGGCCAGGGCAAGGACTTCTTCGCCTTGCCGGAGGCGGTGATCGAGGAAAGCGTGGCCACCTTGCCGGGCCTGGACGGGCGCAAGATGTCCAAGAGCTACGACAACACCATCCCGCTGTTCACCAGCGCCAAGGACATGAAGGATGCGATCTCGCGCATCGTCACCGACTCGCGCGCCCCGGGTGAAGCCAAGGACCCGGACAATTCGCACCTGTTCACCCTGTTCCAGGCCTTCTCGACGCCGGCGCAATGCGCCGAATTCCGTGAAGAGCTGCTGCAGGGTCTGGGCTGGGGCGAGGCCAAGCAGCGCCTGTTCCAGCTGCTTGACGGCCAGTTGGCCGAGAAGCGCGATCACTATCACCAGTTGATCTCGCGCCCGTCGGACCTGGAAGACATCCTGCTGGCCGGTGCCGCCAAGGCGCGCAAGAGCGCCACGCCGTTCCTCGAGCAGCTGCGCGAGGCGGTGGGCCTGCGTTCGTTCCGCACCAGCGTGCAGGCCAACACCGAAGTGAAGAAAAAGGCCGCCAAGAGCGCGCGCTTTGTCAGCTTCCGCGACGAAGACGGCAGCTTCCGCTTCCGCCTGCTGGCCGCCGACGGTGAGCAACTGCTGCTGTCGCGCCGCTTTGCCGATGGCAAGAGCGCAGGTGCGGTGAGCAAGCAGCTGCAGCAAGGTGGCGAGGCCAATGTGCGGGTCGAGGACTTGAGCTTCAGCCTGTGGCTGGAAGGCGAGCAGGTAGCCGAGGGGCCGCAGTTCGACAGCGCCGAAGCCCGTGACGCGGCGGTCCAGAGCCTGCGCGAAGCGCTGCAACCCGCCCAGGATTGAAGGCGGGCGTGAGAGCGGGCTTGCCCCGCGATCTGCGTTGGAGCATGCAACCAAGCGTTGTTTGCCGACGCCATCGCGGGGCAAGCCCGCTCCCACGAGGTTGAGTCCTGCGCGCATTGGTCGCATGTATCATTGCCATTAAGCGGGCCGGTCGCTACAGTGACGGCCCGTTTTTTGTTGCCTCGCTAACGAATTATGACTCCCTTAGAACGCTATCAAGCCGATCTGAAACGCCCCGACTTCTTCCATGACGCGGCGCAGGAAACTGCGGTGCGTCACCTGCAGCGTCTGTACGACGACCTGGTACAGGCGCAGAACAACAAGCCGGGCATGTTCGGCAAGCTGTTCGGCAAGAAGGAGCAGACCCCGGTCAAGGGCCTGTACTTCTGGGGTGGGGTAGGGCGAGGCAAGACCTACCTGGTCGACACCTTCTACGAGGCGCTGCCGTTCAAGCAGAAGATGCGCACGCACTTCCACCGCTTCATGAAGCGTGTGCACGAGGAGATGAAAACCCTCAAGGGCGAGAAGAACCCGCTGACCATCATCGCCAAGCGTTTCAGCGATGAAGCCCGGGTGATCTGCTTCGACGAATTCTTCGTCTCCGACATCACCGATGCGATGATCCTCGGCACCCTGATGGAAGAGCTGTTCAAGAACGGTGTGTCGCTGGTGGCCACCTCCAACATCGTGCCGGACGGCCTGTACAAGGACGGCTTGCAGCGTGCGCGCTTCCTGCCGGCCATCGCCATGATCAAGCAGTACACCGATGTGGTGAACGTCGACAGCGGCGTGGACTATCGCCTGCGCCACCTGGAGCAGGCCGAGCTGTTCCACTACCCGCTCAACGATGCCGCCCATCAAAGCCTGCGTGCCAGCTTCAAGGCGTTGACGCCGGAGTGCACCCAGGCGGTCGAGAACGACGTGCTGATGATCGAGAACCGCCCGATCACTGCCCTGCGTACTTGCGACGACGTCGCCTGGTTCGACTTCCGCGCCCTGTGCGACGGCCCGCGCAGCCAGAACGACTACATCGAGCTGGGCAAGATCTTCCATGCCGTGCTGCTGAGCAACGTCGAGCAGATGGGCGTGGCGACCGACGACATCGCCCGGCGCTTCATCAACATGGTCGACGAGTTTTACGACCGTAACGTGAAGCTGATCATCTCGGCTGAGGTGGAGCTGAAAGACCTGTATACCGGCGGGCGCCTGAGCTTCGAGTTCCAGCGTACGTTGAGCCGCCTGCTTGAGATGCAGTCCCACGAGTTCCTGGCGCGGGCGCACAAGCCCTAAACAAGGCGGCAAAGCATCGCGGGGCAAGCCCGTTCCCACGACTGGAGTCAGTCCAGATCGTGGGAGCGGGCTTGCCCCGCGATGCGTTTCAGGCTTCCTGCATGAACTGCTGGCGATACTGGTTAGGCGACAGTTCGGTGTGCTGGCGGAACAAGCGCGCGAAGAAGCTCGCGTCGTCGTACCCCACCTCATAGCTGATGGTCTTGATGCTCTTGCGCGAGCTCGACAGCAAGCCCTTGGCGGTCTCGATGCGCAGGCGCTGCAGGTAGTGCAGCGGCTTGTCACCGGTGGCGCTCTGGAAGCGGCGCATGAAGTTGCGGATGCTCATGCCGTGGTTGCGGGCCACGTCCTCGAAGCGGAACTTGTCGGCGAAGTGCTCTTCGAGCCAGTGCTGGATCTGCAGGATGATCAGGTCCTGGTGCAGTTTCTGCCCACCAAAGCCCATACGCCCGGGCGTGTAGCTGCGCTGCACTTCGTAGAGGATGTCGCGGGCCACTGCACGGGCCACGTTGGCGCCGCAGAAACGCTCGATCAGGTAGATGTACAGGTCACAGGCCGAGGTGGTGCCACCGGCACAGTAGAGGTTGTCGGCGTCGGTCAGGTGCTTGTCCTGGTTCAGCCGCACCTTGGGGAAGCGCTCCTCGAAGCTGCCGAAGAAGCGCCAGTAGGTGGTCGCCTCCTTGCCGTCCAGCAGCCCGGACTCGGCCAGCCAGAACACGCCGCTGGCCTCGGCACACAGCACGGCGCCGCGGGCGTGCTGCGCACGCAGCCAGGGCAAGACCTGCGGGTAGCGTTGCAGCAGGTTGTCGAAATCGTCCCAGAAGGCCGGGAGGATGATCACATCGGCATCGTTCAGGCCGCTGTCGACCGGCAGTTGCACATTGCTGAAACTGTCCACGGGCAGGCCGTCCGGGCTCACCAGGGCGATCTCGAACATCGGCTGCAGGCCGAGGCCCAGTTGCTTGCTGTAGCGCAGGCTGGCCAGGTGGAAGAAGTCCTTGGCCTGCATCAGTGTCGAAGCGAACACTTTATCAATGGCCAGGATGCTGACGCGCCGCAGCGACGCGGGGGGTTGGGTAAACATCATTGTCATTGTTCTTATAGGGTAGAGTGGTCAATCACCGGCTGGATCGTCTTATTTTTTGGCGATTGTGTCTACCCCGCATTACCTATCGCGGGGCAAGCCCGCTCCCACGGGGGGAGTGCTGCGTGGGAGCGGGCTTGCCCCGCGATGGGGGCCTGCTCAAGGCGCCGGGTTCGGCTGCTCCTGATGGATTGCCTCGATCGCCGCCAGCAGTTCATCGCCCAGGTTCAGGCCCTGGCTATCAATGTTGCTCTGCAACTGCTCAAGGGTGGTTGCACCGATGATGTTGCTGGTCACGAAGGGTTGCCGGGTGACGAACGCCAGGGCCATCTGCGCCGGATCCAGGCCGTGGTCGCGGGCCAGCTGCACATAACGGCTGCACGCCGCCACGGTCTGCGGATTGGAGTAACGGGCAAAGCGGCTGAACAGGGTCAATCGGGCGTTTTCCGGACGGGCGCCGTCTTCGTACTTGCCCGAGAGCATGCCGAAGGCCAGCGGCGAGTAGGCCAGCAGGCCGCACTGTTCACGGATCGCCACCTCCGCCAGGCCCACTTCGAAGCTGCGGTTGAGCAGGTTGTAGGGGTTCTGGATCGACACCGCCCGCGGCCAGCCGCGGGCCTCGGCCAGTTGCAGGAACTTCATGGTGCCCCACGGGGTTTCGTTGGACAGGCCGATATGGCGGATCTTGCCGGCGCTCACCTGCTCGTCGAGCACTTCGAGGGTTTCTTCGAGCGGGGTGAACATGTCGTTGGGCAGGTGCTGGTAGCCCAGCTTGCCGAAGAAGTTGGTGCTGCGTTCGGGCCAGTGCAGTTGGTACAGGTCGATGCGGTCGGTCTGCAGGCGCGCAAGGCTTGCATCGAGCGCGGCAACGATGTGCTGGCGGTTGTGCTTGAGCTGGCCGTCGCGGATGTGGCTGATGCCGTTGCCGGGGCCGGCGACCTTGCTGGCCAGCAGCCAGTCGTCGCGGTCGCCATGCCTGGCGAACCAGTTGCCGATGATGCGTTCGGTGGCCGCATAGGTTTCCGGGCGCGGCGGCACCGGGTACATCTCGGCGGTGTCGATGAAGTTGATGCCGGCGGCCTTGGCCAGCTTGATCTGGGCGAAGGCGTCATCCTGGGTGTTCTGCTCGCCCCAGGTCATGGTGCCCAGGCACAGGGCGCTGACGTTGAGGTCGGTACGACCGAGCTTGCGGTATTCCATCGAAGGGACGCTCCAGGCAAAGAAGCCCATAAAAGCAGGTTGAAATTTTTCGCGCAATCTGGATAATTCTGCAGCTCTTCGCGTGGCGGAAGTGATGCACCATCACGAATGAAGAACCTTTGTCGAACATTGGCGTGCCCGACCCGAGCCCCCAAAAGCGTCAGCGTTCGGCTGCGCGTTTGCCCTTGGCAAGCTGTGCACTATCCAGTAAGATTCGCCGTCTATTTTTCGCTGGGCGGCCTCTGAGGCTTTAGAGAATGAAAACTTTTACTGCTAAACCGGAAACAGTAAAGCGCGAGTGGTTCGTAGTCGACGCCGCTGGTCAGACCCTGGGTCGTCTGGCTACCGAAATCGCTAGCCGCCTGCGTGGCAAGCACAAGCCAGAATACACCCCTCACGTTGACACCGGCGACTACATCGTCGTTATCAACGCCGAGCAGGTTCGTGTGACTGGTGCCAAGTCTTCCGACAAGATGTACTACTCCCACTCCGGCTTCCCGGGCGGTATCAAGGAAATCAACTTCGAGAAGTTGATCGCCAAGGCCCCTGAGCGTGTCATCGAAACCGCGGTCAAAGGCATGCTGCCGAAGAACCCGCTGGGTCGCGACATGTACCGCAAGCTGAAAGTGTACGCGGGTGCTGCTCACCCTCACACTGCTCAGCAGCCTCAAGAACTGAAGATCTAACGGGATAGTTCATTATGTCGGCGACTCAAAACTACGGCACTGGCCGTCGCAAGACCGCAACCGCTCGCGTTTTCCTGCGTCCTGGTACCGGTAACATCTCCATCAACAACCGTTCCCTGGACGTGTTCTTCGGCCGCGAAACCGCTCGCATGGTTGTTCGCCAGCCGCTGGAACTGACCGAGACCGTTGAGAAGTTCGACATCTACGTCACCGTTTCCGGTGGTGGTGTCAGCGGTCAGGCCGGTGCAATCCGCCACGGTATCACCCGCGCCCTGATGGAATACGACGAAACCCTGCGTGGCGCTCTGCGTCGTGCTGGCTACGTCACCCGCGACGCTCGTGAAGTCGAGCGTAAGAAAGTGGGTCTGCGTAAAGCGCGTAAGCGTCCTCAGTACTCCAAGCGTTAATTTCGCTTCGGCAGTCGAAGAAGCCCGGTTCCTTTGGAACCGGGCTTTTTTTATGGCTTGAACTAACCTGTCAGCAGTCGGTGGGCACTTGTCGTATAGACACAGATCAAGCAAAGCGAGGGTTGTAGCCCGACGAGCGGGTAATCACCTTGTCAGTGTGTGGATTTGTTTCTTACCATGGCGGCCAATTTTTAGTGCCACAGACGTACCTAAGTAGATGCCTGTTCAAACAGGCCAAGCAAGCTGATGGGAGAGGACTGAATGAGCAATGACGGCGTCAACGCAGGCCGGCGCCGCTTCCTCGTAGCCGCGACATCCGTGGTCGGGGCAGCGGGGGCAGTGGGGGCTGCGGTACCGTTCGTGGGGTCATGGTTTCCCAGTGCCAAGGCGAAAGCCGCAGGGGCACCGGTGAAGGTCAATATCGCCAAGGTCGAACCAGGCCAGCAAATGGTGGCTGAATGGCGTGGTCAGCCCGTGTTCATCGTGCGCCGAACGGACGAAATCCTCGGCAACCTGAAAAAGCTCACTGCCGAGCTCTCCGATCCTGAATCCAAGGCATCGGTGCAGCCCACCTACGTCGATCCGCAGAATCGCTCGATCAAGCCCGAAATCCTCATTCTGGTCGGCTTGTGCACCCACCTGGGGTGCTCGCCTACGTTCCGTCCCGAAGTTGCCCCGGCCGACCTTGGGCCGAAGTGGGTCGGTGGCTATTTCTGCCCTTGCCACGGTTCGCACTACGACCTGGCGGGTCGTGTCTACAAAGCCCAGCCGGCGCCTCTGAACCTGCCAGTGCCACCGCACTCGTACGAGTCGGACGACCTTGTCGTCATCGGCATCGATCAGGAGAAAGCATGATGAGCAAGTTCATGGAGTGGATCGATGCGCGCTTCCCCGCCACGAAGATGTGGGAAGACCATCTGAGCAAGTATTACGCGCCCAAGAACTTCAACTTCCTGTACTTCTTCGGCTCGCTGGCGCTGCTGGTGCTGGTCAACCAGATCGTTACCGGCGTATGGCTGACCATGAGTTTCACCCCCTCGGCGGAAGAGGCCTTCGCCTCGGTCGAGTACATCATGCGTGACGTCGAGTACGGCTGGATCCTGCGCTACCTGCACTCCACCGGCGCCTCGGCGTTCTTCATCGTTGTCTACCTGCACATGTTCCGCGGCCTGCTCTACGGCTCCTACCAGAAGCCGCGCGAGCTGGTCTGGCTGTTCGGCATGCTGATCTACCTGGCGCTGATGGCTGAGGCCTTCATGGGCTACCTGCTGCCATGGGGCCAGATGTCGTACTGGGGCGCCCAGGTGATCATTTCGCTGTTTGGCGCGATTCCGGTGATCGGTGGCGACCTGACCCAGTGGATCCGTGGTGACTACCTGATCTCGGGCATCACCCTGAACCGCTTCTTCGCCTTGCATGTGGTGGCCTTGCCGATCGTGATTCTCGGCCTGGTCGTGCTGCACATTCTGGCCTTGCACGAAGTGGGTTCGAACAACCCCGATGGTGTGGACATCAAGAAGAAAAAGGACGAGAACGGTATCCCGCTGGACGGCATTCCATTCCACCCGTACTACACCGTCAAGGATATCGTCGGCGTGGTGGTGTTCCTCTTCGTGTTCTGCGCCGTGGTGTTCTTCTTCCCGGAAATGGGTGGTTACTTCCTGGAGAAACCGAACTTCGAGCAGGCAAACGCCTTCAAGACCCCTGAGCATATCGCCCCGGTGTGGTACTTCACGCCGTTCTACGCGATCTTGCGTGCGGTGCCCGACAAGCTGTTCGGGGTGATCGCCATGGGCGCTGCGATCGCTGTGCTGTTCGTGTTGCCCTGGCTTGACCGCAGCCCGGTGCGCTCCATGCGCTACAAGGGTTGGCTGAGCAAGGTCTGGCTGCTGGTGTTCTGCGTGGCCTTCGTCATCCTCGGTGTGCTGGGCGTACTGGCACCGACCCCGGGGCGTACCTTGCTGTCGCAGGTGTGTACGGTGCTGTACTTCGCCTACTTCCTGCTGATGCCGTTCTACACAAGGCTCGAGAAGACCAAACCGGTTCCGGAAAGGGTGACTGGCTGATGAAAAAGTTGATTGCAGTATGCTTGCTGGCACTGATGCCTGGCCTTTCGTTTGCCGCCGAGCACAGCCTGGAGCTGGACAAGGTCGATGTCGACCTCACTGACAAAGCCGCCCTGCAGGATGGTGCGCGGACCTTCGCCAACTATTGCATGGGCTGCCACAGCGCCAAGTTCCAGCGCTATGAGCGGGTGGCCGACGACCTGGGGATCCCGCACGAGCTGATGCTCGAGAACCTGGTGTTCACCGGTGCCAAGATCGGTGACCACATGAAGATCGGCATGCAGCCAAACGATGCCAAGACCTGGTTCGGCGCGGCGCCTCCCGACCTCACCCTGGTTGCCCGGGTGCGTGGCAATGACTGGCTGTACACCTACCTGCGTAGCTTCTACGAGGACCCCGCGCGGCCGTACCGGGTGAACAACAAGGTCTTCCCCAATGTGGGGATGCCCAACGTGCTGGTCGGCCTGCAGGGTAATCAGGTGATTGGCTGCAAGCAGGTGCAGACCGTGGTTGATGGCAAGAAGCAATTCGACCCGCTCACCGGCAGCCCGCTGACCCATGAAGCGTGCGACCAGCTGACCGTCGAGGAGAAATCCGGTACCCTGACGCCCGAGCAGTTCGACGAGAAGGTCAAGAACCTGGTGACCTTCCTGGCCTATTCGGCCAACCCGGTCAAACTGGAAAGCCAGCGCATCGGTACCTACGTGTTGCTGTACCTGGCTTTCTTCTTCGTATTCGCCTACTTGCTCAAGCGCGAATACTGGAAGGACGTGCACTGATCACGCAGTAGTTTCTGGTTGTTGAACGCGCCCGGGGCGCCCTGGCAGAAATGCCAGGGTGCCCCGGGCGCGTTTTCATTTACAGTTTTACAAGCATCCCGTGCGAGGAGGCGCTACATGGGCGCAACCAACAGGTTAGCCTGCTATTCCGACCCCGCTGATCATTACTCTCATCGGGTACGCCTGGTGCTCGCCGAGAAAGGCATCGCCGTGCAGATCATCGACGTCGATGCCAAACGCCTGCCGCCCAAGCTGGTCGAAGTGAATCCTTATGGCAGCCTGCCGACACTGGTCGATCGTGACCTGGCGCTGTATGAGTCGACCGTGGTGATGGAGTATCTCGACGAGCGTTATCCTCATCCGCCCTTGATGCCGGTATACCCGGTGGCGCGTGGCAACAGTCGATTGCTGATGCACCGTATCCAGCGCGACTGGTGTGCCCTGGCCGATACCGTGCTCGACCCGCGCAGCAGTGAGGCGGCACGCACCCAGGCGCGCAAGGAACTGCGTGAGAGCCTGACCGGCGTAGCGCCGCTGTTTGGCGAGATGCCCTGTTTCATGAGCGAGGAGCAAAGCCTCGTCGACTGTTGTCTATTGCCCATGCTCTGGCGTTTGCCGGTGATGGGTATTGAATTGCCACGGCAGGCCAAGCCGTTGCTGGATTACATGGAGCGACAGTTCGCCCGCGAGCCTTTCCAGGCGAGCCTGTCTGCTGCCGAACGTGAAATGCGCAAGGTTTAAGAGGAACCGTTGATGAAATCCAGTCGCCCCTATCTGGTTCGTGCGCTGTACGAGTGGATCGTCGACAACGATTGCACGCCCCATATGCTGGTCAATGCCGAGTATCCGGCGGTCCAGGTGCCTCAGGGTTTTGCCAGTGACGGCCAGATCGTCCTGAATATTTCGCCCAGTGCTGTGCGCAACTTGCACATGGACAACGAAGCGGTGAGCTTCGACGGGCGCTTTGGTGGTGTATCCCACACGCTCTTTGTGCCGGCCGGCGCGATCCTGGGCATCTATGCTCGTGAAAACGGTCAGGGCATGGTCTTTGAGCTGGACCCGCCGCTCGACGATGAAGACGACCTGCACGATGAAGGTGTCGAGCCGGATGACGATGGCCCGCCGGAAGGCGGGAGCCAGCCTCCACGCCCCAGCGGTCGACCCAGCCTCAAGGTGGTCAAGTAACAAAAAAGGCGATCCTTGTGGATCGCCTTTTTTGTACCAGATCGCGGGGCAAGCCCGCTCCCACGTGGAGGATGCCGGGGCGGCTTACTGGATCAGCCCGAACTCACGGGCCAGTGCCTTGTAATCGGCCACCTGCTTCTTCACATAGCCGTCCAGCTCTTCGCCGGTCATGGCGAACGGGAACAGTTCGCGCTGGTCGCGCAGCTTGGCGAAGTCTTCCGAGGCGAGCATCTTGTCGAACGAGGCTTTCCACCAGGCGTAGTCTTCATCGCTGACCTTCGGCCCCAGGTAGAAACCACGCACCACCGGCCAGACGATGTCGTAGCCCTGCTCCTTGGCAGTGGGGATGTCTTTCATTTCCGGCTCGTCCAGGCGCTTCTCGGAGAACACCGCGAGGATGCGCATGTTGCCGCTCTGGATGTGCGGCATGGAGTCGGAAATATCGGTGGAGCCGACTTGGATATGGCCACCGAGCAGCGCGGTGGCGATTTCGCCGCCGCCTTCCAGGGCCACGTAGCGCAGGTCGCGTGGGTTGATGCCGGCGGCCTTGGCGATCAAGGCGGTCTGCATCCAGTCCTGGCTGCCGACGGTGCCGCCGGAGCCGATCACCACTTTGCTCGGGTCTTTCTTCAGGGCCGCGACCAGGTCGTCGAGGGTCTTGTAGGGCGAGTCACTCTTCACCGCGATGGCACCGTAGCTGGTGCCAACCGCCGCCAGCCACTTCACCGCGTTCTCGTCAAAGCGGCCGAACTTGCCCTGGGCCAGGTTCAGCAGCGAGCCGCTGGACCAGGCCACCAGGGTACCGGCGTCGCCTGGGCGCTGGGCAACCACGGCGTTATAGGCCACCGCGCCGACCCCGCCGGGCATGTAGGTCACGCGCATCGGTTTGCTGAGGATCTTCTCCTCCACCAGTGCGCTCTGCACCAGTTTGCAGGTCAGGTCGAAACCGCCGCCGGGCGAGGCCGGGGCGATGCATTCAGGGCGTTTCGGTTCAGCGGCCAGGGCATTGCCGGCCAGCAGCAGGCAGCCGGTTGCGAGGGCGAGGCGGCGCAGTGAAAAGGTCATCGTCTATCTCCGTGAGCATTGTTGTTATTGGGTTACCACAGAGCCACGCTGTAGCTCACCAGCAGCCGCACCTCGTCCGCGTCGCGGGCGAAGTTGGAGCGGAAGGTGGCGTTGCGCAGGCGCACGGCGACGTTTTTCAACGGGCCGCTTTGTACCACGTACTTGAGTTCGGTGTTGCGTTCCCACTCCTTGCCCTCGCCACCGGCGGCGCGGCTGACGTTGTCGCCGTTGATGTAGCGGGTCATGAAGGTCAACCCGGGCACGCCCAGGGCTGCGAAGTTGTAGTCGTAGCGCGCCTGCCAGGAGCGCTCGTCGGCACCGGCGAAGTCGTTGATCTGCACGAAGTTGACCAGGTAGGGGTCGGCGCCGTCGACATAGGGGAAGGCGCTGTCGCCGCTCAGTTGCTGCCAGCCGGCGCTGAACTTGTGCCCGCCCAGGCCATAGCCGAGCATGCCGCTGAAGGTGGTGTTGTCGATGCGCCCGGCCTTGGCCTGGCCGGCTTCGTCGCTCACCGCCAGGCGCAGGTCGGCGCTGAAGGTGCCTGGGCCCCAGGGCTGGGTGGCGAGCATGCCGATGAAGTGCTGGCGGTAGATATCGTCGAGCTGGGCGAAGTGGTAGCTGCCGGTGATACGGTCGGTGAACTTGTAGTCCAGGCCTGCCAGGTCGAGGTTGTCGGCGCTGAAGCTGCCACCGAAGCGGCCGTTCTTGTTGTTCAGCGCCAGGTCTTCCCAGTTGGTGTCGTTGCGGTCCTTGGCCTTGTCCAGGCGCCCGCCGGTGAAGGTCAGGCCCTTGATCTCGTTGGAGGTGACCAGGCCACCTTCGAAGGTCTGCGGCAGGATGCGACCATCGTTGGGCTGCAGGGTGGGCAGCTCGGGGATCAGGGTGCCGATTTTCAGTTCGGTCTTGGATACCTTCACTTTGCCGGTCAGGCCGAGCTTGGAGTACTCGTCGGCCGCCTTGCCGTCGTCATGGGTGGGCAGCAGGCCGGTGTCGGTGCGGTCGGGGCTGGAGTCGAGCTTCACGCCAAGCATGCCCAGGGCATCCAGGCCAAAGCCCACGGTGCCTTCGGTGTAACCGGACTCGAAGTTGAGCATGAAGCCCTGGGCCCATTCATCGCGCTTGGATTGCTGCTTGCTGGTGCCGTCGCGGAAGTCGCGATTGAAGTACATGTTGCGGGTTTCGAAGGTGGCAGTGCTGTCTTCGAAGAAGGCGGCCTGGCTCAGGGGCGCGACACCGACAAGGGCGACGGCGCTGGCGAGGGCGCATGGGCGGGCGGCGAACGAACGGGAAGGCGCGAAGGCCTGCGGCTGCATGGACAGCATCGTCGGTGACTCCAATTATTGTTCTTATAAATTGCACCTTGCTGGTGCTTTTGGCGGCGCGCGGGGCGACCGTGGTGCGATGCTAGGCAATCAACCTTTCGCTAACCTTTCAGCGTGAAAGGTTTGCTGCCGGGGCTTCACAGGCCCGGTGACGGCGGTACACTCCGCGCAAAAATCCGCGCAAAAAGCCCTGCCCGGGCTGGGAGAATCCGATGCGTGTGCTGCTGGTCGAAGACCACCTGCAACTGGCCGAAAGCGTGGCCCAGGCCCTCAAGAGCCAGGGGCTGACCGTGGATGTACTGCACGATGGCGTGGCCGCCGACCTGGCGTTGGCCAGCGAGGACTATGCCGTGGCGGTGCTCGATGTCGGCCTGCCGCGCATGGACGGCTTCGAAGTGCTGGCGCGCCTGCGCGGCCGCGGCAAGACCGTGCCGGTGCTGATGCTCACCGCGCGCAGCGATGTGAAGGACCGCGTGCATGGCCTGAACCTGGGCGCCGACGATTACCTGGCCAAGCCTTTCGAACTGACCGAGCTGGAGGCGCGGGTCAAGGCGTTGCTGCGCCGCAGCGTGCTTGGCGGTGAGCGCCAGCAGCGTTGTGGCCCGCTGGTCTATGACCTCGATACCCGGCGGTTTTCCCTCGAAAACGAACCACTGACGCTCACCCAGCGCGAGCAGAGCGTGCTCGAAGCCTTGATCGCCCGCCCGGGCCGGGTGATGAGCAAGGAGCAGCTGGCAGCTCAAGTTTTTGGCCTGGACGAAGAGGCCAGCCCCGACGCCATCGAGATTTATATCCACCGCCTACGCAAGAAGCTCGATGGTCATCCGGTGGCCATCGTCACCTTCCGTGGCCTGGGTTACCTGCTCGAGCACCGCGATGCGTGACAACGGCAGCCTGCGCGGGCGCTTGCTGGGCAACCTGGCGCTGCTGCTGGTGGTGCTGATGCTGGCCAGCGGCCTGAGCGCCTACTGGAATGGCCGTGAAGCGGCCGACACCGCCTATGACCGCACCCTGCTGGCTTCGGCGCGGACCATTGCCGCCGGGCTCTCGCAACGTGACGGCACGCTCAGCGCCGATGTGCCCTACGTGGCCCTTGATACCTTCGCCTATGACAGCGCCGGGCGTATCTACTACCAGGTGCTGGACATCCACCAGAAGCTGATCTCGGGTTATGAAAACCTGCCGCCACCACCACCGGGTACGCCGCGCACCGACGACTACCCGGCCTTGGCGCGTTTTTACGACGCCACGTACCAGGGCCAGGATGTGCGGGTGGTCAGCCTGCTCAAGGCGGTCAGCGAACCGAACATGAATGGCATGGCCGAGATCCGTGTGGCCGAAACCGAAGAGGCGCGGGTACGCATGGCCCGTGGCTTGATGGCCGATACCCTGCTGCGCCTGGGCATGCTGGCGCTGGGTGCGCTGGTGCTGGTGTGGTTCGCGGTCAGCGCCGCGCTGCGCCCGCTGGAACGCCTGCGTGGTGCGGTGGAAGAGCGCCAGCCGGACGACCTGCGGGCCCTGCCAGTGGTGCAGGTGCAGCGCGAACTCGGGCCGCTGGTGCGTGCGCTCAACCACTTCACCGAGCGCCTGCGTGGGCAGTTCGAGCGTCAGGCGCAGTTCATCGCCGATGCCGCCCATGAGCTGCGCACCCCGCTGGCGGCGCTCAAGGCGCGGGTCGAGTTGGGCCTGCGCTCGAAGGATCCCGAGGAGTGGCGCCAGACCCTGGACGCCGCCGCCCAGGGCACCGACCGTCTGACCCATCTGGCTAACCAGTTGCTATCGCTGGCACGGGTGGAAAACGGCGCACGGGCCATCGCCGAAGGTGGAGCCCAGCGCCTGGACTTGAGCCAGTTGGCCCGTGAGCTGGGCATGGCCATGGCCCCCCTGGCCCATGCCCGCGGCGTGTCGCTGGCGTTGGAAGCCGAGGCGCCGGTTTGGCTCAAGGGCGAGCCGACCTTGCTCAACGAGTTGCTCAGCAACCTGGTGGATAACGCCTTGGCCCATACGCCGCAAGGCGGCGATGTGGTGCTGCGGGTGCTGGCGCCGGCGGTGCTGGAGGTCGAGGACGATGGGCCGGGGATTCCCGAGGCGGAGCGCGAGCGGGTGTTCGAGCGTTTCTACCGGCGCAGCGCGCAGGGCAGCGGGCTGGGCTTGGCCATCGTCGGCGAAATCTGCAGGGCGCACCTGGCGCAGATCAGTCTGCATGATGGCGAGCGGGGCGGGTTGAAGGTGCGGGTGAGTTTTATCGCTGATCAGTAGGCGTTGGCGACCTTATCGCGGGGCAAGCCCGCTCCCACATGCGTTGTTGGCGTGGGAGCGGGCTTGCCCCGCGATGGGCTTGATTCAGCGCAACATGTTCCGCGCTTCCAGCAGCTCATCGACATTCAGCTCGGTCCCGTAGGGCAACCCCAGGTGCCGGTAGGCGGGCAGCGCCGCCAGCGGCCGACTGCGCCCGCGCTGGCTGATGCAGCGGGCGACCTGTACCACATCGATGTAGTCGACCTGGTCGGTGCGCCGGTCCAGGTCCTGGACCTGGACCTGGCCGGGCAGCTTGACCAGCTGCTCGGGGAATTCCCAGGCACTGAGGATCTTGTCACCCAAGGCTGGCTGGATCTGTTCGATCACGTAATGCAGGCACACCGGGTCCGAGAGCAGTTCGTTGTGCTCCTGGGCATAGATCAGCACCGGCAATGCGCCGATCTGGTGAACCAGGCCACCAAGCGCGGCCTGGTCGGGTTTGAGCTGGGTGTAGCGGCGGCACAGTTCATAACTGATGCCGGCGACTTCAAGGCTGTTGGCCCAGATATCGCGCAGTTTTTGTTCAACCGCCGGGGCGCGGGCGTGGAAGATCTGCTCGATCACCAGGCCAATGGCCAGGTTGCAGCTGTAGTTGATGCCCAGGCGGGTGATGGCGGTGTGCAGGTCTGTGACTTCAACCGCGGCGCGCAACAGCGGGCTGTTGACTACCTTGATCAGGCGCGCCGACAGGGCGGCGTCGCGGCCGATCACCTTGCTCAGGGCCGAGACGCTGATTTCGCTGTCCTCGGCGGCTTCGCGGATGCTCAGGGCGACTTCCGGAAGCGTTGGCAGGACCAGATCGTCGTTGTCGATGGCAGTGAGCAATTGCCCTTGGACCATCTCGGCCAGCTTGTTCATGGACTTCTCTACGGCAAAGGTGGTGCGGCCCCGCCGCGTGGGCGGGGCGGGCTGGTCAGCGTTGGATTTCCCGGTCGCGGTCCAGTTCGTAAGGCAGGTCGAGCAGCGTCAGGCGCGGGCCTTCGAGGCTGCCCAGGTGCAGGTTGTCGTCGGCCACTGCGTCGGCGCTGAGCACGGCCAGCAGCTCGACGCCGTTGCTTGCGCTGGCGGCGATCACCACTTCACCGACCGACGAGCCGTGGGTGGGCGAGAAGATCTCGGCGCCGGGCGCCGGTACGTCGGCCTGGTCGAGCGCAAGGCGGTACTGGCGGCGCTTGAGCTTGCCCAGGTACTGCATGCGCGCGACGATTTCCTGGCCGGTGTAGCAGCCTTTCTTGAAGCTCACGCCATCGACGGCCTGCAGGTTGATCATCTGCGGGATGAACAGCTCGCGGGTCGGGCCCATGACCTGGCCGATGCCGGCGCGGATCTGGCCCAGCAGCCAGTCGTTCAGTGTGCCCTCGGGCAGGCTGGCAGCGAGTGTTTCGCGTACTGCCGTGGCCTGTTCGGCGGGCGCCCACAACTCTACCCGGCCAGCCGAGACACGAACGGCGATCAGGCTGTCATGTCGCACGGTCGCACCAGCGGCGTCTGGTACGTTCATGCCCAGCGCCTGCAGGGCCGCTTCGGCGTGCTGCAGGCCAAAGCGTGCCCAGGCAGCGCTTTCGTCGCTCAGGGTGGCCTTGGAGAACACGGCGTACTTTTTAAGGTCTGCCAATTGCGCATCGAGCAGTTCGCTGGCCATTGCCAGCAGGTAGCCATTGCCTTGCGGGAGGATGCGGAAGCTCGACTGCATCCGGCCCTTGACCATGCAGCGCGCGCCGAGGCTGGCGTGCTCATCGCTGAGGTAGTTGAGGTTGCAGGTCAGTTGGCCTTGCAGGAACTTGCCGGCGTCGGACCCGCGCACGGCGAGGATGCCCTCGTGGGCGAGCGTACAGAAAAAAGCGGAATCGGCCATGGGTCATCGCGGTAGCTAGAGACTGGCGGCCATCATAGAACGCCAGTAACAAAATAGGTAGGTGACTAGACCAACGCCCGGTGTCGCTTCGTGCGCCGCACGGTATACTGCCCGACCATTCGAGGAGGGCCCCATGGTCGAACAAACTGAACTCAACCGGCTTTTCTGGCACAGCCGCCGTGGCATGCTGGAACTGGACGTGCTGCTGGTACCTTTCACCCAGGAGGTCTACCCCAGCCTGAGCGAAGCCGACCGTGAACTCTACGTGCGGCTGCTGAGCTGCGAAGACCAGGACATGTTCGGCTGGTTCATGGAGCGCAACGAGTCCGAAGACCCGGAGCTGCAGCGCATGGTCCGAATCATCCTGGACCGTGTCCAGCCCAAGTGATCGTTTCGAGTGCCGCTGGCAGGGCTCACGCCTGCTGCTGACGGCCTACCTCGCCAGCCAGGCGCTGGCGATCATCTCCCTGGCCGTCATCGCGCTGCCGTTGTGGCTGCGCGGCCTGCTGTTCTTCGCTTGCCTGGCGCATGCCTGCTGGGCCATTCCCCGCCGTATCCTGCTCACGCACCCCGATGCGATCACCGGTTTGCGCCGCGACTCGCGTGGCTGGCGTTTGTACAGCCGTGCCCGTGGCTGGCAGGCGGTGCGGTTGTGCCGCGACAGCATTGCCCTGCCAGGGTTGGTGGTGTTGCGCTTCGTGCGCAAGGGCCGCTGGCTCGGCGAGAGCCAGTGCATCGTGAGGGATGCACTGGCCCCTGAGGCACATCGGCGCCTGCGCGTGCGGCTGAAGTTCAGCCGGCGAAGGTGGGCGGCTGCAGGATAGTGTCGCGGGCCTCGGGCAACATGCCCGGGTAGTCGAGGGTGTAGTGCAGGCCGCGGCTCTCTTTACGCTGCATCGCCGAACGGATCATCAGCTCGGCGACCTGGGCCAGGTTGCGCAGCTCGATCAGGTCGCGGCTGACCTTGTAGTTGCTGTAGAACTCGTCGATTTCGTCCAGCAGCATGCGCACGCGGTGTTCGGCACGCTGCAGGCGTTTGCTGGTGCGCACGATGCCGACATAGTCCCACATGAAGCGCCGCAGTTCGTCCCAGTTGTGCGCGATGATCACGTCTTCGTCAGAGTCGGTGACCTGGCTTGCGTCCCAGCAGGGCAGGGCGCGGGGCATGCTCACCTGTTCGAGGTGCGCCTCGATGTCGGCGGCGGCGGCGCGGCCGTAGACGAAACATTCGAGCAGCGAGTTGCTGGCCATGCGGTTGGCGCCGTGCAGGCCGGTGAAGCTGGTTTCGCCGATGGCGTAAAGGCCGGGGACGTCGGTGTGGCCGCGATCATCGACCATGACCCCGCCGCAGGTGTAGTGGGCCGCTGGCACCACCGGGATCGGCTGGCGAGTGATGTCGATGCCGAAGGTGAGGCAGCGCTCGTAGACGGTGGGGAAGTGGCTCTTGATGAACTCGGCCGGCTTGTGGCTGATGTCCAGGTACACGCAATCCACGCCCAGGCGCTTCATCTCGTGGTCGATGGCGCGGGCGACGATGTCCCGTGGCGCCAGCTCTTCGCGTGGGTCGAAACGGGGCATGAAGCGCTCGCCATTGGGCAGGCGCAGCAGGGCGCCTTCGCCGCGCAGGGCTTCGGTCACCAGGAAACTCTTGGCTTGCGGGTGATACAGGCAAGTGGGGTGGAATTGGTTGAACTCCAGGTTCGCCACCCGGCAACCGGCCCGCCAGGCCATGGCGATACCGTCGCCACAGGCGCCGTCGGGGTTGCTGGTGTACAGGTACACCTTGGCCGCGCCGCCGGTGGCCAGCACGGTGAAGCGGGCGCCGAAGGTGTCGACCTCGCCGGTGTTGCGGTCCAGTACATAGGCGCCCAGGCAACGGTCGCCGCCCAGGCCCAGGCGGCGCTCGGTAATCAGGTCGACCGCGACGCGCTGCTCCAGCAGCTCGATGTTCGGCCGCTGGCGTGCCTGGTCGAGCAAGGTCTTGAAGATCGCCGCACCGGTGGCGTCGGCGGCATGGATGATGCGCCGGTGGCTGTGGCCGCCCTCGCGGGTGAGGTGAAACTCGAAACCACCGTCGTCGACGCTGTAGTGTTCGTCACGGGTGAACGGCACGCCTTGCTCGATCAGCCATTCGATCGCTTCGCGGCTGTGTTCGACGGTGAAACGCACCGCGTCTTCGTGGCACAGTCCGCCGCCGGCATTGAGGGTGTCCTCGACATGCGACTGTACGGTATCGGTGTTGTCGAGCACGGCGGCCACGCCGCCCTGGGCCCAGAAGGTAGAGCCGTTGGCCAGGTCGCCTTTGCTGAGTACGGCGATGCGCAGGTGGCCGGGGAGGTTCAGTGCCAGGCTCAGACCAGCCGCACCACTGCCGATCACCAGGACATCATGTTGGAATTGTTGGCTCATGTCGGGACACTAGTAATCTTCGAAGGGGGCACGGCACAATAGTCAAGCGCAGATGGCATTGTGAAACTATCGTGAAACCGGGCCGGGATGCCTTTATAGCAGCCCCGGGGGCCTGATTTCCAATGGCGCTTGCGGGGCAAAGACGAACTTTTTGGGAACTTTCCTCTACCCCAGGAAATCCTAAGAAGGCTGTACGCACGCCACATTTTGCCGCGGCGACGCAGGGCGACAGCCCTTTGCTTGGGCTCAGACCTGCGTACTGAAACCTGATTATCGACGCAGCCGGCCGTGACCGCGCTGCGCCTTTCGTGCGAGCCGACCAAGGGCCGCAGGAAACTTGCTTGGAGGGGAGAACTTTTGCGTAAAGCCCGAGTCTATGGTTGCAAGCCTGAACGATGCTTGTCGCAACGCTCCTTCGAGTTCACTGAGGAGTGTTCATGCTAACCCAGGAAGAGGATCAGCAGCTTGTCGAGCGCGTGCAGCGCGGCGACAGGCGAGCGTTCGATCTGTTGGTGCTGAAGTATCAGCACAAGATTCTCGGGTTGATCGTGCGTTTCGTACACGACACCCATGAAGCGCAGGACGTGGCGCAGGAAGCCTTCATCAAGGCGTACCGGGCGCTGGGGAATTTTCGCGGTGACAGCGCGTTCTACACGTGGCTTTACCGCATCGCCATCAACACGGCGAAAAACTATCTGGTGTCCCGTGGAAGACGGCCGCCAGACAGCGATGTGAGCTCCGAGGATGCGGAGTTTTACGACGGCGATCATGGTCTCAAGGATCTCGAGTCCCCAGAACGCGCGTTGTTGCGGGATGAAATCGAAGGCACTGTCCATCGCACCATCCAGCAACTGCCGGAAGACCTGCGCACGGCATTGACGTTGCGCGAGTTCGATGGACTGAGTTACGAGGACATTGCCAGTGTCATGCAATGTCCGGTGGGTACCGTGCGCTCCCGGATTTTCCGCGCTCGGGAGGCCATAGACAAAGCCCTGCAACCGCTGTTGCAGGAAACCTGAGACAGCGGCGACAGCCAAGAGAGGAACCGCCATGAGTCGTGAAGCTTTGCAGGAATCGCTGTCCGCGGTAATGGATAACGAAGCGGACGAACTGGAACTGCGTCGTGTGCTCAATGCCGTCGACGATTCCGAAACCCGTGCCACCTGGTCGCGCTATCAGGTCGCTCGCGCAGCGATGCACAAGGAACTGCTGTTGCCCAAGCTGGATATCGCCTCGGCGGTTTCCGCAGCATTGGCCGACGAGGCGGTGCCTGCCAAGGTCAAGCAAGGCCCGTGGCGCAGCATCGGCCGCCTGGCCGTGGCTGCCTCGGTGACCGTTGCCGTGCTGGCTGGTGTACGTTTCTACAACCAGGACGAGATCACCGGTGCCGAGCTTGCGTCCCAGCAGCCTGCCCAGCAGGGGCTGAGCATGCCACAGGCACAAGGCCCCGCCGTTTTGGCAGGCTATAGTGAAAGCAGCGAACAACCGACCGGGCCGATGGCCAACGGTGTGCTGCAGAACCAGGCTGGCTGGGATCAGCGTCTGCCAGGTTATCTGCGCCAGCATGCCCAGGAATCCGCGCTCAAAGGCACCGAGACCGCTCTGCCTTACGCACGCGCTGCCAGCCTGGAAAACCGCTAGTAAGGAGGATCATGCGCGCGCTACCTCTCCTGTCGCTGCTGCTTGGCAGCAGCCTGACGGTGCAGGCCTACGCGGCCAACTCCACGCCCGAGGCGAGTGAGTGGCTGAACAAGCTGGCACAGGCTGAACAAAGGCAGAGTTACCAGGGGTCGTTCGTCTACGAGCGCAATGGCAGCTTCTCCACGCACGATATCTGGCATCGCGTCCAGGACGGCAAGGTCAGCGAGCGTTTACTCCAGCTCGATGGCGCTGCCCAGGAAATCGTGCGTGTCGATGGCAAGGTGCAATGCGTCAGTGGCGCCTTGGTCAGCGGTGTGAGCGCACCGCCCGACGCCGCCCCGCGCATGCTCGACCCTTTGAAACTGATGAGCTGGTACGACCTGAGCGTGGCAGGCAAGTCACGCGTCGCAGGGCGCGACGCGGTGATTGTGACCCTGACCCCGCGTGATCAGCACCGCTACGCCTTCGAACTTCACCTGGACCGCCAGACCGGCTTGCCGCTGCGCTCGTTGATGCTCAACGAAAAGGGGCAACTGCTCGAACGCTTCCAGATGACCCGCCTGGACACCGATGACCTGCCGAGTGACACCGACCTCACTGCCAGTGCGGCCTGCAAGCCGGTCGAGCGGGTGGTCGCCAGTACTTCACAGGCCGTTGCCGGCTGGCGCTCGGACTGGCTGCCACCAGGCTTCGAGCTGATCAACAGCAGTGTGCGCCATGACCCGGACCGCAAAAGTACAATCAGCAGCCTGATGTATGACGATGGCCTGACGCGCTTCTCGGTGTTCCTTGAACCGATCAGCGATAACTCAGGCACCGATACCCGCACTCAGCTCGGCCCGACCGTCGCGGTCTCGCGCCATCTCACCACACCCAAGGGCAAAGTGATGGTCACCGTGGTCGGTGAAATTCCACTGGGTACCGCCGAGCGTGTGGCGTTGTCGATGCGGGCCCAGGATGCTCAGGCGCGTCAGTAACGGCGCTTTATGAAAGCTTCTGTTACACAGTGCTGACAGGAAATTAACCCATTGTCATTTGCAATCCAGCCATAAATTTTCTATAGGTCAGGCTCTTCTGGGAGTCTGGCCTTTCTGCGTCTGCAGGGCCTAACTGCTAACTACGCTCGTTGTAACGGGAGCCGTATGTCAATACCACGCTTGAAACCCTACCTATCGATGTTCGCCGCTGTGCTCATGCTCGGCCAGGTGCTCACCGCCCAAGCCCAGGAAGCCCTGCCCGATTTCACGACCCTGGTCGAGCAGGCTTCGCCGGCGGTGGTCAACATCAGTACCAAGCAGAAACTGCCGGACCGCCGCATCGCCGCCGGGCAGATGCCCGACCTCGAAGGCCTGCCGCCGATGTTCCGCGAGTTCTTCGAGCGCAACATGCCACAGCAGCCGCGCTCGCCCCGGGGTGATCGCCAGCGCGAGGCGCAGTCGCTGGGCTCGGGCTTCATCATTTCCAGTGATGGCTATGTGCTGACCAACAACCACGTGGTCGCCGACGCCGACGAAATCATCGTCCGCCTCTCCGACCGCAGCGAGCTGCAGGCCAAGCTGGTCGGCACCGACCCGCGCACCGACGTGGCCCTGCTCAAGGTCGAGGGCAAGAACCTGCCGACCGTCAAGCTGGGCGATTCGGAAAAGCTCAAGGTGGGTGAGTGGGTACTGGCCATCGGTTCGCCGTTCGGCTTCGACCATTCGGTGACCAAGGGCATCGTCAGCGCCAAGGGCCGCACTCTGCCCAACGACACCTATGTGCCGTTCATCCAGACCGACGTGGCCATCAACCCGGGCAACTCCGGCGGCCCGCTGTTCAACATGAATGGCGAGGTGGTCGGTATCAACTCGCAGATATTCACCCGCTCCGGTGGCTTCATGGGCCTGTCGTTCGCCATTCCGATCGACGTGGCGATCGACGTTTCCAACCAGCTGAAGAAAGACGGCAAGGTCAGCCGTGGCTGGCTGGGCGTGGTGATCCAGGAGGTCAACAAGGACCTGGCTGAATCCTTCGGCCTCGACAAGCCGGCCGGCGCCCTGGTAGCCCAGGTGCTGGAAGACGGCCCGGCGGCCAAGGGCGGCCTGCAGGTGGGCGACGTGATCCTGAGCATGAATGGCCAGCCGATCGTCATGTCGGCCGACCTGCCGCACCTGGTCGGCAGCCTCAAGGATGGCGCCAAGGCCAAGCTTGAGATCATCCGCAATGGCAAGCGCCAGAACCTCGATGTCACCGTCGGCGCCCTGCCGGATGAAGAAGCTGACATCGGCACCGGTGCCCAGGGCAGCGTCGAGCGCAGCAGCAACCGTCTGGGTGTATCCGTGACCGATCTGACCGCCGAGCAGAAGAAATCCCTGGAGCTCAAGGGCGGCGTGGTCATCAAGGAAGTCCAGGACGGCCCGGCAGCGCTGATTGGCCTGCGTCCGGGCGATGTCATCAGCCACCTGAACAACCAGGCTATCGGCTCGGCCAAGGAATTCACCGAAATTGCCAAGGACCTGCCGAAGAACCGTTCGGTGTCGATGCGCGTGCTGCGCCAGGGGCGCGCAAGCTTCATCACCTTCAAGCTGGCTGAATAAGCTGATTGCAAGGTAGGAAAGGGCAGCTTCGGCTGCCCTTTTACGTAGCAGTCAATATCACAAAGCTTTACGTGGGAGCGGGCTTGCCCCGCGATGAGGCCTGATCAGGTAGTACTTGTGCCTGATCGGGCCTCATCGCGGGGCAAGCCCGCTCCCACAAGGGATGTAGACAGGCCGATAGAGGAATCTCCCATATCCCTGCGGCTTGAGGTACAATTCCCGGCTATTTTTCGGCGGGCGTCCGGCTCGCAGCCTTTTCGAGTGTTGACCCGTGAGTGATTTGAGTCATATCCGCAATTTCTCCATCATCGCCCACATCGACCATGGCAAGTCGACGCTGGCCGACCGTTTCATCCAGATGTGCGGTGGCCTGACGGCGCGCGAAATGGAGGCCCAGGTCCTCGATTCCATGGACCTGGAGCGCGAGCGCGGGATCACCATCAAGGCCCACAGCGTCACCCTGCACTACAAGGCGCAGGACGGCAAAACCTACCAGCTGAACTTCATCGACACCCCCGGCCACGTTGACTTCACCTATGAAGTTTCGCGTTCGCTGGCCGCGTGCGAGGGTGCACTGCTGGTGGTCGACGCCGGCCAGGGCGTCGAGGCCCAGTCCGTGGCCAACTGCTACACCGCCATCGAGCAGGGCCTGGAAGTCATGCCGGTGCTGAACAAGATGGACCTGCCCCAGGCCGACCCGGACCGCGTCAAGGACGAGATCGAGAAGATCATCGGCATCGACGCCACCGACGCCGTGGCGTGCAGCGCCAAGAGCGGCATGGGCGTGGACGAGGTGCTCGAGCGCCTGGTGCAGACCATCCCCGCGCCGCAGGGCGAGATCGACGCGCCGCTGCAGGCGTTGATCATCGACTCCTGGTTCGACAACTACCTGGGCGTGGTCTCGCTGGTGCGCGTGCGCCAGGGCCGCGTCAAGAAAGGCGACAAGATCCTGGTCAAGTCCACCGGCAAGGTGCACCTGGTCGACAGCGTCGGCGTGTTCACGCCCAAGCACACCCAGACCGCCGACCTCAAAGCCGGTGAAGTGGGCTTCATCATCGCCAGCATCAAGGACATCCATGGTGCGCCAGTCGGCGACACCCTGACCCTGTCCTCGACCCCCGAGGTCGAAGTGCTCGCAGGCTTCAAGAAGATCCAGCCGCAGGTGTACGCCGGCCTGTTCCCGGTCAGCTCCGACGACTTCGAGGACTTCCGTGACGCGCTGCAGAAGCTCACCCTGAACGACTCGTCGCTGCAATACATGCCGGAAAGCTCCGACGCCCTGGGCTTCGGCTTCCGTTGCGGCTTCCTCGGCATGCTGCACATGGAGATCATCCAGGAGCGCCTGGAGCGCGAATACGACCTGGACCTGATCACCACCGCGCCAAGCGTGATCTACGAGCTGGAGCTCAAGACCGGCGAAACCATCGTCGTCGACAACCCTTCGAAGCTGCCGGACGTGTCGTCGGTCGCCGATTTCCGCGAGCCGATCGTCACCGCCACCATCCTGGTACCGCAAGAGCACCTGGGCAACGTCATCACCCTGTGCATCGAGAAGCGTGGCGTGCAGCGCGACATGCAGTTCCTCGGCAGCCAGGTGCAGGTGCGCTACGACCTGCCGATGAACGAAGTGGTGCTGGACTTCTTCGACCGCCTCAAGTCCACCAGCCGCGGCTACGCCTCGCTGGACTATCATTTCGACCGCTACCAGTCGGCCAACCTGGTCAAGCTGGACGTGCTGATCAACGGTGACAAGGTCGATGCCCTGGCATTGATCGTGCACCGTGACAACGCCGCCTACAAAGGCCGTGCGTTGACCGAGAAGATGAAGGAGCTGATCCCTCGGCAGATGTTCGACGTGGCGATCCAGGCAGCCATTGGCGGCCAGATCATTGCGCGGACAACCGTCAAGGCGCTCAGAAAGAACGTACTGGCCAAGTGCTACGGTGGCGACGTGAGCCGTAAGAAGAAGCTGCTGGAGAAGCAGAAGGCCGGTAAGAAACGCATGAAACAGGTCGGTAACGTGGAAATTCCACAGGAAGCCTTCCTCGCCGTGCTCAGGTTGGATAGCTAGGTCCTATGTCGCTAAATTTCCCGCTGTTGCTCGTCATCGCCGTTGCCGTCTGCGGCCTGTTGGGTCTGATCGACCTGCTGTTCCTGGCTCCGCGCCGGCGCGCGGCGATCGCCACCTACCAGGGCAGCGTCAGCCAGCCAGAAATGGCCGTGGTCGAACGCCTGAACAAGGAGCCGTTGCTGGTCGAGTACGGCAAGTCGTTCTTCCCGGTGCTGTTCATCGTGCTGGTGCTGCGCTCGTTCCTGGTTGAGCCGTTCCAGATCCCGTCGGGTTCGATGAAACCGACCCTGGAAGTGGGCGATTTCATCCTGGTGAACAAGTTCTCCTACGGCATCCGCCTGCCGGTGATCGACAAGAAGGTCATCGAGGTCGGTGACCCGCAGCGCGGCGATGTGATGGTGTTCCGCTACCCCAGCGACCCGAACGTCAACTACATCAAGCGGGTGATCGGCCTGCCGGGCGACCAGATCCGCTACACCAACGACAAGCGCCTGTTCGTCAATGGCCAGGCGGTCGCCGAGCAACTGGTCGGCAGCGAGCCGGGCACCTTGGGCAGCGCCGAGCTGTACAAGGAAAAGCTCGGTGAGGTCGAGCACCTGATCCGCAAGGAAATGACCCGCTACCGCATGCCGCCGGACCAGCAATGGACCGTGCCGGCCGGGCATTACTTCATGATGGGTGACAACCGCGACAACTCCAACGACAGCCGCTACTGGGATGATCCGAACATCCCCAAAGAGCTGCACGGCATGGTCCCTGACCGGAACATCGTCGGCAAGGCGTTCGCCGTATGGATGAGCTGGCCTGAGCCGAAACTCAGCCACCTGCCCAACCTGTCGCGGGTCGGCCTGATCCACTAAGTATCGACGGCGCTGTCTGCGGACAGCGCCGATTGCTTTTCTGACATAGGCTGTGTTCTCAGGGAGTGAGAGGTTTCGCCATTTTGATGTCGGACCACAGCCAAACCGTCTTTCAGGATGTTGATTTGAACAACGCGTTGAACATTGTACGGGTGGCCCCATGAGTGCTTCCCTTGCCCGCCTGGAGCGTAAGCTCGGCTACACCTTCAAGGATCAGGACCAGATGCTGCTGGCCCTGACCCATCGCAGTTATGCCGGGCGCAACAACGAGCGCCTGGAATTCCTTGGCGATGCCATTCTCAACTTCGTGGTCGGCGAAGCGCTGTTCGAGCGCTTCCCGCAGGCCCGGGAAGGCCAGCTGTCGCGCCTGCGCGCGCGCCTGGTCAAGGGCGAAACCCTGGCCCGCCTGGCCCGTGGCTTCGACCTTGGCGAGTACCTGCGCCTGGGCTCCGGCGAGCTCAAGAGCGGCGGTTTCCGTCGTGAGTCGATCCTTGCGGACGCTCTCGAAGCGCTGATCGGCGCCATCTACCAGGACGCCGACATGCAGACTGCGCGCGAGCGCATCCTGGCCTGGCTGACCGACGAGTTCGAAGGCCTGACCCTGGTCGACACCAACAAAGACCCCAAGACCCGCCTGCAGGAGTTCCTGCAGTCGCGTGCCTGCGAGCTGCCGCGTTACGAAGTGGTGGATATCCAGGGCGAACCGCACTGCCGGACCTTCCTCGTCGAATGCGAAGTGGTCCTGCTGAACAAGAAAAGCCGTGGCCAGGGCGTAAGCCGGCGTATTGCCGAACAGGTCGCCGCCGCCGCCGCATTGATCGCCCTGGGCGTGGAGAATGGCAATGACTGAGAACACTTCGACCCGCTGCGGCTATGTCGCCATCGTCGGCCGCCCCAACGTCGGCAAGTCGACGCTGCTCAACCACATCCTCGGCCAGAAGCTGGCGATCACCTCGCGCAAGCCGCAGACCACCCGCCACAACATGCTCGGCATCAAGACCGAGGGTGACGTGCAGGCGATCTACGTCGATACCCCCGGCATGCACAAGGCGAACGACAAGGCGCTCAACCGCTACATGAACCGCAACGCCTCGGCGGCCTTGAAGGATGTCGACGTGGTGATCTTCGTGGTCGACCGCACCCGCTGGACCGATGAGGACCAACTGGTGCTCGAGCGCGTTCAGTACGTGACCGGCCCGGTGATCCTGGCGGTCAACAAGACCGACCGCATGGACGAGAAGGGCGACCTGATCCCGCACCTGCAGTGGCTGCAAGAGCAACTGCCGAATGCCGAGATCGTGCCGATCTCGGCCCAGCAGGGTCACAACCTCGAGTCGCTGGAAGGGCTGATCGCCAAGCACCTGCCAGAGAACGAGCACTTCTTCCCGGAAGACCAGATCACCGACCGCAGCAGCCGCTTCCTGGCTGCCGAGCTGGTGCGCGAGAAGATCATGCGCCAGCTGGGTGCGGAGCTGCCGTACCAGATCACCGTGGAAATCGAGGAATTCAAGCAGCAGGGCCATGTGCTGCACATCCATGCGCTGATCCTGGTCGAGCGTGACGGCCAGAAGAAGATCATCATCGGCGACAAGGGCGAGCGCATCAAACGCATTGGCTCCGACGCGCGCAAGGACATGGAAACGCTGTTCGACGCCAAGGTGATGCTCAACCTCTGGGTCAAGGTCAAAGGCGGCTGGTCCGACGACGAGCGCGCCCTGCGTTCGCTGGGTTACGGCGACCTGTAACCGTCAGGCGCGTCCCGTATCTCTTGTGGGAGCGGGCTTGCCCCGCGATGGCGATCGCGGGCCCGCTCCCACAAGTCGTTTATGACATCGAGAAACCGCTGATGGACCAACCCACCCCCCAGCCGGCCTACGTCCTGCACAGCCGCCCCTACAAGGAAACCAGCGCCCTGGTGGATTTCCTCACCCCCCAGGGGCGGGTGCGCGCGGTATTGCGCCGTGCGCGGGGCAAGGGCGGCAGCCAGGTACGGCCGTTCGTGCCACTGGAAGTGGAACTGCGCGGGCGTGGAGAGCTGAAGACCGTATGGCGCCTGGACAGCAACGGCATCGCGGCCTGGCTGCATGGTGACGCGCTGTTCAGCGGCCTCTACCTCAACGAACTGCTGATGCGCCTGTTGCCCGCCGAGGCACCGCAGCCAGCGCTGTTCGAGCATTACACCCTGACCCTGCAAGCCCTGGCCGCCGGTCGACCACTGGAGCCGCTGCTGCGCTCGTTCGAATGGCGCTTGCTGGACGAACTGGGTTACGCCTTCTCGCTGGAACACGACGTGAATGACGACCCGATCGCCGCCGAGGGCCTTTATCGCCTGCAGGTGGATGCCGGCCTGCAGCGGGTCGAGCTGTTCCAGCCCGGCTTGTTCAAGGGTACCGAGTTGCAGGCCCTGGCCCAGGCCGACTGGGACGCCCCCGGCGCCTTGCTCGCCGCCAAGCGCCTCATGCGCCAGGCCCTGGCGGTGCACCTGGGGCCCAAGCCACTGGTCAGCCGGGAACTGTTTCGCAAGCGCTGATCAGCACGTATGCTGTGGCCCTCAACTTTCAGGAGTGCCCCTTCGTGACTCACAGCAACCGCATGCTTCTCGGCGTCAACATCGACCACGTGGCGACCCTGCGCCAGGCCCGGGGCACCCGCTATCCAGACCCGGTCAAGGCCGCGCTGGACGCCGAGGAAGCGGGCGCCGACGGCATCACCGTGCACCTGCGCGAAGACCGCCGGCACATCCAGGAGCGCGATGTGCTGGTGCTCAAGGACGTGCTGCAGACCCGCATGAACTTCGAGATGGGCGTCACCGAAGAGATGATGCTGTTCGCCGAGAAGATCCGCCCGGCGCATATCTGCCTGGTCCCGGAAACCCGCCAGGAGCTGACCACCGAAGGTGGCCTGGACGTGGCCGGCCAGGAGGCGCGGATCAAGGCCGCGGTCGAGCGCCTGTCGCGCACCGGCGCCGAAGTGTCGCTGTTCATCGATGCCGACGAGCGCCAGATCGAGGCCTCGCGTCGGGTGGGCGCACCGGCCATCGAACTGCACACCGGCCGTTACGCGGATGCCGAAACCCCGACCGAGGTGGCCGAAGAGCTCAAGCGCATCGTCGATGGCGTGGCCTTCGGTATTGGCCAGGGGTTGATCGTCAACGCGGGTCACGGGCTGCATTACCACAACGTCGAAGCCGTCGCCGCGATCAAGGGCATCAACGAGCTGAACATCGGCCATGCGCTGGTGGCCCATGCGCTGTTCGTCGGCTTCAAGGCCGCCGTGGCCGAGATGAAAGCGCTGATCGTCGCCGCTTCGCGCTAAGTCTTGGCAAACCATCGCGGGGCAAGCCCGCTCCCACGTAACGGCGTGGGAGCGGGCTTGCCCCGCGATGGTTTACTCTGCCTTGAATACAAGGGTAAAGCGGGTCGGCCCCTCGGCCTTGCTACGCACCTCAACCCGCCCCCCATGCAACTGCATGATCGACTTCACGATCGCCAACCCCAGCCCGGTCCCTCCCTCAAGACGTGACCGCCCGCTGCCAGCCCGGTAGAAACGCTCGAACAGGTGCGGCAGATGCGCCTCACCAATGCCAGCCCCCTGGTTTTCCACCCAGACCCCGACTTGATCGCCCAGCCGCTCGATCCCCACGCTAACCCTTTGCCCCTCCGGGCTATGCCGTAGCGCATTGCTCAGCAAGTTCGACAACGCCCGCTGGAACATCAGCTTGTCCGCCAGGGCCGTCCCCCAGCCTTGCAGTTCCAGGCTGATGCCCTTGAGCTCGGCACTGAAGGCAAACAGCTCACTCACCCGGGCCACCTCGTCGGCCAGTGCCACCGGCAGCAGCGCAACCTGGCTCTGCGGCTGGCTGACCTGGGCGAGGAACAGCATGTCGTTGATGATGCGGTTGAGCCGGGTCAGCTCCTCGATACTGTCCTCCAGGGCTTCACGGTACTTGTCGCCATCGCGCTCGCGGGCCAGGGTCACCTGGGCCTTGCCCATCAGGTTGCCGATCGGCGTGCGCAATTCGTGGGCCAGGTCGTCGGAGAACTGCGATAACTGGCGCACGCCCTGGTCGAGGCGGTCGAGCATGACGTTGATCGCCCGGGCCAGGTCGGCCAGCTCGGTCGGCAGGCCGTCCACCGGCAGGCGATGGTCCAGGTCCTGAGCCGACACTTGCCCGGCGATGCGGCGAAAGTGGCGCAGCGGGCGCAGATCGCGCTGCACCAGTTTCCAGGCCGCGATGCCGATCAGCAGCAGCAACAGCGGCAAGGCGAGCAGGGTCGAGTGCAGGTAGGCCTGCAGCAGGGCGTTGTCATCGCTGCGGTTGAGCGACATCAGCACATTCACCGGGGTGTCGTCGCGCAGCAACATCAGGCGGCTGGCGGTGAGCACTTCGTTGCCTTGATCGTCGCGCCATTCGTGGAACACCAGCCGCGGGCTCGCGGCCATTTCCAGCAGGTGCCGCGATTGCAGGGCCGGGCCAAGGCTGAGCAGGGCCGGGTGACGGCCGCTGGTGGCCATGACGCTGAGGCTCAGGTTGTCATGACCCATCACCAGGTCGAGCAGTGGGTGGGCGCGGGTGCCTAAATCGTCGCTGCGCAGGTCCACCCGCAGGTTGTGCTCGACCTGCAGCATCTTGCGCGCCAGGTCCTTGCGCGCACGGCTGTCCAGTTCGTGGTCGAGGGCGAACACCGCCAGGGTGGCCAGCAGCAGCACCAGGGCTGCGCCCATCAGGGTGACGGTAAGGCCGAGGCGCAGTGACAGGGTTGCGCGCTTCACGCCCGCGCCTCGAGCACATAACCGACGCCACGCAGGGTGTGGATCAGCTTGTCTTCGAAGGGGTCGTCGATCTTCGCCCGCAGGCGGCGGATCGACACCTCGACCACGTTGGTGTCGCAATCGAAGTTCATGTCCCACACCAGCGAAATGATCTGCGTGCGCGACAGCACTTCGCCGCTCTGGCGCATCAGCAGGTGCAGCAGGGCGAACTCCTTGGCGGTCAGGTCGATGCGCTGGCCGCCGCGGAAGGCGCGGTGGCGGCCGGGGTCGAGTTCAAGGTCGGCGACTTTCAAGGTGCTCGGTTGCAGGCGCTGGTCGTTGCGCCGCAGCAGGCTGCGGATGCGCGCCAGCAGCTCGGGAAATTCGAAGGGTTTGAGCAGGTAGTCGTCGGCGCCCAGGTCCAGGCCCTTGACCCGATCGGCCAGGCGGCCATGGGCGGTGAGCATCATGATTCGCGTGGACGACTCGGCGCGCAGGCGCTGCAGCACGCTCCAGCCATCGAGCTCGGGCAGGTTGACGTCGAGGATCACCAGGTCGTAGGGCTGCTGGCGGGCCAGGTGCAAGCCGTCGGTGCCGGTATGGGCGCAGTCGACCACGTAGCCGTTTTCGCGCAGGCCTTGCTGCAGGTAGTCGGCGGTACGGGGTTCGTCCTCGATGATCAGTAGGCGCATGGTGAGCTCGGGTTGCGGAAAGGGGGCGATTCTCGACCCTGTAGTGACATCAGGGTCAAGCGGTGAGGATGTTACTGGATGCGAATGGGCAATCGGCGGGGATAACGGATTTGTAATACGCGGGTCATTTGGTTGACAGGGCCGGCCTCATCGCCGGCAAGCCGGCTCCCACCCCGTGGACTGCCCCCAAAAAGTTGGACAGATTAGCTGGCGGCCTGGGCCCTGTACTCGACAGGGCTCAGGCCGTTCAGTTTCTGCTTTATGCGGTCATGGTTGTAGTAGCGGATGTACTCGTCCAGACCCGCTTTCAGTTCTTCCATTGCCTTTGCGCGACATGCTCTGTTTGACCCCGCGTTGCTTGAGCTTCTCCCGGTACTGAGCCTGCTGATAATGCCATCCTTGATCAGAGTGGATTACCAACTTTGGCTCGTCGCCCAAGCGATCCAATGCCTTGTCCAGCATGCCACCAACCAGGTCATAGCAAGGTCGGCTGGCCGTCTCGTAAGCCACGATCTCGCCGTTGTACAAGTCCATCACCGGCGACAGGTAGAACTTCTGCTGAGCCACTTTGAACTCGGTGACATCTGTCACCCATTTTTGGTTGGGSCGCTGAGCGATGAAGTTACGCTCCAGCAGGTTCATGGCAATCTTGCCGAATGCCCCCCGGTAG
This sequence comes from Pseudomonas sp. zfem004, assembly GCF_032621715.1. Lineage (NCBI taxonomy): Bacteria > Pseudomonadati > Pseudomonadota > Gammaproteobacteria > Pseudomonadales > Pseudomonadaceae > Pseudomonas > Pseudomonas sp. zfem004. Next base: position 9,864 of record NZ_JAVYJF010000031.1, on the reverse strand, counting down.
GACCGGTATTTCTTGCGACGCACAACCGATTGCAGCCCCAGACCGGCCATCAGTCGCTCCACTACTTTTTTGTTGACCAGTGTTCCCTGGCGCCTGATTGAAAGCGCAACACGCCGGTAGCCATAAAGCCCCTTTTCTTCATGGTAAACACGCTGTACCAGCTCTTTGAGCTCGGCATCCTTGTCCGGCTTCTGCTGACTTTTCACCTGGTAGTAGAAGGTGCTGCGAGCCAGCCCGACCAAGGTCAGGAGGCAAGCTAAAGGGAATCTGCTTTTGAGCTTGGAAACGATCAGGGCTTTTTCGTCTGCCTTCGTTCCCTGGCCTCTTCCAGAGCCTTGAGCTCCTTTAGGACAGCATTCTCCATGCGCAGATACTCGAGCTCGGACAGCAACTGCTCACGAGTTTTGCTCTCGTCATTGGTGTCGGTGGGTTTTACAGGCTTGATCTTTTTCGGCACGAGGGTCGGCTTTCTTGGTTTTTCAGTGACGGGGTAGCCACTGTAGTACTGCTGCTCCCAAATGCCTAATCGCGAAGACTGCCCTAGTCCGAAATGCGCTGCAGTTTGGCGCATTGAGAGCCGATGCTCGTGCATGTGACGCACAACTTGTCGCTTGAAATCATCACTGTACCGGCGCCCCACAGGCTTGGGGCCAACTCCGGAGTCAGCTTGATGACTGGCGACCCAGCGCCCGATACCAAAATGCTGCGCTACCTTCCTGAAGCCATTGTTGCCTTCTAGGTAGGCGCTGATGGCTATGAGCTTGAAGCGCTCGGTGTACTTGCCCATAAATCCCCCAAGGGTTGGATTGGTGTCCAACTTCTTGGGGGCAGTCCACCGACCGCATCAGCCCAAGCCATGCGAAAACCATGTGGGAGCTGGCTTGCCAGCGATGGGGCCAGTCTTGCAACACTGTAATCTGCGCCTCACCTTGGCGTTAGCTGCCCCTTGCGATGATGGCCCTGTCGATACGGTTATCACGAGGCAAGCACGATGAACCTGAGCAAATACCTGCTGCTGGCGATCCTCGCCCTGGGCAGCACCAGCGTTTTCGCCGAGGGTGGCGCGGAGCGTTCGAAGCAGTTCTGGCAGGCGTTCCGCGAGGACCAGGCGCGCCTGTACGGCGACAAGCAAGAAGCCGTGGCTGAGCGCGAGCGCAAAGCCGAAGAAAAGGCTCGTGAGCTGGCCAAGGATTGACTAATCACCACCTGCGCCGCGACAGCTCCTCGGCGCAGGTGTATTCAGGCGCCCCTTCAGGGTAATGCCAGTCAGTCAAGCCAATTGGGGTCGCTGCGCGACCCTTCGCGGGTGAACCCGCTCCCACAGGGCATCGAGATCCTGTGGGAGCGGGTTTACCCGCGAAGGGCTGCAAAGCAGCCCCAATCAGTGCGATGTAGCACCAACTGACTGGCATTACCCTTCAGGGCGCCTTTTTTATTTGCGCGCCAGCAGCGTGGCGCGGCGCGGGGCCGGCAGGCCTTCGACGGTCTTGCCGTGGTCGTTCGGGTCGAGGAAGTCGCCCAGCGACTGGTAGCGCATCCACTCGGTGCTGCGCTGCTCCTCGACGCTGGTGACGCTCACATCGACGCAGCGCACATCGCTGAACCCGGCGCGGCGCAGCCAGCGCTCCAGCGCCGGCACCGACGGCAGGAACCACACGTTGCGCATCTGCGCATAACGGTCCTCGGGCACCAGCACCTGGTTTTCATCGCCCTCGATCACCAGGGTTTCCAGCACCAGTTCGCCACCTTTCACCAGGCAGTCCTTGAGCGCCAGCAGGTGCTCGATGGGCGAACGGCGGTGGTAGAACACGCCCATGGAGAACACCGTGTCGAAACCTTCCAGGTTGGCCGGCAGTTCCTCCAGGGCGAACGGCAGGTGCCAGGCCGGCAAGTCCGGCAGGTACTGCTGTACCGCCTGGAACTGGCAGAAGAACAGCCAGTTGGGGTCGACACCGATGACCATGTCGGCGCCGGCGCCGAGCATGCGCCACTGGTAGTAGCCGTTGCCGCAACCCACGTCGAGCACGCGCTTGCCTTTGAGGTCCAGGTGCGGGCCGACCCGCGACCATTTCCAGTCCGAGCGCCATTCGGTGTCCACATGCACGCCGAACAGGTCGAACGGCCCCTTGCGCCAAGGCGACAGTCCCATCAAGGCCTGACGCATCTGGGCACGGGTGGCGTCGTCGCAGTCGCAGTCCAGGCGCAGGCCGTCGACCAGGTCGATTTCGCTGGGCGTCAGTTGCGGCAGCGCTTCGAGCGCGCCGCGCCAGCGGTCGAGGTCGCCGTGGCCCTTTTCCAGCTTGCTTTCCAGTTGTGCCTGCAGGCCTTGGGACCAGGTGGCGAGGGGCGTGCCCGCCAGGCGGCGGACGAGGGGGGACAGATCGATCATGGCAGGGCTATCAGCGAGGCAAAGTTAAGGCATTGGAACCAGGGCACGACCTTGGAGAAACCGGCGGCGCGCAGGCGCTCGGCATGGGTTTCCAACGTATCGGGCTTCATCACGTTCTCGATGGCGCTGCGCTTCTGAGCAATTTCCAGTTCGCTGTAGCCATTGGCCCGCTTGAAGTCCAGGTGCAGGTCGTTGAGCAGTTGCTGTTGCTGGTCATCGGCGAAACGCAGTTTCTCCGAGAGGATCAGCGCACCGCCCGGCAGCAGGGCCTGGCGAATGCGGCCGAGCAACTCCAGGCGCTGTTCGGGGGCGATGAACTGCAGGGTGAAGTTCATCGCCACCACCGAGGCGGGCTCGAACGGCAACGACAGGATGTCGGCCTCCAGCACCTGTACCGGCAGCAGCTCCTGGAACATCGAGTCCTGGGCCGTGAGGTACTGGCGGCAGCGCTCGACCATGGCCGCGGAGTTGTCCACGGCAATTACCCGGCAACCCTCGGTGCGCACGTGCCGGCGCAGAGCCTGGGTCACTGCGCCCAGCGAGGCGCCGAGGTCGTACAGCGCGGTATTCGGCTGGGCGAAGCGCGCGGCCAGCACGCCGAGGTTCTCGACGATGGTCGGGTAACCGGGCACCGAGCGCTTGATCATGTCCGGGAACACTTGCACCACGTCCTCGTTGAAAACGAAGTCGGGTACCTGCTCCAGGGGCTGGGCGAAAAGGCGGTCGGGTTGTTTGCTCACGAAGGGTCCGGGCGGCTGGCAATCTACAGGGGCGGCATTCTAGCCAAACCACGGCAAGCTTGCATGACTGGCTGACCGGCGCCGCTGGCTCACTTGACCCGAATGGCGCAATCGAAGGTCTGCACCGGGCGCACTTCCGGGGCCCAGGGCTGCTGGTAGACCAGGATCAGGTGGCCCTCGCCTGCGGCCTTGGCCTGGAAGCGCCAGGTGGAGATCCCGCCGCTGCCGACGATACCGGCTTCTTCGGGGCTGCTGTACACCTCGGGGCCGAGGGCGCGCAGGATCTCCGGGGCCGGGTTCTGCAACAGCCAGCGGTAACCGGTGCTGGGGTTGCTGGGCAGGCTGAGGGTCATGTTCTGGCCGACCTGCAGACGTGTCGGACATTCGCTTTCGGCGTCCAGTTCGACGGTGCGTTGCGGCTGTTGCGCGCAGGCGCCTAACAGCGCCAGGCCAAGTAGAAAGAGTGCGCGGTGGTAGGGCATGGTGGCTCCGGGTCGAGGGAAAAACCAGCCGGGCAGGAATGGCTGCCCGCTGCTATCGGGAATACGGGTTACCTAGTGTTGCTCCTCCCGAGCCTGTCCAGGCTCGAATCAAGGGAGCAGGACCATGAATGCAAATAAGGCTGATTATGATCAGCTGCAACAGGATGCTGCAATCGTACCGGGCGAGCTGGTCAAGGCCATGGCCGAGCGTGACGGTGAGGGAGAAGGCGGCTTGACCCTCAGCCGCGAGCACATCATTACCATCAATCGCTACGTCAACTTCGTCTTTGCCTTGCCCGCCACCAGCGACAATCTGCAGCGTTGGCTGGGCTACACCGATATCGATGAACCAGAGCTCAAGCCGGCTGCATGGAGCACGCTGTTCGCCGACCTGCGTAGCCACGCGCGCAGCTGGGCTCCGCTCTCGGACAACAGCAAGCGCCTCGCCAGCCAGCTGGCAGCGACCGCCGGCGCGATCAGGATCGCAGGCGAGGTGATCATCGAACTGACCGCCGAGGTCCTCAAACTGGACAGGGAAAGCCAATGGCAGGAGCTTGCCTTGCGTGACCCGCTGCCGTTGGGTGCCAGCGACCGGGACTCGGTGTCGACGCTGCTCGAGTACATGCAGTTTCTCAACAAGGATGTACGCGACTACGCCGTTCGGGTCGCGGCTGTGAAGGAGCAAACCGAGTCATTTCGCGATATCGCTCGCTTCAAGTTGATTCCCGCAGTCAAGACCAAGGGCCAGTCCGTCGAGCGCAAGCAGAACGATGGTGAGGTCGAGCGCCTGCGTGGCCTGCTGGCACAGCTGGACGCTGATATCGAGGCGTTGAGCAAGGAATACGACCAGTACGTCAAGATGGCCTTGAGCGGGCTGGCCGCTGGCCCGATTGGTGCGTTGATCACCGGTGGCATCTATGGCAGCAAGGCCGAAAAAGTGCGCAAGGAACGCCAGACGCGTCAGGCTGAGCGGCGCTCTTTCAGTGAGCAGTTGACCCTGCGAGTCAACCTGGAAGGACGCATGGAAACCTTGTCCACCGCCATCAGCGAACTCGATACCCGGCTGCAGGATGTGGTGACTTCCGCCTCCCACCTGCAAACAGCGTGGGGCATCGTTGGCGCTTACATCGACACTTCCATCTCGCGTCTCGAGCGAATCGACGATACCCAACGGCTGGCGATTTTCGGGCTGCATTTCAAGCAGTTCTTCAAACAGTGGGCCGCCATCGAGAAAACCAGCCTGCACTTAACCCGCATTTTCGACGAAGCCGCCTCGGCCCAATGAAAGGTGAACGAGCATGAATGACAATGTCACTTACCTGCAGCCGGCCGACGCGCCGCAGATGGAACACATCCTTGCTGCCAATCGCGCGTATACCGCTGCCTGGCAGCAGGGCGCACTGAAATTCGCGCCTCTGCTTCAAGAGGGCCTTGAGCGGCACATGAAGCTGTTCGACAGTTGCCGCCGGCAATTGGCTGGCAATGCCCAACGCCTGGTTGCCGAACTGGCCAGCGATCCTCTGGGCGATATCCTGGATGCCTTTGGCGACGACGATGGTGCCGAACTGGTCGGCCTCGCCGGAGAAGCCCGCGACGCTGTCGCGTCACTGCTGGGCCGTTTGCTGGCTCACCTGGCAAGCGAGTGCCAGGCACTCGCGGCCCTGCCGGTGCTGAATGGTCAGGGCGACAAGCAGCGCCTGCTCAAGCAGCAACAAGCAGCCTCGGGCACCGAGCGGCAGCTGACTGAAGAGCATGAGCGTGAGGCCGTCAAGGTCGAGAGCGTGCTCAAGGCCATTGCCACCCTGGAAGCCAATGGCCTGCAAACGCGTTTTGGCGGTGTAGTGCCGTCGCTCGCCGACTTGCAGAAACTGGCGGTCCCGGGCGGTGAGGCACTGGTCACAGCCGAGGTTCTGACCCAGGCGGTGGAACAGCTCAAAGTGCTGTTGGGCGACCTGATCGAAGGCATGCGCTACGAACAGCTGCAGCGTGAGCGCCGCGCGCTGCAGGAGCGCCTCAAGGGCCTGGCTGACCAGCTGCGCGAGCTGGCCCGGGGGCAGGCCGAGTTGCAGAGCAACCTGGCAGCGCTGGACGACTTGCCGCGCCTGCTTGTGCTACGTGCGCAGTGGGAAAGCGAGACCAATGCCCTGCGCCATTCCTTGCAGGCCCGGCAGGCGCAGATCACCAACCATGCATTGACCACTGCCAGCGATGTCGCCTCTGTGGCGCAGGCGTTCGCGGCCTTGCTCGGCTTCCTGCGTAGTCTGCTTGAACAGGACCGTCGGGCGTTCTGAAGCCCCGGGCGCCGTCAACCGGGGAATTGGCGGACGGTGCCCACTCCCTGAAGTATGTAAATGAACCCACGACAATTGAGTTTCGACGTACAACAAACCAAGGCGATCGTGCTGCCGGGTGCGCTGATCGAGGCGATGGACGAACGTGATGGTCACAGCCAAGCGGGCATGCTGGTCACCCGACCGGCCCTGCAGGTATTTGATGCCTACTGCGCGAGTGTTCAGCAGCTGCCTTCTGAGATCGCACAAGCCATGGAGTGGCAGGGGTACGAACGGATCAGCGAGCCTGAACTGGCGCCTCAGAGCATGCTGATGTTGTTCCAGCAGTTGCGGGCACATGGCGACAGCTGGATGGACTTGCGCGTGCAATGTCAGCGGGTCACCGCCGAGTTGCAAAGGCACGCGGCCAGCATTGAAGTGGAAGGAAACAAAGTGGTGGCATTGGCCGCTCGCACGCGCGCCCTCGGCGCAAACAAGGAAAGCTGGGAAAGCCTGCAGCAAGCGCCGCCCGTCGCGCTCGACAGCCATGACCGACAGTTGATTGCCGCGATGGGTGGCGAACTTGTGCAATTGCACGCGCTTGTGGATGACTACGACCAGCAGGTCGACACCTTGCGTATTGGCCTGCAGGTCTTTCGTGATACCGCCCGTGAGCGGCTGATACCTTCCATCCTGGAAAAGTGCCGTGCGGCGAAGCGCTTTTCCGGCTCGCCAGAGGCCTTCGACCTGGATTGGGAGCTGGAGATGCTCAATGAAGACATCAGGGCCGTACAGCGCGAGTACCAGTTTTACTTGAAGCAGTCTTGGCTCGGTTGGGCAGATGGCCCGTTCGACTTCCTCGTCAGCCGTTCGATCTATGGCCGCAAGGCCGCGGCCGCGCTCGCCGAGATCAGGTCGCTGGAGCACCGTCACCGGCAGCTCAGCCTGCGTCTGGCGCAACACCGCCGGGTCGAGGGCCGGGTCAACCTGCTCGAAGGCGAAATGCAGCTACTGGTTACCGAACTGTGGGACGTGGTGGTCACCAGCGGTCATCTGCACACCGCCTGGCAGACCATCGAGGCCTATCTAGAGAGTGCCATGCAACGCCTGCAGCGCATGGACACTCGCCAGCAACTGGCGATGTTCATGTTCTACTTCAGGCAGTTCCTCGGCCAGTGGGCGGCTATCGGCGAGCATGCCACGGGCATGAGCAAGGTGTTCGGGTAGGGCGGGCGCCGTCAGCCCGCCTACGCCGTTTCCTCAGCTGAAAAGTACCTTTGCCACATCCGCATAGCGCTTGGCGAAATGAACGGTCAGGCCCTCTTTCAAATACTCCGGCAACTCCGCGAAATCACCGCGATTGGCCTCGGGCAGGATCAGCTCGAAGATTTTCTGCCGTCGCGCGGCAATCACCTTCTCGCGCACGCCGCCAATCGGCAGCACCTGCCCGGTCAGGGTCAACTCGCCGGTCATGGCCACGCCTTTCTTCGGCGCCTGGTCACGGGCCAGCGACAACAGCGCGCTGGCCATGGTCACGCCGGCGCTGGGGCCATCCTTGGGGGTGGCGCCTTCGGGCACGTGCAGGTGAATGAAGGCCTCGGCGAAGTAGCCGGGCGTGCCACCGAACTGCTTCAGGTTGGAGCTGACATAGCTGTAGGCGATTTCCGCCGACTCCTTCATCACATCCCCCAACTGGCCGGTGAGCTTGAGGCCGCGGCTGAGGGTGTGGATGCGCGTGGCCTCGATCGGTAGGGTGGCGCCACCCATGCTGGTCCAGGCCAGGCCGGTGATCACGCCCTTGCCGGCCAGCACCTGTTCGCTTCGGAACACCGGCATGCCGAGGGCCGGTTCAAGCTCCTTGTTGCCGATCTTCAGTTTGGCGTCCGGATTGTCCAGCAGCTTGACCACTGCCTTGCGCACCAGCTTGCCCAGTTGTTTCTCCAGCTGGCGCACGCCGGCCTCGCGGGCATAACCCTCGATCACCGTACGCAGGGCGCTGTCGCTGATGCTCAGGCTGCGCTTCGAGACACCGGCCTTTTCCAGCTGCTTGGGCCACAGGTGGCGCTTGGCGATGGCCAGTTTTTCTTCGGTGATATAGCCGGACAGGCGGATCACTTCCATGCGGTCGAGCAACGGCCCGGGGATCGAGTCCAGGGTGTTGGCGGTGCAGACGAACAGCACTTTGGACAGGTCCAGGCGCAGATCCAGGTAATGGTCGAGGAAATCGACGTTCTGCTCGGGGTCGAGGGTTTCCAGCAGCGCCGAGGCGGGGTCGCCCTGGTAGCTCTGGCCCATCTTGTCGATCTCATCGAGCATGATCACCGGGTTCATCACCTCGACCTCCTTCAGCGCCTGCACCAGCTTGCCCGGCTGGGCGCCGATGTAGGTACGGCGATGGCCCTTGATCTCGGCCTCGTCACGCATGCCGCCGACGCTGAAGCGGTAGAACGGCCGGCCGAGGGATTCGGCGATGGACTTGCCGATACTGGTCTTGCCCACCCCGGGCGGGCCCACCAGCAGCACGATCGAGCCACTGATCTCGCCTTTCCAGGCGCCCACGGCGAGGAATTCGAGGATGCGCTCCTTGATGTCGTCGAGCCCTGCGTGGTGGCGGTCCAGCACTTTGCGAGCGTGCGCAAGGTCGAGCTTGTCGTCGCCATACACGCCCCAGGGCAGGGCGGTGGCCCAGTCCAGGTAGTTGCGGGTGACGGCGTATTCCGGCGAGCCGGTTTCGAGGATGGCCAGCTTGCCCATCTCTTCGTCGATGCGTTTTTTCGCCTGCTCGGGTAGGGTCTTGTCTTGCAGGCGTTGCTGGAACTGCTCGACATCGGCGCTGCGGTCGTCCTTGGTCAGGCCCAGCTCCTGCTGGATGACCTTGAGCTGTTCCTTGAGGAAGAACTCGCGTTGGTGCTCGCCGATCTGCCGGTTCACCTCGGCGGAAATCTCGTTCTGCAGGTGCGCGACTTCGACTTCCTTGCGCAGCATCGGCAGCACTTTTTCCATGCGTTTGAGCATGGGCACGCAGTCCAGCACTTCCTGCAGCTGGCTGCCGGTGGCGGAGGTGAGCGCGGCGGCGAAATCGGTGAGCGGCGACGGGTCGTTGGGGCTGAAGCGGTTGAGGTAGTTCTTCAGCTCTTCGCTGTACAGCGGGTTGAGCGGCAGCAGCTCCTTGATCGCGTTGATCAGCGCCATGCCGTAGGCCTTCACCTCATCGGTGGGCTGCGCCGGCTGGTGCGGGTATTCGACTTCGACCAGGTAGGGCGGGCGGTGGTGCTTGAGCCAGGTGCGGATGCGCACCCGGGTCAGGCCCTGGGCGACGAACTGCAGCTTGCCGCCTTCGCGGCTGGCGTGGTGCACCTTCACCAGGGTGCCGTACTCAGGCAGGGCCTTGGTGTCGAAGTGGCGGTGGTCTTCGGCCGGGGTATCCATGAAGAACAGCGCCAGCGAGTGGTGCGGGGTCTTGGCCACCAGGTCGAGGGTTTCGGCCCAGGGCTCTTCATTGACGATCACCGGCAGCACTTGCGCGGGGAAGAACGGGCGATTGTGGATCGGGATCACGTAGACCTTGTCCGGCAGTTGCTGGCCGGGCAGGGCGAGATGGTGGCCGGCGCCGGTCGCGTGGTCGGGGTGTTCGACTTCGCTGTGTTCGTCGGGGCGGTCCGGGAAATCCTGCTGGTCGCTCATGGGGCACCTGCGTGAATGGCTATGGTGCTTAGATGGGGCAGTGGGGGGCAGGTTTCAATGGTAGACGAAGGGGTAGGCTCAGGGCCTGTTTTGGCCCTTTCGCGGGTAAACCCGCTCCCACAGGTACTTCACTGCCTCCAGGGCGGCGCAATACCTGGACTGCCCCCAAGAAGTTGGACACCAATCCAACCCTTGGGGGATTTATGGGCAAGTACACCGAGCGCTTCAAGCTCATAGCCATCAGCGCCTACCTAGAAGGCAACAATGGCTTCAGGAAGGTAGCGCAGCATTTTGGTATC
>NZ_JAVYJF010000030.1:0-66840 GCF_032621715.1 Pseudomonas sp. zfem004 | reverse complement strand
ACACGACTGTACCGACGCCATCGCGGGGCAAGCCCGCTCCCACGGGCTATAGCGTGGGAGCGGGCTTGCCCCGCGATGCATTCACTCAGCCAGCACTGGCACGCAACCGCGCCACATCTCTGATCGGCGGCGCGCCATACAGCCTGCTGTATTCGCGGCTGAACTGCGACGGGCTCTCATAGCCCACCCGATACCCCGCCACCGCCGCCTCCAGCCCGTCATTGAGCATCAACCGCCGCGCCTCTTGAAGCCGCAGCTGCTTCTGGTACTGCAACGGGCTCATCGACGTCACCGCCTTGAAGCGATGGTGCAGGGTCGAGGTGCTGAGGTTCACTTCGCGCGCCAGGTCCTCGATGCGCAGCGGTTGCTGGTAATGCTGGTTGAGCCAGCTGATCGCCTGGCACACCCGGTGAGTCTGGCTGTTGGACAGGGCGATCTCGTACAGGCGGTGGCCCTGCGGCCCGCGCAGCAGGCGGTAGAGAATCTCGCGTCGGATCAGCGGCGCGAGGATCGGGATATCACGCGGCGTATCCAGCAGGCGGATCAGGCGCAGCAGGGCATCCAGCAGCTGCGGGTCGCTTTTTTCGACGAACAGGCCGCGGCCGGAAGGCAGGTTGGGGACCACCATCGGGCTGCTTTCGGCAATCAGCTGGCTGATCTGCGCCGGGTCGATGTCCAGCCGCAGGCCCAGGGCCGGGTGTTCCGGGCTGGCCTTGAGCAGCGCGCCGCTGATCGGCAGGGTCACCGACACCACCATGTAGTTCAGTGGGTCGTAGGCATAGTGTTCATCGCCCAGGATCAGGGTCTTGCTGCCTTGGGCCAGGACGCACAGGGCCGGCTGGGCCAGGGCGGGCATGCCGCGAATATCTTCGCGGTAGCAGGTGAGGTAGAGGTCTTCGATGGGCGAGGCCGGGCCAAAGGGTTCACCGGCATGGCGCAGGATCAGCCCGGCCAGCTCCTGGCGCTGCTGTTCCAGGGAGGGTTCGAGGGGCGGGGAAGTGGTCATGGCGGGTTTCCTCTGCTGACCGACGCAGCATAGGTTTGGGCAATGCCGGGCGCTAGTCGGATGCTGCAGATCGATTGCCTGATCCTGCAGCGCTGCAGGATCAGGCAATCGGCCGGCAGTAATGGCCTAACGTCGCGCGAGGGGCGGCCCCTAACCTTGGCAGCCTGTTTCTCGCCCCTGGCTTCAAGGAGATCGTTCATGACCCTTCAGCAACCGGTCACCCATTTGGCGTTCATCCGCGCCAGCAACGGTCGTTCCGCGGAACTCGGCGTGCGCCTGCGCGATTTGCTCGAGCCCACGCGGCGCGCGCCGGGTTGCCTGGCGTTCAGTGTGCAACGCTCGCAAGTCGATGCCGACCTGTGGCTGCTCAGCGGCAGCTGGTGCGACCAGCAGGCGATGAGCGGTTATTTCGCTTCGCCGACGCTGAACGTGTTCGGTGAGCTGGTGCAGGCGCAAGTGGTCAGCAGCCTGGACCTGCATACCTTTGCCTGATCGTTCCGGCCCAGGGGCCATGTCAGGTGTACAATGCCGCCCCTCGATCACACAGGCGCAGAGCAGCATGGCACGTAAAGAATTCCCTCACTTCGAAGCGGTTTCGGCGATGGTCCCGGTGGAAGGCGGCGGCTACAACGCGGCGATTGCCGTGAAGGCCCTGAACATGGGCGGTGCGCCGCGCTTCCACAAGGTCCTCGAGGGCCAGGTGTTCACCTCCGCCATCGCCGCCGACGCAGCTGCCTGCGCCGAACTCGAACGCCTGCAGGGCGTGGGTGAGGAAGGCGAACTGATCTTCTGATCAGACCTGCGGGCGGCTCATCTTGAACAGCTCACCCAGCGCGAAGTAGTCCGCCGGGCCGCCGCCACGCAGGATAGGTTCGGCGGCGGCGGTGTCGTAGATGCCGTCCTTGAGCAGGTGTTCGGCAATGTGCACGGCCACCACCTCGCCAAGGATCAGCCAGCTGGGCACTACTTCCTGGTCGGCTCGCTTGAGCTGGACGATCTGGCTCACCTTGCATTCGAAACTCACCGGGCTCTCGCCCACACGTGGCACCTTGACCACGTTCGAAGCCGCTGGCGTAAGGCCGCTGAGGGCGAACTCGTCGACCTCGGCCGCCACCGCGGCGCAGCTCTGGTTCATTTGTTCGGCCAATGGCCGGGTGGCCAGGTTCCAGACGAACTCGCCGGTCTGCTCGATGTTGTTCAGGCTGTCTTTGCGCCCGACGCTGCAGAAACCGATGATCGGTGGGATGTAGTTGAAGGCGTTGAAGAAGCTGTAGGGCGCCAGGTTCAGGCGGCCTTCGCGGTCGTGGCTGGAGATCCAGCCGATGGGCCGGGGGCCGACGATGGCGTTGAACGGGTCGTGGGGCAGGCCGTGGCCTTTGGCGGGTTCGTAGTAGTACATCTGCGCAAGGCCGCGAGGCCACTCCTGGTTGGGGACGAGGCGCCTAGTGTGCCAAGGCTTTGCCTGGCTGAAAATGATCAAGCCCGGCCGAAGCCGGGCTGGTTGCACGCTTTCAGCAATCAGCTGAAGCGGTGGGCGTTGGTGTGGTCGAAGCCGTTTTCGGCGAAGCGTTGGCCGTTGGTGCGGTCGAAGCCGTCTTCAGCGAAGCGTTGGCCGTTGGTGCGGTCGAAGCCGTCTTCGGCGAAGCGYTGGCCGTTGGTGCGGTCGAAGCCGTCTTCGGCGAAGCGTTGGCCGTTGGTGCGGTCGAAGCCGTCTTCGGCGAAGCGTTGGCCATTGGTGCGGTCGAAGCCGTCTTCGGCAAAGCGTTGGCCGTTGGTGCGGTCAGAACCATCTTCTGCGTAGCTGTTCGACTGGCTCTGGATGGCGGCGAAGGTGTGGGCGCTGGTACGGCTGAAACCGTCTTCGGCGAAAGCGCCAGTGGTCAGAACCGAGAGGGTCAGGGCGAGGATCAGTTTGTTTTTCATGGTCGTTGCTCCGGTGGATCAGTGGGTTGTTTGTTTCTATGGGTTCAATGCTACGCCGATTAAGTTGATTAAAAAGCGCAAAAAACAGCGCAAAATAATCGATCATTTCGATTGTTACGGGCGCGCTTGTCCTTGGTCGAAAGCAGTACCTGGCTATATCAGGCCGTGCGATCGGTGCGGCTTTTTCAGTTGGCCAAGCATGGCGGGTGGGAATTAATGCCGAATTAACAGCTCACGAGCATTCGTCGTGCGCGACAAACGCTTTTTTCATGCAACTCCAACCGTTTTTTCAGACAACGCTCTTCACCATCGCCGCACTTAACACCTGGAGCGGCACAACGATGAACAAACTCCCGCAAATCACCCTGGCCTTCTGGGTCATGAAGATCTGCGCAACCACACTTGGCGAGACGGCGGGCGACCTGCTGTCCATGACCCTGAATATCGGTTATGCGATGAGCTCGCTGCTGTTGATCAGCGTGTTTCTGCTGACCCTGGTCACCCAGCTCTACTCGCGCCGCTACAACCCGATGCTCTATTGGCTGGTGATCCTTTCCACCAGTACTGCCGGCACCACCATGTCCGACTTCATGGACCGCACCCTGGGGCTGGGTTATGCAACAGGCTCGGCGCTGCTGATCGGCATCCTGCTGCTGACCTTCGCCGTGTGGCGCATGAGCGGCAACCCGCTGGATGTCACCCGTATCAAGAACCGCAGCGGTGAGCTGTTCTATTGGGTGGCGATCCTGTTCTCCAACACCCTCGGCACTGCGCTGGGCGACTACCTGGCCGACGATTCGGGGCTGGGCTTCGCCGGCGGTGCGCTGCTGATCGGCTCGGCAATCGCCGTGGTGGCGGCTGCCCGCTACTGGACGAAGATCTCCGGCGTGGTGCTGTTCTGGATCGCCTTCGTGCTCACTCGCCCATTCGGTGCGACCCTGGGCGACGTGCTGACCAAGCCCCACGAGAAAGGCGGCCTGGACTTCGGTACCGTGGGTTCGTCGATGGTGCTGGGCGGGGGGCTGCTGGTGCTGGTGCTGGCGGCCACCTACTACCAGCGTCGTGAGCCGCAGCGGGCGATGGAGATGTCCTGAGTGACGCGTTATTCGGCTCACAGCCAATAAAAAGGGGCGCCCCGTCAGCCGGAGCGCCCCTTGTTCATTGCCGTGCAGCCGATCAGTCAGTGGTGATCCGCGAATGCTGCTTGGTGTCCTTCATGGTCGCGTAGACCAGCAGCGAGCAGGCGATGCAGCCGGTGACGTACCAGTAGAAGCCGGTTTCCATGCCGATGCTCTTGAACCACAGGGCCACGTACTCGGCAGTACCGCCGAAGATCGATACGGTCAGCGCGTACGGCAGGCCGACGCCCAGGGCGCGGATTTCGGTGGGGAACAGCTCGGCTTTGACCACGGCGTTGATCGAGGTGTAGCCGCTGACGATGATCAGCGCGGCCATGATCAGGAAGAACGCGCCCCACCAGGTCTGGATGGTGTGCAGGGTGCTGAGGATCGGTACGGTGAACAGGGTGCCGAGCACGCCGAAGGCGATCAGGATCGGGCGACGGCCGATCTTGTCGGACAGCCCGCCGATGATCGGCTGCAGGCACATGAACAGGAACAGCGTGGCCGCCGAGATGGTGGTCGAGTCGCTGATGCTCATGCCCACGGTGTTGACCAGGTACTTCTGCATGTAGGTGGTGTAGGTGTAGAAGGCCAGGGTGCCGCCCATGGTCAGGCCGACCACGGTCAGCAGTTCCTTGGGGTGGCGCATCAGGGTGCGCATCAGGCTCTCTTTGGACTTTTCCTTCTTGGTGAAGGAGGCGGTCTCTTCCATGCCACGGCGCAGGTACAGGGCAACCACTGCGCACAGGGCGCCGATCACGAAGGGTACACGCCAGCCCCAGGCATACAGCTCTTCGGTGGTCAGTGTGTTCTGCAGGATGATCAGCACCGCCAGGGCGATGAGCTGGCCGGAAATCAGGGTCACGTACTGGAAGCTGGAGAAGAAGCCACGGCGTTCCTTGCTGGCCATCTCGCTGAGGTAGGTGGCCGAGGTGCCGTATTCACCGCCTACCGACAGGCCTTGCATCAGGCGCGCGACCACCAGCAGGACCGGTGCGGCAACGCCGATGGTCTCGTAGCCGGGGGTGAGGGCAATGACCAGGGAGCCGGCGCACATCAGCAGCACCGAAGCCATCAGCGCGGCCTTGCGGCCTTTGCGGTCGGCGTAGATGCCCATCAGCCAGCCGCCGATCGGGCGCATCAGGAAGCCCACGGCGAAGATCGCGGCGGTGTTGAGCAGTTGTGCGGTGGTGTCGCCGGCCGGGAAGAAGGCCTTGGCGAAGTACAGGGAAAATGCAGCGTAGACGTACCAGTCGTACCATTCGACCATGTTGCCGATGGAACCACTGAAGATCGACTTGAGGCGGCTGGCGGTGGTTTTCTCCGCGGCGGCCGCTCCGGCGGGCAGAGTGCTGGCGTTATCCATCAGGGATACCTTCTCGTTGTTTTTGTGGAGCGCGCTTGGGGCGCAGCTTGAGAAGGGTTTTGCAGGAGCTGTGCCAAATGGGGGCGGGGTGATCCATTTGAGGGCATCGCGGGGCAAGCCCGCTCCCACGCAGGCCATGTATCACCTGCGTTATAGCGATCACTGTGGGAGCGGGCTTGCCCCGCGATGGGGTCGCAACCAACCCATCGCATGAGCGGTTTTTCGCTCATTTAGTCGAATCGATAAGCGGAAATCCGCTCATTCGCTACCGAGAAAATCCTCACGCACCAGCCCATGCCGCTGCATCTTCTCGTTCAGCGTACGCCGTGGCAGCTGCAACGCCTCCATCACCCCCTTGATCTCGCCCTTGTGCTGGCGCAGCGCCGCACGCAGGCATTGGGCTTCGAAGGCCTCCATCTGCTCACCCAGCGACTGCCCGCCTGGCAGGCTCTCAAGGTTCGGCGAATCCAGCCCCAGGGCATGACGCTCGGCCGCATTGGCCAGCTCACGCACATTGCCCGGCCAGTCGTGGGCCAGCAGTTGCGCCAAGCGTCCTCCACTGACCGGTGGGGCTTGGCGGCCCAGGCGTTCGGCAGCCGTGCGGGCGAAGTGTTCGAACAGCAGCGGGATGTCTTCGCGCCGCTCGCGCAGCGGTGCCAGGCGCAGTTCGGCCACGTTGAGGCGGTACGCCAGGTCTTCGCGAAAGCGCCCGGCACGGGCCTCTTCAAGCAGGTCGGGCTTGGTCGCGGCAATGATGCGCAAGTCGACGGCGATGCTCTGGTTGGCCCCCAGGCGCTCAAGCTTCTGTTCCTGGATCACCCGCAGCAGCTTGGCCTGCTGGGCCAACGGCATGCTTTCGATTTCGTCGAGGAACACGGTGCCACCGTTGGCGTATTCCAGCTTGCCGATGCGTTTGCCCTGGGCGCCGGTGAACGCGCCGCTCTCATGGCCGAACAGCTCGGCCTCGAACAGGGTTTCGGGGATCGCCGCGCAATTGAGCGCGACGAAGGGCTTGTCTGCGCGCGGGCCGAAATCGTGCAGGCAGCGCGCCACTCGCTCCTTGCCGCTGCCGGTCTCGCCACGGATCAGCACGTTCACCGGCAGGCTGGCCAGGTCCAGCACCTGCCGGCGCAACTGTTGCAGCCCCTGGGACATGCCGAGCAGGCTGGTTTCGAGCTGCGCCTTGAGGTCGGCCTGCTCATGCAGGCGACGGTTCTCCAGGACCAGCCGGCGTTTTTCCAGGGCACGGCCGAGGCTGCCCAGCAGGTGCTGCGGGGTGAAGGGTTTTTCCAGGAAGTCGTAGGCGCCGTTGCGCATCGCCTCCACCGCCATCGGCACATCACCATGGCCGGTGAGCAGGATCACCGGCAGGTCGGGGTCATCCTGTTGCAGCCGTTCCAGCAGTTGCATGCCGGAGAGCCCGGGCATGCGCACGTCGCTGAGGATCACCCCGGGGAAATTGCGCGGCAGCTGCGCCAGGCAATCCTCGCCACGGGCGAACAGTTGCACGCTGAAGCCCGACAGGCTCAGCCACTGTTCCACGGCGGTGCGGATACTGGCTTCGTCATCGACGACGATCACTGAATTCAACATACCGGCTCCAGGTCGCGGGGTAGCGTCAGGCTGAAACGCGCGCCGCCCGGCAGGTTTTCGACCTGCAGGCAGCCGCCGGCATCGACCACGATGCCGTAGGAAATCGCCAGGCCCAGGCCCAGCCCTTCACCCACAGGCTTGGTGGTGAAGAATGGGTCGAACACCTTGGCCAGGTCGGCCGGCTCGATACCGCCACCGGAGTCGAGCACGCTCAGGCGCCACTGGCCATCGTCGAGTTCGATGCGGATCTCCAGGCGTTTGTAGCGCTTGTCGGCCATGGCGTCGAGGGCGTTGCGCAGCAGGTTGATCAGCACCTGCTCCAGGCGGATCGCATCGCCGCGGACCCAGGCCGGGCGGGCCAGGTACAGCGCCACGTCGACCGCTTCGGCGTGGATGCGCGCCTCGAGCAGGTGCAGCGCCTGGTCGACCACCGTGGCCAGGTCCAGGCGCTCGCGCAGGCCGCCGGGGCTGTTGCGGGCGAAGGTCTTCAGGTGGCCGGTGAGCGCGGCCATGCGCGTGAGCATCTGCTCAAGCGGTTCGAGGGCCTGGCGCGCCTGATCGTAACGGCCATGGTCGAGCAGCAGGCGCAGGGTTTCCAGCTGCATGCGCTGGGTGGTCAGCGGCTGGTTGATTTCGTGGGCCAGGGCGGCGGACATCTGCCCCAGCGCCGCCAGCTTGGCCGATTGCACCAGGCCTTCCTGGGCGGTGCGCAGTTCGCGGGTACGCTCCTCGACCTGGCGCTTGAGCTCTTCGCGGCTGCGCTGGCGCAGGCGGGCCAGGCGCAGGCGCTGGCTGACGAACAGCGCGGCGAACACCAGGGTCAGCCAGATCGCGGCAGCGGCCAGGGCGGCGTTGCGGCCATCCTCGGCGACCTGCGGCTTGCGCAGCAGGTGCAGGGTCCAGCCTTCGGCTTCCAGCGGCAGGCTTTCCCACAGGTATTCGGCGGCGCCGTCGGGGCCCTGTACGCGGGTCAGGTGGCTGTTGTCGGCAAAGCGGGTCAGGGCCTGGTGCTGCAGGGGCACCAGCGGCTGCTTGTCGTACTGGCGGGTTTCAGCCAGTTCGGCGCGATCGGCGCCGCTCAGCGGTTGCAGTTCGCGGTAGCGCCAGCCGTCCTGGTTGGCGATGAAGGTGATGCCACGGGCGTCGCTGACCAGCAGGATATCGCTGCCCTGGCGCCACTCGCGTTCAAGTTCGGGGAACTCCAGCTTGACCACCATGGCGCCGAGGAAGCGGCCATGTTCGTCGTTGACCGCGCTGGCCAGGAAATAGCCCGGCACGCCGCTGGTCACGCCGACCGCGTAGAAGCGGCCGCTGCCCTGGCTGCGGGTCTGTTTGAAATAGGGGCGAAAGCCGTAGTTGGAGCCGACATAGGTGGTCGGCAGGCGCCAGTTGCTGGCCGCGATGGCCAGGCCGGTACGGTCGAGCAGTTCCAGGGTGGAGGAATTGGCGGCGCCGTTGATGCGCTCGAGCTTGTGGTTCAGGGCATTTTGCACCGAGTCGGTAACCGGGCCGCGCAGGGCGTCGATCAGCTCCGGGTCCAGCGCCAGTACCGCAGGCAGGGCGCGGTAACGCTCGATCAGGGTGTGCAGGTTGTTGGCGTACAGGCCCAGCTGTTGGCTGGCCCGCTGCGCGTCGGCCCGCATGGCCTCGCGCTTGGCCTGGTGCATGGCCCAGCCGGCGCTGAGGCCGGTGCCGACCAGGATCAGCAGGATGATCAGCCCCAGACGCAGGGCGCGGAAGGAAGAGGGCATGGGGCGGATCCGGGATTTCGGTTGTTCGTGTCGCCCTGATCGCGGGGCAAGCCCGCTCCCACGCGGTCATCGTGGGAGCGGGCTTGCCCCGCGATCAGGGCGAACCTGGCTTACAGCAGCTCGAAGCTCTGCTGCTGCACCGCCTGCGAGTCCAGGCCGATCTGTACATTGAACTGACCCGGCTCGGCCACGCGCTGCAGCTGGCCATTGTAGAACTTCAGGTCTTCTTCACTGATGTCGAAGGTCACGGTACGTGCTTCGCCGGCCTTGAGCATCAGTTTCTGGAAGTTCTTCAGTTCTTTCACCGGGCGGCTCATCGACGCGCTCTGGTCCTGCAGGTACAGCTGCACCACGGTCTCGCCGTCACGTTTGCCTGTGTTCTTCACCGTGATCTTGGCCTTGAGGGTTTCGCCGCGCTTGAGTTCGGTGCGTGAGAGGGTCAGGTCCGTCAGGTCGAAGCTGGTGTAGCTCAGGCCGTAGCCGAACGGGTACAGCGGGCCGTTGGGCTCCTCGAAGTACTGCGAGGTGTAGTTGCCCGGCTTGCCAGGAGTGAACGGACGGCCGATGCGCAGGTGGTTGTAGTACATCGGGATCTGCCCGACCGAGCGCGGGAAGGTGATGGCCAGGCGGCCCGACGGGTTGTAGTCGCCGAACAGCACGTCGGCGATGGCGTTGCCGCCTTCGGTACCGCTGAACCAGGTTTCCAGCAGGGCATCGGCCTGTTCACGTTCCCAGGCGATCGACAGTGGGCGGCCGTTCATCAGCACCAGCACCAGTGGTTTGCCGGTGGCCTTGAGGGCCTTGATCAGGTCGCGCTGCACCGCCGGGATTTCCAGGGTGGTGCGGCTCGACGATTCGTGGGACATGCCACGGGACTCACCGACCACGGCCACCACCACGTCGGCCTGCTGGGCGGCCTTGACCGCTTCGTCGATCAGCACGGCGGCTGGGCGCAGGTCGTTGACGATTTCCGGGGCATCGAAGTTGAGGAAGTTGAGATAGTCGAACATGGCCTTGTCGCCGGTCACGTTCGAGCCTTTGGCGTAGACCAGCTTGGCCTTGCCCTCGACGGCGCGGCGCAGGCCTTCGCGCACGGTGACCGAGTGCTGTGGCTTACCGTCGGCGGCCCAGCTGCCCATCATGTCGATGGGGGCGTCGGCCAGTGGGCCGACCAGGGCGATGGTGCCGGCCTTCTTCAGCGGCAGGGTCTGCTCGCGGTTCTCCAGCAGCACCAGGCTGCGGCGTGCCACGTCGCGGGCGGCGTCGCGGTGCAGGCGGTTCTCGGCGTAGTAGTCGGCAAGGTCGGTTTCAGGTTTGCCCATGCGCACGTACGGGTCCTTGAACAGGCCCATGTCGTATTTGGCGCCCAGCACTTCGCGCACCGCCTGGTTCAGTTCGCCCTGGGTCACTTCGCCGGACTTGAGCAGGCCTGGCAGTTCTTCGCCGTACAGGGTGTCGTTCATGCTCATGTCGATGCCGGCCTTGATCGCCAGCTTGGCCGCTTCGCGACCGTCGCGGGCCACGCCATGGCGGATCAGCTCCTGGATGGCGCCATGGTCGCTGATGGTCACGCCCTTGAAGCCCCACTCCTTGCGCAGCAGGTCGTTCATCAGCCAGGTGTTGGAGGTGGCCGGCACGCCGTTGATCGAGTTCAGCGCCACCATGACGCCACCCGCGCCAGCGTCCAGCGCGGCGCGGTAGGGCGGCAGGTATTCGTTGTACATCTTCGGCAGGCTCATATCGACTGTGTTGTAGTCGCGCCCGCCTTCCACCGCGCCGTACAGGGCGAAGTGCTTGACGATGGCCATGATGCTGTCGGGTTCGGCCGGGCTCTTGCCCTGGAACGACTTGACCATCACCTGGCCGATCCGCGAGGTGAGGTAGGTGTCTTCGCCGAAGCCTTCACTGGTGCGGCCCCAGCGCGGGTCGCGGGCGATGTCGACCATCGGCGCGAAGGTCATGTCCAGCGAGTCGGCGGCGGCCTCGATGGCCGAGGTACGGCCGACCTTGGCGATGGCATCCATGTCCCAGGTCGCGGCCAGTCCCAGGCCGATCGGGAAGATGGTGCGCTCGCCATGGATGGTGTCGTAGGCGAAGAACATCGGGATCTTCAGGCGGCTGCGCATGGCGGCGTCCTGCATCGGCCGGTTCTCGGGGGCGGTGCGCGAGTTGAAGGTGCCGCCGATGCGCCCGGCGGCAATCTCTTCGCGGATCTTCTCGTGGGGCATTTCGGGGCCAATGCTGATCAGGCGCAGCTGGCCGATCTTTTCGGCCTCGGTCATCTGGCTGACCAGATGGTCGATGAATGCCTGCTTGTCTTGCAGGGGCGGGGCGGAGGGGGCGGCAAGGGCCGCCTGACTGGCAAGGCCCATGGCCAGGCCCAGCAAAGACAGTTTCATCATCAATTCCGTTGTTGAGTAGGGCGGTTGGCCGAGAGGTTTCGTACGCCTGTTGTTATGCGGTCCGCTGGCGATTTTATGGATCATTCGTCCATGATCCGACGCAGCCGCGGATTATGCCTTATATGGAGCGCTTGTTGAGATACACTCTCGCCACCCCGATGCCGGGATAACAATGATAAGAACGCTCAAGAGACGATGGCATGACCGAATACGAACAGCGCCAGATCGCCGAGGCGATCGCACGCGTCGAGCGGCGCACCGACGCGGAGCTGGTGACCGTGCTGGCGCGCCGCGCCGACGACTACCCCTATCTACCCCTGCTCTGGGCAGCGCTGCTGGCGCTGGTCATACCGTTGCTGCTGCACCGCTGGCAGGGCGGGATCGGCCTCAACGGCCTGTTGCTGGCGCAGATGCTCACCTTTGTTGCCTTGTGTCTGTTGCTGCGCCATCCACGCCTGGCCGCCTGGGTGGTGCCGGCGATACTGCGTCGGCGACGGGCTTCCGGGCTTGCCCGGCAGCAGTTTCTCGAACTCAACCTGCAGCGCACCGCCGGGGCTACCGGGGTGCTGATTTTTGTCAGCGAGGCCGAGCGGCATGTCGAGATCCTGGTCGATGAAGGGATCGCCCGGCACCTGCCGCCTCAGGCCCGCGAAGCGATCGTCGCGCGGTTCACCGAGCAGGTCTGCCAGGGCCGTACCTTGCAAGGTTTCGTGGAATGCATCGAGGCGTGCGGCGAACTGCTCAGCGAGCATGTACCGCCTACCCACGCGCGCAACGAGTTGCCCAATCGCCTGGTGATCCTCGATTGAGCCGCGCCCATCGCGAAAACCTTCGCGATGGGCGGCCAGCGACGTAGAATGCGCGGCATTGCGCAACGCGCTCCCCGCATTCCGAGGCACCCGCTCCCCATGTCGTCGACTACTTCCGCCCCCATCGCGCCGGATGCGCGCGCCCAGTTCCTGAGCCTGCTGGCCGACGCCCTGGCCGATGGCAGCCTGGCCAAACTGGTGCTGGCCCGCCACGTGGGGGCCGACCAGACCCTGCAGCGGATCATCGCCAAACCGGTGCAGCTCAAGGGTGAGGCCTGCCTGCAACTGGTCTACCGCCACCAGACCCGCGACATTACCCGCAACCTGCCATTGGGCCAGGCGCAGGCACTGGTGGCCGAACTGCTGCCGGAGAGCTTTCGCAACGCTCACCTGTTCACCGGTGCGGGTGAAGTGCAACTGGAGTTCAGCAAGAAGGGCAAGCCGATGCTGCGCCGCCACCTGGCCCAGCAGGCACCCCGTGAAGCGGCGGCAGGTGGGCATGACCGTGAGAAGAAGCGTTATCTGGAACTGTCGCGCCCCTTCCTGCGCGATCTTGGGGTGACCGACGCGCAAGGCGCGTTGATCCCGTCGATGTCGCGCAAGTGGAAGCAGATCAACAAGTTCATCGAGGTCTTCGACCACGCCCTGGCCAGCGCGCCGGTGGCGGCCGATCAGGCCTTGCGGGTGGCCGACTTCGGCTCGGGCAAGGGCTACCTGACGTTCGCCATGCACGACTACCTGCGCAACACCCTCGGGCGTGAGGCACAGGTCACTGGCGTCGAGCTGCGCCCGGATATGGTCGAGCTGTGCAACGCCGCTGCCGCGCGCCTTGAGCACCCGGGGTTGGTGTTCGAGTGCGGTGACGTGCGCAGCGTGGTGCCGGAGGCCATCGAGGTGATGATTGCCCTGCATGCCTGCGACATCGCCACCGACTACGCCATCCACACCGGCATCCGCTGCAACGCGGCGATCATCATGTGCTCGCCGTGCTGCCACAAGCAGATCCGCCCGCAACTGCACAGCCCAGGGCTGCTGCAGCCGATGCTGCAGTACGGCCTGCACCTTGGGCAGCAGGCCGAGATGCTCACCGATAGCCTGCGTGCGCTGTACCTCGAGGCCTGCGGCTACGAGACCAAGGTCTTCGAGTTCATCTCGCTGGAGCACACCAACAAGAACAAGATGATTCTTGCGGTGAAGCGCAAACAGCCCGTAGAGGCGGGGGCGCTGCTGGAGAAGATTGCGCAGCTCAAGGCGTTCTATGGGGTGCAGGAGCATTGCCTGGAGACGTTGTTGCGTGGGGATGGGTTGATCGCCAGGTAAGCACAACGTGTTGAGCGCCATTCCCCAAAGTATGTAAGACGCCTCCCAAGCGCGTTTGGCGGCCGATATTGGTGTCGTGAGGTCTGTAGTGTGGTGGTCATTCATGCTCATTGGTTGTCATTTGACAACCAATGATTGAGTGCCCACACTGGAGAACATTCGATGCCGCGCCCCAGTCACGCCAAGAAAGAGGTCGAGCAGGCCTTGAGGCACGCTGAGTACCATGGATGGAGAGTCGTTGCGGGTGGAGGGCACTGTTAGGGAAAGATGTATTGCCCCTTCAACGATGCTGATTGTCGATGCGGCGAGCTTTGCGTCACCAGCATCTGGAGCACCCCGAAGAACCCAGGCAATTTCGCGCGTCAGCTAAGGCGCGTGGTGGACAATTGCACTGGAGCCCGTAATACCGATACCGCAGTGAAGGCGGGTGAGGAGCAGTGACTATGGAATTCGAGTTCACCCTCAAGTACCAACTGGTCGAAGACGAAGATATGGACGCGCTCCTCGAGCGCCTGGCCGAAGCTGGTTGCGACGACGCCTTGGTCGGCATTGGCTTGCCCGGTCGCCTGTCGCTGGAGTTTGTACGGGAGTCGCCCAGTGCAGAGGAGGCAATCGAGAGCGCGCTCAGGGATGTTCGCAGCGCAGTGCCTGGTGCACGACTGATAGAGGCGACGCCCGACCTTGTCGGGCTTACCGATGTGGCAGAGATCGTCGGCGTGTCGCGCCAGAACATGCGCAAGTTGATGCTGGCGCATATGCACAGCTTCCCAACGCCCATGCATGAAGGCAGTACGTCGCTCTGGCATCTCGCCGATGTGCTGGCCTGGCTGCAGGCGAGGGGCAGCTACGACATAGGCCAGCAGACGCTGGACCTGGCTCGGGTCGCGATGACCGTCAATGTATCAAGCGCTCATGCACGGATCTTCAAGGGTTCGATGGCTTTGGCTTAATGAAGGCATGCCGTTGGCGGCACCCTCAGCGGCGTCCTGTCGGCACCTCGATCGCCAACTCTCCCAGCCCCAGGGGATGCGTACTCGCATCGAAGAAATGCAGCGCAGTCCCCGCCAGATCACCGAATCTCTCGATGAAGTGCTGCTTCTGATTGAGCACCGACGCCTCGCTCAATGGCCGGATGGCAATCAAAAGATGCACCGGCCGCGCCTGGCGAATGGCGTCGAGCAGGTGTTGGTCGCTGCTGTCCAGATGCTGGCCGAACAGGCATAGCCCTTCGTGCTCATTTGCCAGTTGGCCCAGACACCATGACAGGTAATCCGAGTTGCGGATCGCGCGCAGTTTCTCCTCGCTACGGTACTCGTTGACGAACAACGGCACCTCGCCGGGAATGTTCACGGCAAAACCGTCCAGCAACTCGGCGCATTCGGCACTGCGCTGGCGGCTGGAGCCGTCCGGCAGTTTGAGCAGGTGCAGGCCGCCATGCAGGTGCATCACTCGGGTGCCTTCGCTGCGGGTGCGGCGCACGTCGAAGAAGCCCTGCTCGTCGAACAGCGTGGCAAATCCCTGTGGAGCATGCTGCACGGCCCACGGCAGGACCAGGTCGTAGTTGCTGGTGTAGACGCTGCGAAAGCCACGCAAGGCCTGGTTGATCGAGGCCAGGGTAGCCGCCGGCATCAGTGCCCACGGCAGGTGTACAGTGCGCACAGCGTGAATCAGCGCTTCCTTGATCGAGTAGTAGCGGTTCAGCGGCGCGGTGGAGTTGATGGCCAGCGCGGCGTTGGCGCGGACGGTGTGGTTGAGGGTGCTCAGCAGCGGTTCGAACAGCTCTGTGCCGAGCGACTTGAACAGCGCCTGGTCACTGACCGCCAGGCCTTTCTTGCGGCCGGCGCGCTGGGCCTCTTCGTACAACGAGAAGTAGCCGAACGGTTTCCACAACGCCCGGCTGGCACCGTTGCCCAGCAACAGGGCGGTGCAAGGGTGGCGCTGGTTGAGGTCGGCCCAGGCGGGCAAGTGGGCGTCGAGTGCGGGCATGGGCGGTCCGTTGGGCGTGGCTCAAAACGCGGCGACTTTAGCATGTCGGGCCAACTGTGCGACGCTCGCCGCTCAGGGAGGCCCCGATGGCGTACAGCAACCGTTGATGGCAGAGTGCCTGGCCCCTGCGCGCCCGCGCAGGCGACCCAACACAAGGAACTAGTGTGAAATTCAGCAATCTGGCCGTGTTTGCCGGCAGTCTCTTCCTGGCCTCGGGTGCCCATGCCCAGGACATTTCCACGCTGTATCAGGTTTATGAGCAGAAGGGCTATTCCACGCTGAGCATGGAGGAGCTGAACCAGTCTGTGCAGATCACTGCGGTGGCACTGGGTGTCTCGACCAACCTCAAGGGCGCGCCGATCCTTGCTGCCGGTGACGATGAGGGCTACGAACTGGCCCGCCTCAACGGTGCCGATGAGGCTCAGCAGGCGTTGATGAAGGCGATGCGCCCTGGCCAGAAATTCGACGCGCAGTGCGTGTTGCAGTTCACCTCTGGCAGTGACTTCATGGCGTTCGAGCAATGCACGTTCAACTAAACAAGGATGGTTTCATGAAAGGATCGCTTCGCTTCATCACGCTGGTCGGCAGCCTGACTGCGTTCAACGCCATGGCCGCCGATTCGGCCCAGGTTGCCTTGTTCACGGCGCTGGCGCAGTGCCAGGCCAATGCGCAACAGGTGGAGGCGTTCAATCAGCTGGCGGATAGCGGCCAATTGACCTTCACCAAGGACGAAGCCCACAGCCCGTGGGGTGGTGCTGCCTGGCAGGTCACGCCGGCGTTGAGCATCAATGGCGTGTCGTCCGCCACCCTGGTGATGACCGACCGCTACAGCTTCTACCTGCAGACCAGCAGCAGCGCGCCGCTGGCCGATGCGGCCAAGCTCGCCAGCGCCCTGAAACTGAAGAAGACGCTCGATACCGACGGCTACGTCGACTATCAGCGAGTGCTCGACAGCAAGGGCACTTTGCGGGTGGTTTCGACCGAAGACAAGACGCGTGATCTTTACGTCGGTTGCAGCTATCCGCAGGCCTGAGGCCGCTGTGCAATAGCAGGCCCAGGTTTTCCGGGACCGAGGGGCTTGCTTGGGGCTACAGCATCCGCGTCGTGCAATGCTGTAGCCCATGTCTCTTAACGGTCCGCTGGCGCTTGCCGATTCCTGTTGCGCCATACCCGATAAGCCCTGATCCCTGCTCGCACCGAGCCAAACAGCAATTTGTCCTCCATTTCCCGCGCCATCCCCGAGCGCACCAGCATGCGCAGGAAGGTGCCGCGTGCGCGGGCGATGGCGAAGTGGATGCCCTGGGCGGTGAGGGTGTCGCGCACCTCGCGCAGGGCGGCGATGCCACTGACGTCGATACTGGTCACGGCTTCTGCGTCGAACAGCACCGCCTGGGGTTTGTCCACGCCCTGCACGGCTTCCAGCAGGCGCATCTTGAAGTAGTCGGCGTTGAAGAACAGGATCGCGTCGTCGAAGCGATACACCACCAGGCCCGGCACGGTGCGGGCGTCCTTGTGCTGGCGCACGTCCACCTGCCCCTCGACACCCGGCAGCCAGCCGAGGACCGCGTCGGTCGGCTGGTAGATGCTGTAGAGCAGGCGCAGGATGGCCAGGGTCACGGCAAACACGATGCCCGGCAGCACGCCCAGCCCCAGCACGCCGACCGTGGTCAGCAGGCACAGCCAGAATTCGAAGCGGCTGAGCTTGCGGATGGTCTTCAGCGACTTGATGTCGATCAGCCCCCAGCCGGCCATCAACAGCACCGCGCCCAACGCCGCCTGCGGGATCCACGCCATGGGCGCGGTGAAGAACAGCAGGATCAGGGCGATCACCAGGGCGGCGATGATGCCCACCAGCTGGCTCTTGCCGCCGACCATGTCGTTGACCGCGGTGCGCGAGTCGGCGCCGCTGATCGCGAAGCCCTGGGAAATACCGGCGGCCAGGTTGCTCACCCCGAGGGCGACGAATTCATGGTTGGCGTTGATTGCATAGCCATGTCGGGCGGCAAAACTGCGGGCGGTGAGCATGGCGCTGCAGAAGCTGATGGTGGCGATACCCAAGGCGTCGCGCAGCAGGCTCTTGGTTTCTGCGAGGTTGCTTTGTGGCCAGGCCAGTTCCGGGATGCCCGCCGGTACTGGGCCAAGAATCGCCACCCCGTAATGGTCCAGGCCGAGCAGCCCGGCCAGGGCGGTGAACACGACCACAGTCACCAGCGCCGCCGGCAGGCGCGGGTAGCGGCGGGGCAGCCAGATCAGCAATGCCAGCCCGGCCAGGCCGATCGCCAGGGTCAACCAGTGAATTTCTCCCAGGCGCTGAACGAAGTTGATCAGGCTGAGGATGAACCCGTCGCCCTCGATCTTGAAGCCCACGACTTTGGACAGTTGCCCGGCGAGCAGGCTGAGGCCGATGCCGTTCAGGTAGCCGATCAGGATCGGCCGCGAGAAAAAACTGGCGATGAAGCCGGCGCGCGCCACTCCGGCGCCTATCAGCATCACGCCCACCAGCACGGTGACGATCACTGACAGCTCGGCGATGCGCTGCGGGTCGCCCATGGCCAGTGGCGCCACAGCGCCGCCGATCATCGCGCAAGTGGCGGCATCGGGCCCGACCATCAGTTGCCGCGAACTGCCGATCAGGGCGTAGACCATCATCGGCAACACGCAGGCGTACAAGCCGTACTGGGGCGGCAAGCCAACGATCTGGGCATAAGCGATGGCGATGGGGATCTGGATCGCGGCCACCGACAGGCCCGCCTGCAGGTCGGCGTGGAACCACTCGCGGCGGTAGTGCAGCAGGTTGGCCAGGCCCGGTAGCCAGCGGGAGAGAAACATGCGCAATCCTTTGGAAATGTTTCAGAGAGCTTAGGTGCTTTTGCGTGCTGGGAAGCACCGGGCATTGAAGCCAATCGGGCACGGGATGGCCATGGGCCAGATCAAGGAATGGTGCGCAAATGAAGGCGGCAGAAACGAAAAAAGGAGCCAAGGCTCCTTTTGACAGCGATGACGTCATTGGAACGTCATGCGGAGAATGCGATGTGGAGCGGGTAGAGGGAATCGAACCCTCAACTAAAGCTTGGGAAGCTTTCGTTTTGCCACTAAACTATACCCGCGTCGGCGCCCGACTTTTTACCATAACCCCCTGCCAATTAATAGCCCAATGTCATAAAAGGCTGTCGGCAGCCTGCTGCCTGCGGATGGGCCAGGCAAGCAGGTGCCGTTGCGCTTAGATGGCCAGTGCATGCTGCCCCTGCGTGTGGGTGTAGCGTTGACGGGACTCACGCACGGTCGGCTTGAGGAAACCGAGCATGACCGAGCGGGTGTCCTCGCAGGCGCTCTTGTGCTCCATGTCGAGGAAGTGGCCGGCTTCGCGGATCACGCTGAAGTGGCTTTGCCCCACATGTTTGCTGAACTGCCGCGCATCTTCGACGGTGGTGTACTCGTCACGGTCGCCGTTGATGAACAGCACCGGGATGTCGATGTTGCGCGCGGCCTTCAGCGCCCGCTCCAGGTCGTGATCGAGCACCTGGTTGATGTGGAAATGCATCTGCGCGTACTCGTGGCTGTCCAGGCTGCTGACATGCCGGTAGTTGAAGCGCTTGAACAGCGACGGCAGGTATTTGCCGATGGTGTCGTTGACCAGGTTGCCCACCTGGTAGCGGTCGCAGGCGGCCAGGAACTGGCAACCGCGCTCCAGGTAGTCGCGCATCGGTTCGTTGATCACCGGCGAGAACGAACTGACGATGGCCTTCTTCACCAACCGCGGCTGGTGCGCCAGCGCCAGCAGGGCGCAGGCACCGCCCCAGGAGAACGACATCACGTGGTCGGCACGGAAGTGCTCGATCAGCTCAAGGAGGATATGCGCCTCGGTCTCCTTGGTGATCAGCCGCTCCTGGCGGTTGTGGGGCTTGGACTTGCCGGCATACGGCTGGTCGTACAGCACCACGTTGAATTGCGGGTGCAGGTTGCGCACTGTCTGGGCAAAGGACGCCGTCGTGGCCAATGAGCCATTGATCAGGATGATGGTCTTTTCGGCGCCTTCTGCGCGATGGAACTCCGTGTAAACCCGGTACTGACCTTGGATATCAAGTACAGCAATTTCTGGCCTCATGTCATCGACTCCTGGCGCAAAAAAGGGTATCGCGTCACCTGTTGGTCTGTGTGGCTGGTTCGTGAACTCGCGTTCGAATCAACCGCGCAGGCCGTTAGGGTGCACGTGCTTTATGACAGGTAGGCATTTGCCTGGAAGAAAACCGGTAGGCCCTTGTGTCGATCCCTGACGCGTGTGTCGACGGTATTGTTGTAGCGGGCGATTTACCGTGCCCCAAGGTGTCGAGACCCTGGGTGGCCGGCAAAAAGGTGTCTTGGACTGCGTTTGTGACCGGTAAGTCACAGGCGGACCGACAAGTTGGCAGTCAAGCAGCGGACTACTGATCGCGCAAGTGCGTTTCGGGGGATATTTTGCAAGAAACCGCTGGGCGGTCGGTGTAGTGGAAAAGTGCCAGGGCTACCCAATCGTTTGCGCGAAAAATGCCTGCGCAGAGCCTTCGCAGCCTCTCAGAAGCAGGCGATTTCTGCGGTCGAAAGATCCCTGTACTGGCCCGGCGCCAAGGCCGGATCCAGCTCGATCATCCCCATGCTTTCCCGGTGCAGCCCCAGCACTTTGTTCTGGAAGTGGCCGAACATGCGCTTGACCTGGTGGTAGCGGCCTTCGACGATTGCCAGCCGCGCTTCGCGGGGGCCGAGAATATCCAGCTGCGCAGGCGCGGTGGTGAGGTCTTCGAAGGCGAAATAGAAGCCTTGGCGAAACTTCTCGACGTAGTGGGCGCCGATCTCGTCCTCGGTCCGTACGTGGTAAACCTTGGGCAGCTTGGTTTGTGGCTGGGTCAGGCGGCGCGACCACTGGCCGTCGTTGGTCAGGATCAGCAGGCCGGTGGTGTTGTAGTCCAGGCGCCCGGCAATGTGCAGGTCGTCGCGCCATGCGGGCGGCAGCAGGTCGAGCACGGTGCGGTGCTGCGGGTCGCTGGTGGCACTGACACAGCCCATGGGCTTGTGCAGCATCAGGTAGCGCGCCGGGCGGCCGGCCTGCAGCAATTGCTCGTCCAATTCGACACGGCTGAACTCGCGTACCTCGTGCAGCGGGTCTGCGGTGATCACGCCATCTACACGCACACGCCGCTGCACCAGCAGCAGGCGTACTTGCTGGCGGTTGAAGCAGGGCAGGTTGGCAAGGAAACGGTCGAGGCGCATGGCGGCAGGTCGCGGCAGAACGGCACGCAGTCTAGCGGATCGCGGTCGATTGCGCCGCCTTGAGTTGCTTGTCCACTTTCGCGCACTGCGGGCACAGGCAGGCCTGGTTGCGCAGTTCGGCAGGCAGGGCCTGGATGATGGCCGGGTCGATGCTCACCGCGAAGCACCAGCAACCTTGGGTGGCGCTGGCCGGGTTGGCCAGGCCGCACTGGTTGGCGGCGCCGCAGGCAGGGCAGTGATGGTCACGGGTCAAGGTCATGGTCGGGTCCGGGCATCTGGCTGCAGACGCGGTTGCGTCCGCCTTGTTTGGCACGATAAAGCGCGTGGTCGGCGCGGCTCAGCAGGCTGTGCAGGGTGTCGTCGTGCTGCAGGCCGGCGAGGCCGATGCTGACGGTCAGGCGCAGCGGTTGGTCGGCATAGCTGAAGATCAGTTGCTCGGTGCGCCGGCGGATCTTCTCGGCCACTTCGACGGCCTGGCGCCCTTCGGTTTCGCGCAGCAGCACGATGAACTCTTCGCCGCCCCAGCGGCAGAGTATATCGGACTGGCGCAAGCTGCCCTGCAGCACGTTGGCGAACTGGCGCAGCACTTCGTCGCCGGCCAAGTGGCCGTGGGTGTCGTTGAGTGCCTTGAAGTGGTCGAGGTCGATCAACAGGGCGACCAGTGGTGCACTGATGCGCTGCGCCTCGACCAGCGCCTGGCCGGCCAGCAGGTCGAAGCTGCGCCGGTTGGGCAGGCCGGTGAGGCTGTCGAGAGTGGCCAGGGCCTCGGCGTTTTCCTGATGGCGCTTGATCATGGCATTGAGCAGCGACAGCACCACCAGGGTGATCATGGCGCAGATCGCCAGGTTCAGGTACAGCGACTGGCGGATGCGGTCCAGGGCACTGGTCTCGCGCTTGTCCACCAGCAGGTACCAGTCCAGTTCTGGCAGCGGGCGCACGTTCAGGAAGTGGCTGTGGCCGTCGTTGTCGTAATACTCGTGGCTGCCGGCGGCAGGGGTCGGCATGCGCGCCAGCAGGTCCTGCCACTGGCTGCTGTCACTCAGTTGCTGCCCTGCGCGAAGGCCGTGGGGGCCGCCGTCGGAACCGGTCAGCAGTACTTTGCCCTGGGCATCGGTGAACAGCACCGAGCGATGGTAGCGGCGCTGGTAGTCATCGATCAGGCGCACCACCGACTCGACGCTCAACCCCACGCCCACGGCACCGATGAAGCGCTGCTGGTAGTCGAGCACGCGGTAGTTGATGAATACCGTGAGCTTGTCCTGGTTGGCCATATCCACGTCGACGTTGATCTCGTAGGGCACGCTGGCCTGGCGCAGGCGGAAGTACCAGGCGTCGCGCCAGGCGTCGGCCTTGACCTGTTTGAGTACACCTTTGGCCTGGTAATAGGTGCGGCTGCGTTCGGCGACCAGGAAACTGGTGAAGGTGCCCTGGCTGCCCATCACCTCGCCCAGGTAGCGGGTGATGCGGGTGGGGTCCTGTTCGCCGCCCAGCAGCCAGTCCCGCACGAAGGTGTCCTGCGCCATCATCGACGAGATCAGCACCGGGCGGATCAGGTCTTTCTGGATTTCCGAATAGACGGTGTCGGAGGTCAGCGGCAGTTCGGTGTTGACGATGCCGTCGCGGATTGCCCCGCGTGAGGCGTAGTAGCTCAGCAGTGAGGTGGAGAGGAAGCCGCAGCCCAGCAACAGCAGCAGGGTGAAGATCAGCGAGCGTTGCGAGAACAGGGCGGAAGGCGAGGGCATGATCGTCCCATGATGTGTGCCGGTGGCGACATTCTAGTGAGATGACCGAAAAATGACTGCATGTTTTTCAGGGTTATACGGGATGTTTCAATTTGTTGCAGAAATGGCACTGAACCACGGCCGGACTGTCTTATGCAGTGTCGATCAACGCATCGTCGTCGACGCTCGCCAGCGCCGCTGTGTCGGGCACCCCTGCGGTCCAGGAGGCCGCCATGTACCCACGAATTCTGATCATTGTCCTGCTCGGACTGCTGACTTCTGCCTGCGCCCCCTACTACGAGAGCGACGGCTATTACCGCAGTGACTACTACACCAGCGATCGCTATGTATACCCCGGCTATTACCGCCAGGACCGCTACTATGTAGCTCCGCAACCGCGCTACTACTACCAGGGCGCGCCGCGTTACTACCAGCCGGCACCGCGCTACTACCGGCCGGCACCGGTGCCGCAGTACCGGCCTTATCCGGCACCCGGCATGCAGCCCAGTTGGCACGGCAACCCGCGCAACGACTATGGCAACCGCCAGCGTTATGACTATGGGCGGGACCGGGATCGGCAGGACTACCGCAACGACAACCGCAACGACAACCGTGGCGGGCGAGGGGATCGCTGGCATTCCAATGGGCAAGGCAACCGAGATCGTGGCCCGGACGGCGGGCGGGGTGGGGATCGCAACTGGCAGCGTTGAGGACCAATGGGCATTCACAGGGCAAGTCGGCGTGCCGTACCGACTTGCCCTGTGCTGCTTCTACGCCAGATCAGCCAGCGGGTGGCGCCCCTCCCAGGCCTTGCTGAAATGCGCCGCCACCACCGCTGCGGGCACCTGCGCCACGTCCGGCCAGTGCCAGTGCGGCGTGTTGTCCTTGTCCAGCAATCTGGCCCGTACCCCTTCGCTGAACTCGGGGTGACGGCAGCAGTTCAGGCTCAGGGTGTATTCCATCTGGAACACCTGCGCCAGCGACAGGTGACGGGCCCGGCGGATCTGCTCCCACACCAGGTGCGCGGTCAGCGGGCAGCCCTCGTGCAGGCGCTGGCCTGCCGCGGCCAGCAGAGGGTCGCCATGCCGGACCAGGCCGGCCAGCGCACGCCAGGCCGCTACCGGGTCGGCCACATCGAGTACTTCGTCGATCACTGCCCGGCGTGCCAGCCACTGGCCCTCGGGCAGTTCGGCGCACGCCCGGTGCTGTTCGGCCTTGAGCAGGCTGTTGAGCTGCAGGTCGGTCTGTTCCTGCCAGTTCAGTTGCAGCAGCTCCTCCACCAGTGCTTCTTGTTGATGTTCGCCAAGAAAACGGTCGGCCAGGCCCAGGTCCAGGGCGTCACGGGCATTGATCGGCGCGCCGGTGAGGCCGAGGAACAGGCCGAGCTTGCCGGGCAGGCGGGAAAGGAACCAGCTGGCGCCAACGTCCGGATACAGGCCGATGCTGATCTCGGGCATGGCCAGGCGGCTGCTGGGGGTGACGATACGCACCGCCGCGCCCTGCAGCAGCCCCATGCCACCCCCGAGCACATGGCCATGGCCCCAGCACAGCAAGGGCTTGGGGTAGGTGTGCAGGCGGTGGTCGAGGCGGTATTCGCTGGCGAAGAAGGTGGCGGCCAGCGGCGGTATGCTGCCGGGATGCTCGCGGCAAGCTTGTACCAGTGCACGTACGTCGCCCCCGGCGCAGAAGGCTTTGGGCCCATTGCCGCGCAGCAGTACGCAGACGATGCCGGGGTCCTGGGCCCAGGCGTGCAGGCGCTCGTCGAGCACCTCGATCATCGGCAGGGTCAGCGCATTGAGCGCCTTGGGTGCATCCAGGCTGGCGATGCCGATGCGGGCGCCATCGGCGCCGGTGAGTACCTCGCATTGAATGGACATGGACTACCTCGCGCAAGTCATCCCACCAGTATGGCCCGAGCTGCTGAAGCTGCCGGTCGTCGGTCGGATCGATTGACAAGCCGGCGCGGCTTTCCTAGTGTCGCGCCACTTTGCTTCTGGATGGCCCCATGACCGACGACGACCGCATCAAACTCGAACCCAGCTGGAAGGCCGCGTTGCGCGCCGAGTTCGACCAGCCCTACATGCATCAGCTGCGTGAGTTCCTGCAGGGTGAATACGCCGCCGGCAAGGAGATCTACCCGCCGGGGCCGCTGATCTTCAATGCGTTGAACTCAACGCCGCTGGAGCAAGTGAAAGTGGTGATCCTCGGCCAGGACCCGTACCACGGCCCAGGCCAGGCCCATGGCCTGTGCTTCTCGGTGCAGCCGGGCGTGCCGACGCCGCCGTCGCTGGTCAACATCTACAAGGAGCTGCAACGCGACCTCAACCTGCCGATCCCCAACCACGGCTACTTGCAGAGCTGGGCCGAGCAGGGGGTGCTGCTGCTCAACACCACCATGACCGTGGAGCGGGCCAATGCCGCCTCGCATGCCAAGAAGGGCTGGGAGTTCTTCACCGATCGGATCATCCAGGTGGTCAGCGAGCAGTGCCCGAACGTGGTGTTCCTGCTGTGGGGCGCGCATGCCCAGAGCAAGCAGAAGCTGATCGACGCCAGCAAGCACCTGGTACTCAAGTCGGTGCACCCGTCGCCGTTGTCGGCCTATCGCGGGTTCTTCGGCTGCGGGCATTTCAGCCGGGCCAACGGCTTCCTCGAGCAGCGCGGGATGGCGCCGATCAACTGGGCGTTGCCGCCGCTCTGAGCAGGACCCCATCGCGGGGCAAGCCCGCTCCCACGGAAGTTGTGGGAGCGGGCTTGCCCCGCGATGGCCAAACGAACTCTCGCCGTCTGCCCGTGTCAGTCTCCTTGCAAGCCTTTGAGCCCGTCTAAGCTCTGTGGGTCGGCTCACTGCCCCCTGGTTCCAAGGAGGAAGGATCATGTTGCTGTTGTGGTTGCTGGTACTGGTACTGGGCGCTGCGTACCTCACGCACCGTCGCTTGCCCCCTTTGCAGATCCTCGCGGCGATGGCCGCCTACACCTTGCTGATGGGCCTGTTCAGCCATGCCCCCGGCTGGCTGCTGACGCTGATCTGGGCAGTGATCGCCATCAAGGTCGCCTTCATCGCCCTGCCCGAAATGCGCCGCAAGCTGTTCACCGCGCCCGTGTTCAAGTGGTTCCAGCGCACCCTGCCGCCCATGTCGCAAACCGAACGCGAAGCCATCGACGCCGGCACCGTGTGGTGGGACGGCCACCTGTTCAGTGGCCGCCCAGACTGGCACACCCTGCTCGCCTACCCCGCGCCCGCGCTCACCGAGGAAGAACAGGCCTTTATCGACGGCCCCACCGAGGCCCTCTGCGCCATGGTCAGCGACTGGCAGATCGGCCAGGACCTCGACCTGCCTCCCGAAGCCTGGGCGCACATCAAACAGCATGGCTTCTTCGCCCTGATCATCCCCAAGGAATACGGCGGCAAGGGCTTCTCCGCCTACGCCCACTCGCAGGTGGCAATGAAACTGGCCACCCGCAGCGGCGACCTGGCCTCGACGGTGATGGTGCCCAACTCCCTGGGCCCCGCCGAACTGCTGCTGCACTACGGCACCGACGCACAACGCAACCACTACCTGCCGCGCCTGGCCCGTGGCGACGAGATCCCCTGCTTCGCCCTCACCGGCCCGCTGGCCGGCTCCGACGCCGGCGCCATGCCCGACACGGGTATCGTTTGCAAGGGCCAATGGCATGGCGAAGAAGTCATTGGCCTGCGCCTGAACTGGGAAAAGCGCTACATCACCCTGGGCCCGGTCGCCACCTTGCTGGGCCTGGCGTTCAAGGCCTACGACCCGGACCACCTGCTGGGTGACCAGGAAGAACTGGGCATCAGCCTGGCGCTGATCCCCACCGACCTCCCCGGGGTGGAGATCGGCAAGCGCCACCTGCCGCTGGGCGCCGCTTTCATGAACGGCCCCAACAGTGGCAAGGATGTGTTCGTGCCGCTGGAGCAGCTTATCGGTGGCCAGCAGATGCTCGGCAAGGGCTGGATGATGCTGATGAACTGCCTGTCGGTAGGCCGCTCCATCTCGCTGCCCGCTGTCGGCACCGGCGCGGCCAAGTACACCAGCCTGGTCACCGGCCAGTACGCGCGCGTGCGCGAGCAGTTCAACGTGCCGCTGAACGCCTTCGAGGGCATCCAGGAATCCCTGGCGCGCATCGGCGGCAATGCCTGGCTGATGGACAGCGCCCGCCTGCTCACCGCCAAGGCGGTGGACCTGGGCGAAAAGCCCTCGGTGCTGTCGGCGATCCTCAAGTACCACCTCACCGAGCGCGGCCGCGAGTGCATCCAGCACGCCATGGACGTGCACGGCGGCAAGGGCATCATCATGGGCCCGAACAACTACCTGGGGCGCAACTGGCAGGGCGCGCCGATCTTCATCACCGTCGAGGGCGCCAATATCCTCTCGCGCAACCTGATGATCTTCGGCCAGGGCGCCATCCGCTGCCACCCGTTCGTGCTCAGGGAAATGGCCCTGGTCGGGCGCGAAGACCACGACCACGCGCTGAAGGAGTTCGACGACCTGCTGCTGCAGCACATCCTGTTCGCCGCCGGCAACGCCGCCAGCACCCTGGTGCTGGGCCTTGGCCTGGGGCATTTCGAGAAGGTGCCGGGCGACGCCCTGAGCCAGGGCTATTTCCGCGCCCTCAACCGCCAGGCCGCGGCCTTCGCCCTGCTGGCCGACCTGTCGATGATGCTGCTCGGCGGCGCGCTCAAACGCCGCGAACGGCTCAGCGCCCGGCTGGGCGATGTGCTCAGTTACCTGTACCTGGCCAGCGCCGCGCTCAAGCGCTACCACGACCTGGGCGCGCCCGAGCACCTGCAGCCGCTGCTGCGCTGGGCGCTGGAGGAAAGCCTGGGCAAGGCCGAGCAGGCCCTGGACGCGCTGCTGGACAACTTCCCCAACCGTTTCGTCGGCTGCGCCCTGCGCCTGCTGGTGTTCCCGTTCGGCCGCCGCCACAGCGGGCCCAGTGACGAACTGGATGCCGAAGTGGCCGCACTGATCGGCCGCGGCAAAGGCGATGAGGCACTGGAACAAGTGCTGGCCGGCTGCTTCCGGCCACAGGCCGAGGGTGACCCGGTGGCGGCGCTGCAACGGGCCTGCGATCTGCTGGCTGAGGTGGCCCCCTTGCAGGCGGTGCTGCACAAAGCACTCAAGGCGGGCACGGTGCAACCTCAACCGGGCCAGTCGGTGATCGATGCGGCGGTGCAGGCCGGTGTGTTGCAAGCGGCCGACGGGCAACGCCTGCAGGCCGCCGAGCAGGCCAGGCGGGCGGTGATCGATGTGGATGCGTTCGAAAAGGATCAGCTGCTATCCGTACCGGGTAGAGTTCGCTGACCCCATCGCGGGGCAAGCCCGCTCCCACAGCCACTTGTGGGAGCGGGCTTGCCCCGCGATTGGCGTATACTGCGCCCCTGTTTAGAACCACCGAGGACCACCCCATGGCCAACCCCCAACTGGACTACCACCTGCAACTGCTGCACCACCTGCGCACCATCCTGGCCGCGCTGGGCGAGGCCGAGCAGGTGCCCGAGGAGAGCCACGCCCTGTTCCTCGAACGCTACGACGAACTGCTGACCCTGCTCCCGCAAGACCCGCTCGAAAGCCAGTACCTGGGCCAGGACCTGCTGTGCCAGGTGATTCAGCGCTACCCGCAGATCGCCCACCTGGTGCCCCGCGACCTGCTGTGGTTCTTCGGCGGTGACTGCCTGCACTTCATGCCGGATGAAGAGCTGGCGCTGTATCAGCAGTTGGAGGAGCGCCGTTACGAAGCCGAACAGAACGACGAACCGTTCGACTGGCACCAGGAAAAACAACTGTTGAGTCACAACGGCCAGGGCAACACGCACTGATTCGCAAAACGCCCCACCCTACCGCGTGGGGCGTTCTTTCCTAATACAGCTGTATATTTTCTGCCTAAACTTCGAGCTCCCTTACTTACAAATTCACCAGAAAATCCTTATTTATTTATACTGCCTCCCACAACCACGCACCAAGAATCACATAACAAAATCAGAATTAACCTACCAGCAATACAACTTAGCCTCTCGCATAAAAATATATAAAGCCCAGCACACCAAGACCCATTGCGAAACAAAAAACGTCCTCTATAAGATGCCCGCCGAGACAACGAACACTCGCAGAGATCCACTAACTCTTCGACTACTTTCTTGCCTCGCAATCAATTATCAATTTACTCAGATAAAGGACATCTTCATGAAGAAGTCGTTGCTTGCCCTTTCCGCCGGTCTTGTTTTCAGCGTTGCTGGCACTTCCGCCTTTGCCACCAACATTATGTTCCAGGGCAAGATTACCGCCGCCACCTGCCCGATCGAAGTCAGCCCGCCTGGCGGTGGCGTCGGCAATGCCGTACCGATGGGTGAAGTGGCAGCCTCCGCCTTCAGCGCCGCCGGCCAGGAATACAACAGGACCAACTTCGAACTGGTCGTACCGGATGACGCCAACTGTATGGCCACCACTAACAAAGCAAAAGTGACCTTCAGCGGCGACGCCGATACAGCGGGCGACTACTTCGCGGTCACGAATACCAGCGATGGCGCCCGCGGCGTGGTCATTGCCATGCGCGACGTTAAGGGCAAATTGATTAAACCAGGTGCCGAGTCCGATGAGTTCGACCTCAACGTCGGTGCTGAAACTCGCCTGCGCTTCTCGGCGACCTATCGATCGACAGTCGCAGC
The DNA here is from genome assembly GCF_032621715.1 of Pseudomonas sp. zfem004. Classification (NCBI taxonomy): domain Bacteria; kingdom Pseudomonadati; phylum Pseudomonadota; class Gammaproteobacteria; order Pseudomonadales; family Pseudomonadaceae; genus Pseudomonas; species Pseudomonas sp. zfem004. The sequence continues at coordinate 37,916 of NZ_JAVYJF010000030.1, read as the reverse complement.
AGTCACTGCCGGTGCCGCCAACGCCGATGTCGCCTTCACCGTGGCCATCAATTGATCCTCTCGGGCCGGGACATGCCTGGCCCGGTGCAATGACCCCTTGAAGCCTCCAGGCGCGCACTCGCGCCTGGATCTCGGAGCCCCACTTCATGCCCGGCAACTATCTACCGGCGGCCTGCCTGCGCGCGTCATTCAGGCACAGCGTGGCCTTGCTGCTGCTTGCCCTGCCCTTCACCGCCAGCCACGCAGCCTTGACCTTGAGCAGCACCCGGATCGTCTTCGACAGTGACAAGAGCAGCACGTCGATCATTATTCGCAACCCCAGCAAACAACCTTACGCGGTACAAACCTGGGTCAATACCGTTGACGACAACGCCACGGTCGCCGTGCCCTTTCTGGTGGTACCGCAATTGTTTCGCCTGAGCCCTGGCCAGGCACAACAGGTACAGATAAACAGATTGCCCAACCACTTGCCCAACGACCGTGAGTCGCTGTTCTTCTTCAATGCCCAGGAAATCCCCCAGGCCAACAAAGAGGCCGGCAACGTCCTGAACATTGCCTTGCGCACCCGTATCAAGTTGTTCTACCGCCCGCAGCAGATAAAAGGCTCGCCATCAGGGCATCTCAAGCAACTCGAATTCTCCCTGCATGACAAAGATGGTCAGCCACACCTTCAGGTCAACAACCCGACGCCCTTCCATTTCACCTTCAGCCGCCTGGAAATCAGCGACAAAGGCCAACAGAAGGCCGTGAAGGCGATCGACATGGTTGCGCCCTTCGCCCAACAAACCTATCCGGCACCCGGCATCAAACCTGGCGCAGGGCTGCAGGTGCGTTTTTCGATCATCAACGACTTCGGCGGCTACAGCGAACCCGTGACCCAGCCGATCAGCCTGGCGCGCTAGGGCAGCTACGCACGTTCAGCAAGGATTCCCGCACATGCAAATCTCTTTGCGGCGTTGGCGTGTCGAATGCAGCCAACGCCCCGTACTTCCGTGCCTGTTCGCCGGCATCACGGCGGCACTGATGGACATCCCGGTCGGGCGCGCCGAAGCCGAGTTCCAAAGCGGCTTTCTCCGCCAGATGCCTGGGCAGGCCGAGCACATCGGTGCCTGGGCCCTCGACGCACTCGCCGAGGATCGACCGCTGGTGCCTGGCCCTTATCAAGTGCAGGTGCTGGTCAACCTGCTGCCCGTCGGGCGGTACACCCTCGAATTCACACCCGCCGACGACGGAGGGCTGCAACCGTGCCTTCCCGCGGCTCAACTTGCCGACTGGGGCCTGCGGCTCGAGGCGCTGGAAGACCTCGACGCCGCGCAAACCGCCTGCCTCGACCTGACCCGAACGGTGCCGGGGGCACAGGTGACTTTCACCCCCAGCCAACTGCAACTGGCGATCTCCATCCCGCAGATCGCCCTGCGCCGCGAAGTGGCCGGCCATGTTGCCCCCGAGCACTGGGACAGCGGCATCAACGCCGCCTTCATCAACTACCAGGCCTCCACCCAACAAGGCCAGAGCCGCTACCGTGGGCACTACGCCAGCCACGACCTGTACCTCAACAGCGGCCTCAACCTGGGGCCGTGGCGCCTGCGCAGCACCCAGTCGTGGCGCCGTGACGACCAGGGCGACACGGCCTGGACCCGCGGCCAGACCTACGCCCAGCGCGACCTGCCGGGCACTCATGCCAACCTGACCCTGGGCGAGACCTTCACCGACAGCGACGTGTTTCGTGGGGTACCCATCACCGGCCTGCGCATCGCCTCGGACCTGTCGATGCTGCCGGACGCACAGCAGGGATACGCGCCGATCATCCGCGGCGTGGCGCGCAGCCGTTCGAAGCTGGAAATCTGGCAGAACGGATACCCGATCTACTCCACCTATGTCAGCCAGGGCCCCTACGCCATCGACGACCTGAGCACCGCTGGCAGCGGTGAACTGGAGGTGGTGCTCACCGAGGAAGACGGCCAGGTGCAGCGTTACACCCAGCCCTACGCCACCCTCGCCAACCAACTGCGCCAGGGCGTCTGGCGCTACAGCGCCACGCTGGGGCGCTACAATCCGGCCAGCAGCCAGGAGACGCCACTGCTGTGGCAAGGCACCCTGGCCATGGGCACGCACTGGAATGCCACGCTGTATGGCGGGGTCATGGCCAGCGAATATTACCGGGCCGCCGCGTTGGGCATCAGCAAAGACCTGGGCAGCATCGGCGCCCTGGCTTTCGATGTCACCCGCTCACTCGCCGAGTTCGACCACGACGGCGACGTACAGGGCATGAGCTACGCACTGCGTTACGGCAAGACCTTCAATACCCAGACCAGCCTGCGCTTCGCCGGCTATCGCTACTCGACGCCCGGCTATCGGGACTTCGACGAAGCCGTGCGCCAGCGCGAGATGAGCGGCCGCTTCCAGGGCAGTCGCCGCAGCCGCCTGGAAGCCTCACTGCACCAGCGCCTGTACCAGAGCAGTTCGCTGACCCTGACCCTGTCGCAACAGGACTACTGGCAGCGCATGGAACCACAGCGCCAGTACCAGCTCAACTTCAGCACCCAGCACCGCGGCGTGACCTACAACCTGTTCGCCTCGCAATCGCTGACCGACCGGCGCGGCAGCGACCGGCAGTTCGGTCTCAGCCTGTCGCTGCCGCTGGACATCGGCCACTCCTCGCGCGCCAGCTTCGACCTGCGCAACAGCGGCCAGGGCTACAGCCAGCGGGCCTCCCTCAGCGGCAGCAGCAGCGAGTCGACCAGCTACAACGCCAGCTTCAGCCAAGACCCGCAGCACAACAAAGCCGCCAGCCTGGCGTTCGGCTACCGGGGCTCGCATGCCTCGCTGGGCGCAGGCTTAACCGAAGCGCACGACTACCGCAACCTGTCGCTCAATGCCACCGGCGCGCTGCTGGTACATGGCCAGGGCATGACCTTCGGCCCCTACATGGGCGATACCGCCGGGCTGATCGAAGTGCCCGACGTCGCCGGCGTGGGCCTGCTCAATGCCGCCGGCACGCGCACCAACGCGCGTGGCTTCGCCATCGTCCCGTCGCTGCAGCCGTACCGGCGCAATGCCCTGGAGCTGAACACCGACCGGGTCGGCATGGAAGTGCAGATCGACAACGGCACCGCGCAGGTGGTCCCGCGCCGTGGCGCGGTGATCAAGCACCGTTTCGAGGCGCGCCGCGTCGCGCGCCTGGTACTGACGCTGCATGACGCCCAAGGCCAGCCACTGCCCTTCGGGGCCCAGGTGCACGACAGCGAAGGCGTGGCGCTGGGCATGGTAGGCCAAGCCGGCCAGGTGTTGCTCGCCACCCACGATGAGCCCCAGCAGTTGCACGTCAGCTGGGGCGAACAGGCCGACAGCAGCTGCCGGTTGGCCCTGGAGCCCAAGGCCATCGCCTTGCTCGAAGGTTACCGCTTGCACCACCAGGCCTGCCTCTAGTCAACACCATACGCGCGGCCTGCCCTTGCCTTGCAGCCGCGCCAGGAACCCCATTATGAAAGCGATCAAGAACACCTTGCGCCACGTGCTGATGGCGGGCCTTGCATGGCCGGCTGCCCAGGCGCTGGCTTCCACCACCGAGTGCACGCTCGGCCCCCGGACCGGGGCCCAGCAGAAAGTCTACGTGCGCGAAATGGGCACCCTGTACATTGCACGCGATGCCAAGGCAGGCAGCGTGATTGGCCCTGAGGGCGTGATGGAGATCACTCCGGACCAGAACAACCTGAGCCTGGACTGCCAAGCCTACGGCCAGCGGATAAACTTCGACTTCAGGGAAACCCACGGTGTGTTACCGCTTCCCCCCCTCGTCAACGGGCGCACCATGAACGGTTTAATGATCAGGACCAACGTGCCCGGCATCAGTGCACTGGTGCAACTGGGGATCCCGTTCACAGGCTCTGCGACCGGGTGGATACCCATTGGCCCACCCTACGTGCCGTTCACTGCCTACCACGAGCAAGTCGTGCTCTCAGGCCCGCAGTTGCTGAGCCTGCGTAACAGGGTCACGCTGGTGAAAACCGGTAACCTGGCACCGGGCCAGCACCAGGTGGATGGCACGCTGTTCACAGGGCACCTGGACTGGGGCGGCATGGGCCAGGTACTGGACTTCACCCTCAGGGCGACGGTGATCCAGAGCCAGTGCAGCCTGATCGGCGACCCGGTCAGCGCCAACCCGGTGCAGCTGGGCGAGTGGAGCATCGAGGATTTCAAAGGGCCAGGCTTCACCACCCCGGCGGTCCCCTTCCACATTCGCCTGAGCGACTGCCAGGTCGACCCGGACCCAGGCAACCTGACCCACGCCATCCTGGAGCTCAACGGCATCGACGGCTCGGCGCCCATCGGGCCGAACGGCGACGTGTTCAGCCTGACCCACGACTCCGATGCCAGTGGCGTGGGTATCCAGATGCTGCACAACGGCATACCGCTGCAGCTTGACAAGGAGGAGGACCTGATCGCACTGCAGGACGGCAACATGCAGCTTGACTTCCAGGCCCGTTTCTATCAGATCGAACCGAGCGATCGAGTGCGCGCCGGTGTCGCCAGGGGCGCGCTGAACTTCACCCTGCGCTACCGCTAGCGGCCTTCTTGGGAGGCTTGCGCGCAGGCTTTTTCGCAGGCTTGCTCGCAGCCTTTTTCGCAGGCTTCTTCGTCGCTTGCGTCGTGCCCGACAGGATGTTTTCGGGGTCGTAGTGATAACTGCAGTGCTGGCCGTCGGGGGTGTCGACGCTGAGCAGGCGGTTGAGCCCGTCGTAGTACAGCTCGCGCCCTTGCTCGTCGCTGATCAGGTTACCGTTGGGGTCGTAGTGCAGTTCGATGTCGGGGCCAGGTGGGACATTGCGGCTGTTGACTATCTTGCTCAACTGCACCGGATCGGTGTTTTTGAACTCGTACACCGTGCGCTGGAACTTGCTGTCGGGATCAAGGGTAATCACCATAGTGATGTTGTCCAGCCCGTCGAAAACGAAGGTCTGCTGGGCGATGACCATGCCGGACGGATCCACCGGTGCCAGCGGGCCCGTACAGGTATAGATCGTCAAACGCCCGCGCTTATCGTATTGGTAGGTTTCATGGCGCAACTCGGTAGCCTCGCCTGCGGCAGCCCCCTTGGGAAGCTCAGTGAGGGTGCGGCACTCCAGGCAATCGAACTGCTCATAGCCCTGCTCGAGCGTCTGCACGGTGTCGCCGAAGTCGAAGGTGCGCAGTACCTCCCGATCGAACGCGTCGTACACGAGCGTAGTGACCAACTGCCGGCCACTTTCAAGGTCCACGGTGGTGGTGCTTTGCAGGCGGCTCAGCAGGTCATAGGTGAAGGTGGCCGACAGCAGTGGCTGGCTCTGCCGAGCTGTCGTGCGCTGCAGTCGCTGCCGCTGCGCAGACGCGGGCGCTGCGTACAAGGTGGTCTGCTCGAGGCGCCCGTAGGCGTCGTATTCATACAGTTGCGTCTGGCCCTGCACATCCACATAGGCGCGCAGGCGGCTGCGGTAGCTGTGGTCATAGGTCATTTCGAACGCGCCGCCCTGGCCTTCCAGGGTGCGCTTCTCGGTCTTGAGGTCGCCGTTGCTGAAATAGGTGCGGTCTACCGCCTGCCCAGGTTCTTCACAATGCATCAGCCTGGCATTGTGCTTGTCATGGCTGTAGTTCGCCGGTGTACCGGCCAGCAACCGGTACACCGGTTCCTCGCCTAGAACCGGCAGGTAGGTGTATGCCACCTCTGTCCCGTCAGGCGCCGTGACGGTGTGGGGCTGGCGCTGACCGGGGGCGTAGCTGAATGTCTGCACCCGCCCCCCGGTGGTTGCACTGGTGCGCCGACCAAGCCCGTCGAAGGTCTGTTCACCCAGCAACCTGGCGTTTGCAAAGCTGTCGCCAACGCGGATGCTGACCGGCAGGTCTTCCCGGCTGTGGCGTGCGTAGGTGCGATAGACCTTGTTGTTGCCGTCCGCCAGATGATGCTCCAGCTGGCGATCGAAGGGGTCGTGGACGAACGACTCGACCCGCTGCGTCGCGCCGGTGCCCAGGGTTTGCTTGCTGATACGCCCCAGCCCGTCATGCTCGTTGACTTGCAGGATGGTGCGCTTGCCTTCCAGGTCCAGGCGTTCGATCCGGATCGGTTGCTCGAACAGGTTCAAATCGGTTTGCACAGTACCGCTGAGCTTCTTCGGATTCCCCTTTTTATCCAGAATCTCTGCACGCTCGCGCCATTCGAAGCGCACCGGGCCGGCGCTGGACGCCACCTGGTCGGTCATCTGCACCGCAGTGACACCCTCCGGGCCAGTGACGCTGTATCGCTCACCCCAGTCGTCGTAGGCGTAGCGGCTGGTCAGCTCCAGCAACTGATCACCCAGCCAATCGATCTCGGTTTCTTCGACCAGTTGCCCCAATTCATCGTAGCGGCCTCGGTAGATAGGCCGCGAGGCGCCGGCGAAGGTGGCGCTGTCGATGTCTTCGCGCGCTTCGCTAACCACCCGGCTGAGGCCGTCGAACAGGGTGTGGGTCTCGACCTGCTTGACGTCGTAGGCCCACTGCTGGGCCTGTTCGTTGTCATAGGCGCAGAGGAAGTACCTGTAGTGCCGGAACGCCTCGTAGTCAGTGCCCGGCGCCACTGTCTCACGGGTTACCCGGCGCAGGGCATCGTACTGGTAGCGGATCTCGACGTCGTTGTCGTCACGGTTGAGCAGCGGTTCGCCGGTTTGCAGGTCGTGGTGCAACAGGATGTGCTTCAACTCGCCATCGTAGCCCTTGATGTTTTCGTCGGTCTGCAACGCGCCTGTACCTGCCGGTTTGCTGTACTGGTAGCTGCTGCTGGTGGGTAGGAAGGTGCCAGCCACCTCCCCCGGATAGCTCAAAATCTTGCCGGACAACCGCCCATGTACGTAAGGCACGTTGGGTTGCCTGTGATAGCTGTAGAGGGTTTCTTCCAGCAACGCATCTGAGTTGTCGGCATCCAGCAATTGCTCGCTTTCGACCAGCACCCATGGTTCTTCGAGGTCATTGCCCAAGGGCGTCAATGCCGTGTAGCGGTAGTACTGCTTGAGCGTGGCCGCCGCCCCTTGCCCGCTGGCGGCGGGGGTGACCGTCCTGGTTTTGAGGTGGCGCACGAAGCCACGGCCGTCACCGGGGTAGCCTGCTTCAGGCGCCTGATACCAGGTTTGCGTCTCCAGCACCCCGTTGGCCTGCAACCGCGTCAGCACATTGCCGTGGTTGTCGTGGCTGCTGTGCACCCTTTCCTCACGCAGCTTGGTGGGTTGGCTCATGAGCGACCAGCGCTTGAGCTCCAGTATCGGCAACTGGAAGCTGGGCGGCTGGGCGTCGAACCCGCCGCCGTTCTGGGCATACGTGGTGATGTCCTCCCGTACATTGTCGCCCTGCACGGTCCGTTGGCTGGTCAGCAGGTGAAAACGGTTGAACGTGCGGGTGATTACCCGCACAGGCTTCTTGTCCACCAGCCAGGACTCGATCGACCCGTAGGTGTAGTTGGCGGCCACCTGATAGAGGTTATCGAGCCCGTCGGGGTTCCACGGCACGCTGCTGCCACCGCCGAGGAAATTGCTGACGCCGGGGTACTCGTACGTCACCTCCATCGCCGGCTGGCCGAAGCCCGGTGCGGTCTGGTGCCGGGTGACTCGCGGCAAGTTGGCCAGCCCGGCACTTGACGGGAATTCATGGCCAAGGTCCTCGTAGAACAGCGATTCGTGGCCGCCGTAAGGCGTGTGGATTTCGCTCAGGCACAGCAGCCCGCGTACCTCACGGTAGCTGAAGGTCCAGCACGCCTGGTTGGCAGTGGGCAGGATGATCTTGCTGACCCGATTGTCGGCCCCGCTCAAGGTCATCGCATAGCGGGCCAGCGGCCCGCCGTCGCTCCCGCCGAACGGGTAGCAGAGCAGTTCGACAAGGCTGCCCTGGCGCTCGATGCCCAGCAACTGGTCGCTGGCGTCGCTGACCGTGCTGAGCCGCATGTGCTCGATCTGCCAGGGCTGATAGGCCAGGTACAGGACATGCCCCAGCGGTGAATGCAGCTCCACCGGCAGGGCCACTTCGGCCTGTTGCCCGCCCATCACCTGCAGCACCTCTTCAAGGCCCGAGCGGTGCACCACACGGTAGCGCCTGGCACCGCCCGGCCCTGGTGGCTCACGGTACAGGTCGAATTGCCGGAGCTTCTGCTCGCGCATCAGCAGGCGATCGTTCGACTCGCCGGTGACCTTGTAGCTTTCGCCGCTGCTCAAGGTCACCACCTGGTTGCGCTCGCGCAGTTGCGTCAGTTGCAGGTTCCAGCCCTTGCCGTAACCGGAATCCACGGTATTCAAGGGGCTGTAGAACAGGGCCAGCTCAAAGTCCGGGCCCTGCAGGTCGTTGCCCTTGAGTTCGGGCAGTTTGATCGCCACCGTGTACTGACCGGTGCGCGGGTCTACGCCACTTTCAACGTAGGATGAAAAGTTGAAGGCGTTGGAATGTACGGAGGTAGAAACAGCCATGGCGCTCACTCGCAATTGAAAAGATTGAACATCAACGCTTTTTCGATGGCTCTGGCGGCCAGATCTGCATGCACGAAAGCTTGCCTGGAATCTGGTCAGTATTTTCGTTGTCATGTACTTTCCGAACGCCAGTCGTTACGAGGTTGCCCGTTGCTGTAGTGCGAATATCCTGCAGGGATTTCCAACGCGATGTGATTGGATGCTTTATCGCCTCTACGCGCAGCTCCCAGCTGGTGCCGTCGCAATCGTCATCGTTTTGAAAAGCCACGGTGGTGGGCGAAGGCACATTGACGAAGCGGAAGTACCGAACCTGATCGTTCTTGCACTGAGTGTTTTTCAGATATACCGTTGTTTGCGGTATTCCAACTGGCGGCACTGGCACGGAACAATGATTACCATCGGGCATCTCATTTACTAATTTTTCCGACATTTCTATGGTCCCCATTTCGATGGTCTCCGCCGCCATGGCGGGGAGCGCCAGCGGGCTGACTGCCATCGTCACCAGCAACCCGCCCAGCAAACCCAGCAGGCAAACTGTCTTTGTGTTCATCACATCACTCCTCGCTGTCGCTGATTCGGACAATGGTTGCGTTACCCTGCGCGGACGGACGTGATGGCACGCTGTGCACCAGCACATTGCGGTCGCCGATGGTGCTGGACGACAGGTAGTCGATCTGGAGCAGGTGCTCGTTGGCCCGGTTGTCGCGCAGGCGAATGAGCAATGGTTGGGACATGTTCGTGTAAGCCTGGGTGTCCCAGACTGCATCCAGCCGCCGGTTCGTGTTGCGGAAGTTGACAATCACCAGCAGGCTAGCCTCGTACTGGGTCCTTACCGGCCTTTCGAAATCCGTACGCCCCAGCAAAGCCCCCATTTTGCTATCGAAACTCACTTTGGTAGGCATGGGCTGCCCATGGTTCTGGAAGATGTAACCGGTGTAGCTGTGGTACGTCTGGTTCCCGTAAGGGCTCTCCCAGCGCGCCATCGAGGTGTTCAGCGTCTGCGGGTCCGAGCTTTCACGCTGCGTGAGAAATTCCGCGGTATAGAACGTGCCATCACGGAAATCGAACAGCCAGTAGTCTTCGGTCACCGGGTGCAGGTCGAAGGCATCGTCTTCCGGGTCGAAAGGCGGTGTGTCGTCGTCGCCGCTGCCGCCGCCATCCACCCGCCGGCGAATCACGGTGTAATCCTCGGATTTGAACGGTTCCGGCGTGCGCACAAACACCTCGATGGTCGCATTGGCATGGGCGGTGGCATTGGAGTAGAACCACTCGCCGGTATCCTTCTGGAAGCCTGCGTAGAACACCTGCGAACCAGATGAGCCGCGCCGCAGCAGGTAGAGGACCTGGCGGATGGTTCGGTCCTCGGCGCCCTGTGGCATGGGCTCGGCGCCCGGCATCGGGTCGCTTTCATTGGCCAGCACGAAGTCGTTCCTCTTCCGGCTGGTTCGCCACACGTAGCCTTCATCCGGTGAGATCCCGTCCTCGCCTTCGGCCAGGGTGGCGATTTCCTGCCCGGAGGCACGGTCAAACAGCCTCAGGCTGGCGATCTCGTCGACGCTCAACTTGTAGTCCTGACCATTCACCGCCTGGGTTTCCACGGTGATCTCCACTTCCAGTTGCTGGTAGCCACTGGAGCCGACCCTGCCGCGGGTGCCGCTGAGGCTCTTGCCGACGGTGAGGGTGAACAGGTTCAGCGATCTCCAGGTATCCGCTGCTGCCAGGCTGGTCTCCTTCAGCACGCTGTAGCCGGTGGCGAACAGCACGCCGTTGTGCACCACTTCGCAGGCCACCACGTTGCTTTGCGACGGCTGTTGCGTGGAGGCCTGGAACAGCCCCGAGGGGCTGACGCTGCCAGGGCCGGCCAGTACCCGCCAACGCCGGGGCTGGTTGGGCATGATGCGGTTGACGTCGTTCAGTTGGGTGGTGCCGCCATGGGCCATGCTCGGCACGAACGACGGAGCCAGGCCCACCAGCGGCTGGCCGTTGGCCAGGATCAGCGCGGCGTCGCGCTGCTCGCCCGCGCTGGCCTGCACCTGTTGCACCGCCAGCACACGGTGCCGGGTGTGCGGGTGCGGGACGAACCTGGCGCTCTTGTCGTCCAGGGCCGCCAGCTCGCCGAGACGGGGCTCCAGCAGCTCGAAGGATGCGGCGCCAGGGCCTGCGTTCCACACATCCAGCCCTTGATCCTGTTGCTGCGGGCGATAGGCCCCTGCACTGGGGGTCACCAACAGCGCTTCTGCCAGGACATGCAGCCGAGCCGCCGCGCGGTAAGTGATGCTCGGCTTGGCATGCTCGGCAGTGACGATCACCGTCACCACTTCGCGGCCCATGTCGCCTGCCAGGGGTGCCTTGTACAGGCCTTGGCCGCTGATGGTGCCGTGGCCAGCGGCGGTATGGCTCTGCGGGCTGACGACGTGCCATGACGTCGCCTCGACCGGGATGCCATTACCGTCAAGCAGGGTGAACTGCTGGCTGCCTCCCGCCGCGATCACTGCCCCCAGCGCCGGCGTCAGGGTAAAGTGGCTCAGCGTCGGGTCGATGTTGCCGAACAATGCCCGGTCCAGCGGCGTGTGGTCCTCTTTTTTGACAAAGGCGTTGAGCTGCGGGAACAACAGGCGGGCCAGCAATTCCAGGCCGTGCTCCGAGGCGTAGCCGAGCAGGTCTTTGTGCAGCACCAGGGTGGCGGAAAAATCGCCATCGGGGATCAGGTAAGGGAAGCTGTCATCCGGCAAGTTGCCGCTGCTGGCCAGGCCGCGCAGCTTGATGAATACCAGCACCGCGCCATCGCCATGGTTGAGCGCGCCGCGCACCTTGGCACCGGGTGCCGCCTGGGTGCGAATGATGAAGCGGATGGGGGCCAGCTCGTCGTAATGGCTGCAGTCAATGGTACCGAGTTCGAACACCGCATAGCGAGCCGACAGCCCATGCATCCACTTTTCCAGTGCTGCAATCAGCTGGGGGTAGAGCTTGCTGTCGTGCTCGAACAGGTTGCTGGCAAAGCGCGCACCGTGGGCCAGGTTGAGCGTCACCCGGCCATAGCGGTCGATCTCACCGGTCATGGTTTCCAGGTCGAGCTCCAGCTCCACCCAAAGCCCTTGCGCCTCTGTCACCACGGTACTGCTGACCAGCCGCCCGGTGGTGATGATATCGCCACTGACAAGGTTCAGCCTGAGCAAGGCCTTCGAGCCACTGAGCGAAGCATTGCTGAACGACAGCAATGGCGCGCCGAACCCCAGGCGTTGCAATTCGACACCGTCGCCTGGCATGTCGCTGGCCAGCTTTTGCGTGAATGGCGGCAGGTAGCTGTTGTCCACCAGGCGGGCCAGGTACTGTTGCTCGAGCAGGTTGTTGAGCCGTGAACGGCTGTAGGCGGCGACCGCGCCCCAGCCCAGGGTGATCGGGCCTTGGCGCATGCGCGCCAGCAATTGCGCCATAGAATTGGACATGGCGTCACTCTCCTGAACGTTGTGATTTGCCGGCGCGCAGGCCCGCCGGCTGGTGAATACGGTGCAGAGCGTCGAAATGCAGCTTCAGCGGGAGCGGCAGGATCAGGTGGCCTTCGTAGAGAAACTCCCACCCCCCCTCCATGTACTCCCACTTGGCGGTGATCAGCGCGAAGCGTGCTGTGCCTGTAGACGGCGGGGTGTACAGCCCCCCAGGCGACAAGTCGCCTGACTCGGCGGTCTGCAGCGTCCACTCGACGTTCGTCATGACCTGGCCGTTGATCCGCCCCCGCAACTGCAAGCTGCCACCGGACAACTGCTCACTTTCCACAATCAGTTCAGGCCGACGCTGGCGCACCAGCACATGCACCATGGCCGTCTCACCGGTTTGCGCGTTCTGCACCTTGACCTGATCGAGCACATAGGTCCGTTTGTCGGCAACCAGACTGCCGGCGGTGTAGGTGCAGCGCTTGCCATCCTCATCGGGTCGCAACGAGCCACGCCCCTCGGCCTCAGGGTCGAGAAGCTTCCACTCCAGCTTGCCGCTCAGGGTGCCAGCGCTCAGGGTCAGCTGATCTTCGATGTAGCACACCTGGATCAGCGGGTTGACCGTCAACCCGGCCAGCACCACCGTCACCATGCTGGTGCTGCGCTGCCCGCTGAAGGGGTCGGTGGCCACCACCCGAACACGCGCCAGCTGCCCACCCATGGCGTGGGCCGGCGGGGCGCGGTACTGGCCCTCGGCATCGATGCGGCCAATATCGCCGGCGTTGCCGGGCAGCCCTTCCAACGTCCAGATCACTCCCTCGCGGGCCGGTTCGACGCTGAAGGTATGGCGCTGCCCCGGGGCTAACAGTTGGGGTGGGTCAACGACACGGAAAAACGCCGTGCTGTGCTGGTTGGCGAACAACGCCATGCCGTTCGGCAGCTCGAAATGGAAAGGGGTGAAGCGGTAATCGGCGGCCAACGGCATGTGTTCGATCAACTGCTCGGGCACCGCCGCACTGAGCTTTTTCGCCAAGCCCTCGAGCACCGCCTGCTTGATCAGAAAGGCGACGAACGCATTGATCTCACGCAGCGCCGCATCACTCAAACCACCCGGCAAGCCGCTGACCGGCGTGACTTCGGCCGTTTGCTCCCAGGGCCACAGCACTTGCCCCAGCAGCAAGCAGCCGGCGCTTTCTGCGGCGCTGGGCTTGACCAGGTGGAACAACGTACGCAGGTCAAAACGGAAGGTGGCCGTGGCGCTCTGCCAGAAGCCGCCGTTGTTGGCCTTGTAGCTGAACGACAAGGTGCAGTAGGAGGCCCAGCGCTGACGCACTTCGTCCACATCGAATTCGACGCTCAATGGCCCCGCGAAGGCTTGCTGGGATGCCAACTCGCGGCTGTCGTCCGTGGCGCAGCAACAGCAGGTGCTGCCCAGTGTTCGTTCGGCCATGCCGGCCGCTGCGGGCGCCCCGCTCACCGGAATGACAAACTCCTCGCTGCGAAACGCATAGGCGCTGCCCTGGTATTCACAGGGGTAAACCCGCAGTTGCCCGGCCTTGGCGTCCAGGCGCAGCAGGGTCTGGTCCTGGTCATGCTGCGCCTCGAACGTGCCCCCTTCGAGCATCTGCTCCAGGCCCTGGGCATAGGCGGCACGGTGCAGCAAACGGGACGACAGCAGCAGTGTGGCGTTGACCGGCTGCTGCAGGCCATCGGCCAGCAGGAACGGGAAGTTCGACTGCTCGGTGGGAAAGTCACCTACTGGCCCGTTGTTCACGCCGGCGAACACCACCAACGCCGCCTTGCCGTCGGCCTTGCTGACGTGGGTGCGTACCGCACTGTAGCGAATGCCCAGGTACGGGTTGCCCGACAGCGCCTGGAAGTCCACCAGCGGGTAGACGCGCCTGGCAATGTCCAGGCCGCTGACGAAGGCCATGAAGAAGCGCCCCGCTTCCAGGCGCTGCTGCAAGCCGCCGCCGAGGTCGAGCTCGGTATCGATGCCATCGCGCAGGTCGACGCTCACGCCTTGTGCATTGGCGGTCAGCGCCAATTCCTGGCGTACCCACAAGGGGTCCAGCGGATCATGCACTGCCAGGCCCATCAGGCCCTCGGTCTTGTCCATGATCAGCTGGGTGCCGCCCTCCAGGGTGATGGCCTGGCGAACCTTGGGCGACTCGTAGGCGGCTTTCAGGTCGTCGAGCTGCGGCGGGCCCATACGGTAACCCGAGAGCACGTGGGTGATCTCCGTTCCCGGAACGGGGATCTCCCCTTCGATATCGCCCAAGGCACTGCCTTCGCGACTGTAGTGCGCCATCTGAACCAGGTTGTTGGCTTGCTCCGAGTGCATGGCCAGGGTGTAGTCCCAGTTCAGGTGGCTGGGGTGCTCTTTCATCCAGGCCAGAAGAGTGGCCAGATCGTTGGTAGCCATGGTTAATTCCTGTTTGACTTATGATGGGGCCCGCCTATTCAGCGGCGCCGGTCAACCTGCGTACCGCCAGTTGCCCGGCCTGTTCGAGGGTCTGGTAGGCGGCGCTGTGCTCAGCCAGGGGCAGCGGCAGTACGATGAAACCCTCGAAGAGGAACGGGCCCGCAGCCCATGAGGCACGCACCACACAGAACGGCTCCGTACTGGCGCTGTCGGCCTGGTAATAGAAGCCGGCAGCGTCCTGGCCGGACGTGCCTGGACCATGCACCACCGAAAGCTCGCTGGCGCCCACCTGGCCAGCTGTGGAGAGCGCCAGCCAGACCTGCCCCGAGTGCAGGTCCTGCTTGACTACCACCACGTCCACGGGGCGCTTTTCGGTCATCTGGGTGATCATGCACAGCGTGCGCTGCTCGTTGGTCTGGCTGTTGCGCACCTCGACCTGCTCGACCACGAACGCCTTGCCGGTGAGGTTGCCGCCTGGGATGTAGGTGTTGGATTGGCCCGTGGCATGGGCCAGGCGGCCATGGGGCGCGGCGCCGAGGACCTTCCAGCGCAGCTCGCCCTGGCCCACGTGCCCGGCCTTGAGGCTGACACCGGCATCGCCCACCTGGCATACCTCCACCAGCGGGCTCAGGCTGAGGGCGTTCTTCACCACGCTGACCAGCGCCGAGGCGCTGTAGCCGGTGGACGGGTCGGTGGCGGTGATGCGCACGCGGGTGAAGGCGCCCTGGATGCCACTGGCCGGCGGGGCCTGGTACATGGCCTTGTCGAAGCTGCCGGGGGCGTCGCTGGAGCCTTCGACCGATTCGGCCGACCAGGTGACGTTTGCTTGGGCAGGGACGGTGGTGAATTGCAGCTTGCTGCTGTGGGTGATGACTGCTTCGAGGGGGGTGATGGTGAAGGTGGTCGACCTCGGGTTGACGTGGCCAAAGGTGGCGACATCGCGGGGCAGGTGCTGCTCTGAGGGTACTAGCGCCGCACCGAAGGTGAGCTTTACCGTTTGTTCTACAACATCGGACAGATGAATATCAGCGCTCAGGTCTTTGGCGAGGGCGGCCCTTAGCACCGGGAAAGACTGCTCGCGAACAATCGTGACGAAGGAATTCCATGGATTGAATTCCACAAAATAAGCATGATCCATGGCTATCGCATAGCCAGGCTCCACACCAGGAGGCAACGCTTCCCGACGACGTGGATGATTCTCATTGTCTATAATTTCCTCGAAATCAAGATGAAAGCCTTGCAACTTAAGAGTGCCACCATTGACACTTTCCAACGCCCAGCCCGCACGAAATTCAAGAACAAAATCCGCCTCCCAACCTACCTCAAAGGCTTCTGGATTAAGGTGACGACTTGGGGAATAACGCTTCTCTTCATAACGAACAAATTCCGTATCAGCCACGAATTGAGTAACCATTTACAGATCTATACGATCATCAGACAACACGACTATTAGCTTATCTTTCAAAGAAACCCTGAAAGCCGGGACAAAGACATCCACCTCACAATATACGCTCTTCAGAGTTGGCCATGAATTAGACCCCTCATAGCTACTACTGCAAGTTCCCGATGACAACTCCAGCCACCCGGACGTCGCGGTAGCCAGCATATCGCCATTCGCTAAAAACTTGACATCAAAGGCTACTTCTCTTAATTGCCCACGAGGCAAAGCTCTCAAAAAAGCAGCCAGCATGGTTCGCTTTTTTTCAAACAACACAGTTGCCGTGAACTGTGCACTGTCCGAAGGAATCAAATACCGATAACCCGGCCCCGGCACCACCGTTTGCTGGCCATTGTTGCCAAGCATATTCACCAACCCCAGCACAGCCCCGTCCACATCCGGCTGATCGACGCCGGCCGCCGGAGCGAATGCAGCGCTCGGGTTGCGCTGGGTACGAAGGCGGAAGCTCTCCGGTTGCAACAGCCAATCCGGCCCCCGCTCGATGGCCCCAAGCGACCACACCCGCTTTTCTACGGGCAGTGCACGAAACAGCTCCTTGAAAAAGTCCCCGCCTAATTGCCGCATCCGGTTGGAATCGGAAAACGTCAGCACGAAGTTATCGCTGTTGCGCAAGTCGAGCATGATCCTGCCATCGTCATCCACATACCCCGGCACATCGCTCAATTCCAGCTTCAGGCTCAACTCCGGCCCCACCAACGGGTCCAGCGAATCGATACGTCGCGGGTACCAATGCGCACCGGCTTGTTTCAAGTCGACCTGGTTACCCCCGACAATCTTCATGCGCAGGCTGGCCTTGGAACTGGTGATATCGACGTTGTCGAACGACAGCCGCGGGTGGTCCAGCACGAAGTTCTGCATGTACACCTTGTAGCCATTTTCCGCCGCCGTTTCACCATTCACTGGCGGCAAATAGGAAGTGGTCTTGAACCGGCGGATATATTCCTGGGTCAGCAAGGCATCAGCCTTGGCCTTGTCGATGGCAAACACCATATCGTTACCCAGCAAGCGGCCAGGTTCCTTCAGCCAGTTCAACAACTCGGCTTTTGAGTTAGTTGTCATATACACCTCTGCTGGACATGTTCTTTCAGTTGACCAATGTGATATCCACCGAGCGGAAGTCCCGCCAGGTTTCGCCGTCATCAAAACTTGCCTGCACCGATACCCTGAACTGCTGGTTCAACTTCAACCCCTGCAAGTACGCCTTGCTTATGAAACCCACGATTTCACTGTCGTAGTACTCGTCCTCGGTCACTTCGGTACCCTGCGGGCGAATTTCGAACCGGACCGTTTTCTCGCTGTGCGGCACGCCCTTGCGGCGTTTGGCTCTGCGCGGCACGCCCTCGGCGTGCATGCCCAGGTATTGCCCTGGGGCCATGAAGGGCCATGAGCCCAGCCGGCAGCGGCACCCCGCGGCCGGTACCTGGGCCAGCGACAGTCGTTGGTTCACGACCCCGTCCAATTGCACCAACGGGTAGCTGGCCGCTTCGTAGTCCGCCACCCGCAAGTCGAACTCGGCCGAGGCCTGGGCTGCCTGGCCGGGCTTGGTCACCGTGTAATACACCCACAACCGGCGGCCGAAGTTGGCGGCCATGGCCGCCCTGGGTACCGAGAAGCGCTTCGTGTAGCCGGGATCCGGCGTGCCGATGACCATGTTGCCAGTACTGCCGTGGCCCTCCCAGTGCACGCGCAGGGTACCGCCATCGATCACCGCGTCATCGGGCACGCTCACCTGCGCCCCTGACTGCAAGTTCTGTGGGTATACCGTGCCCTGGTGCAGCTCGTCGCCGGCCTCGGGTTTGGCATCGCGAATGATCGGCAAGGGCAGGTGCAGGGGCCGTCGCAACGCCACGGTCAGCGCCTGCGAATGGCGCTGCGCGCCATGCCGGGCGAACGCGTAGCTGAAGGTGACCTCCTGCCCGCGGTTGACTTCACTCTGCAGCCAGGCACGGTCCAGGAAGAACGCGATCCGCCCGCTGTCGACCGAACTGGCGTCAGCACGGAAGGTGCGCAGTTCGAGATTGGGCCCCTCGGCGTACAGCAGCAGCGAATCTCCCAGTTCGAGTTCGGGGTAGTTTTCGCCGATCAGCCATACACCGTCTCGGTAGGCATTGTCATCCGGGTCAAGCTGGTCGCCCACAAGCCCTGGAATGCTGGGGGCCGCCAGCAGCGGTGCTGCGGGTGGATCTCTAAAGACGATGGAAAAGCGCTGTTCGGGCGAATAGGTAAGCGTGCCGTTGTCGTACTCGATGCAGTACTGCAGGTAACCAATGCCGAACATGTACGGGTAAACATCGCCGTGGCCCAGGCGCCAAAGCAACGGTTGGCCCACTTCGGCGGCACTTACCACGTGCACCAGCTTGACCTCGCTACCTTCCGAGCCGCTTGCGTCCCAGGGACGCCAGAACAGGGTCAGGCGCTGCCCTACCGCCATGGCCGCGTAGGGTGGGGTAACCGCCAGCACCCCGGCGGGGTTCAGCGCATCCACATCGATGACCAGGTCGTGGGCATCGCGCAACTGCGCAACTTCCGGTTTCCACATCGGCAAGGCTGGCCGGTCGATGAAGAAGTAGCGGCGCAGGGACTCGTCCCCTACAGGCTGCCCAGCCTGGTCGAGGCGCTGGAAGGAATAGAACACTATCCCCCCGCTGAGCGGCGTGAGCACGCTGTTGGGGATGCGGAACATCCAGCGCCCGGCACCGTCCAGCGCATCCACATCGCGCTCGCCGAACAAGTCGCTGACTTCGCCGCTCGCGCCGCGACCCCGCCAGTTGATCAGCACCAGATCGTTCGGTGCGATGTTTTGGTAGGTAATCCAGGTTTCGAGCGGGCCGCCCCCCAGGGCAGCCAGACTGACCGAGTTGGTTCGCGGGTCCAGATGAGCAACGTCCGGCATGTCCATGTAGCACCCCAAGTGGTAATGGGTTATTCAATGGACCGAAGTTATAACGACGTTGGTTCAGGCTGACACCTGACAAAACTGCTAGGTGCCAGTGCGCGTCAAGTTGATTAGTGTTTATCCAACAGGCGGTCCATGCACCGCACACACTGAATATCCATTCACTGCGCAAGTGAGAGGCTCCCATGAGTTCGGAATCTTCCGTGCACTCCAACGCCTTCAACTTCATGAGTTTCATGGAGAGCGGTGTAGACAACCGCACCGGGCAATACACGCTTTCAATCAAACTTCCGGACCTGGGGGCAAACTTTTTCCAGGGCCCGAACTTTGAACTGGCACTGAACTTCAACCCGCTCAACACCATCGATTCGGGATGGGGCAGAGGTTGGAACCTGCAACTGACGCAATACACCGAGCATAACGGCATGCTCACCACCTTTACCGGTGAGTCGTTCAAGGTCAGCGGCGCAGAGGGCACGCGCTTGCACATGCCCGAGCAGAAGCTTGCGCACTTTCATTTGTACACCGAGCCTGCCGGCCCGGGCGGGGCCCGGCGCTATCGCGTGGTGCACCGTTCCGGGCTGGTGGAAATCCTCGAGGTAATGGGCAGCCAGCGGGGGTTGATCGCCCTGCCGGTGGAGGTGTATTCGCCCCAGGGGCACAAGCTGGCGCTGAGCTACACCCCGTTCAACCCCGAGTATGTGATGCTTGCTGCGGTGCGTGACGGGAGTGACCAGATCCTGCTGGAAATCGAGCGCGAAAGCGGCCAGGTGGAGTTTCGCGAGCGCCCCTACCAGGGCCCCGAAGGCGAACCGGTAGCCACCTACAAGATGATCCTGCAGGAAGCGGACAGGCGAGTCACTTCGATCGTCCTGCCAAGCGCCGAACAGGCCAGCTGGCGCTTTGTCTACCGCGACGTGCTGGGCCATGTTTGCCTGGAGCAGGTCACCACACCGACTGGCGCGCGTGAATACCTGCAATACACCGATGGCGGCCACCTGTTCCCCGGCAACAGCCGCCCGCCACTGCCGCGGGTGACCCGCCACACGGTCGAACCGGGCCTGGGCCAGGTAGCGTTCCAGACCAACTACAGCTACCCGAGCGGCAACTTCCTGGGCCATGGCACGACGATCCCCTGGAGCGACGATGGCCTGGACAACCTGTACAAGCACACCGGGAACTACCAGTACCAGACCGTGCAGAGCCTGTGCGATGCCAGCAACCGCGAGTTGAAAAGCATCACCCGCACCTTCAACCGCTTCCACCTGCCGGTGTCGGTCCGCACGGTCCAGAACGGCAGCATCCACGAACTCATGACCACCTACGACCTGAAAGACAACCTGCCTTTCGCGCAGCAGGTGGCCACCCTGCAATTGCCCATCGCGGAGCAGACCCGCTGGAGCAAGGACGGCCACACGCCGCCCAGCCGCCTGGAAACCCTATTGACCCAATACGATAGCCATGGCAACACGGTCTGGCGTAAACAGCCCAACGGCGTGATCGAGCGCAGCATCTGGTTCGAACCGCAGGCAGAAGACGGTTTTCCCGGCGACCCCTACGGTTTCAAGCGCTACCTCAAGAGCAAGACCGTCACCCCATCGCCCGACGGCGAGCAGGGAGCGCCCGAACTGGTGCACACCTATACCTACCGCCAATTGCCCGCGCTGGCCGGCCACACCACCCAGCTGGAGCCTTGGCTCGCCGAACACAGCCAGACCCTGTCGCACCAGGGGCAAACCCTGCAACATACCCTCAACCGTTACGTCGATGCCCCCGGCAGCAGCCTGCTGCATGGCCGGCTGTACCAACAGGTGCGCACGCTGGGCAAGCTACAGACCACCACCCAGTACCATTTCAAGGCCTTGACCGACGAATTGAGTGGGCACCCGGTGCTGGAGACCACCACCGAGCTGCTCGGCTACGACGGCACCGAGCGCTCCAGCGTGCAGCGGCGCTCGCTGCTGCTGGGCGAGACCGTGTTCGAACGCGACGAGAACGGTGTGCACCTGCAGCGCGAGCATGACGCCTTGCGCCGGGTCACCCGCGAGTGGGTGTCGCCAGGCACCGATTACGCCGCGAGCAAGCTGTATACCTACACCCTCTGCGCCAACCACGGTGACATTGCCAGGCAGTGGGTCCGCAACGCCCGCGGGGTCACCACCCTGACCGAGCTGGATGGCCTGGGCCGGATCGTCAAAGAGAGCCGGGACAACATCCACGAGCAGCGCCCCGACACGTTTTTCGAGCTGCTGACGGTAGCCTACGACGCCTTGGGTAACCGCGTGAGCGAAACGCACACCGACTGGCTCAAGGGCACCCGGCTGCTGACCTTGACAACCGGCTACCGGTATGACGATTGGGGCGAGCAGTGCTGCGTGATCGGCCCCGATGGGGTCGAGGAGCACGACGCGCTCGACCCCATCGGGAGCTCGTTCCATGCAGGGCCGGTGCGCCGTAGCTGGCGCGAAGGCGGCACGCTCGATGTACGCACCAGCGCCATCACCCTGCGCGGCAGCAACACGCGAGTCACGCAGCGTGCCAGGGTAAAGAGCGCCAACCGCGAAACCTGGCTCAACCTGTTCGAAAAGCCGGTGAAAGTCAGGCGCCTGAATGCGCTGGGCGACCCCCTTGCCGAACGCACCTACCTGTACGACGGCCTGGGGCGCACGCTCGAGGAAACCGACGAGCGCCGCCACACCACCACATTCAGCTATGACCCCTGGGATCGCATGCTCAGCACCCTGCTGCCGGAGGGCACGCGCCTGAGCAGAACCTACGCCGAACACAGCAGCGAAGACCTGCCCGCCAGCCTGGTGGTGACCCCGGCCAACGTCAACCTGCCAGCCCGCCAGATCGGTGAGCAGTACCACGACGGCCTCGACCGGCTGATTGGCGTCAGCAGTGGCAAACGCGTCGAGTACTTCCAGTTCCGCGAAGGCGAAAGCCAGCCTCGCTGGCACATCACCCCGGCAGGCAAACGCATCGAACTGGATTACAACCTGCAGCTGACCAATGAGCCGATCAGCTACAGCGCCCCGGACGATCCGGCCAGTTTCACCTACGACAAGGTCAGCGCCCGCCTGCAAACCAGCAAGAACCCGCAAGGCACACGCAGCTTCGACTACAACCTGGCCAACCAGCTGGTCGCCGAGCACTGGGATGAACCCGGCGGCAAACGCTGGAGTACGACCCACGAGATTTCGGTGAGCGACCGGCTCATCAACACTTACGAAGCCAATGGCGTCGCCACCCAATACACACACGACTCGTATGGTCGCTTGCAGGTCAAGCACCAGGGGGACGTGCAGGTGCAATTCGCATATGACGAGCTTGGCCGGCTGAAACTGCTGACCAGCACGGACCTGGCCAGCGCCAGCAGCCTTGAAACCCATATCGAATACGACGACCAGGACCGCGAAACAATGCGCACCTGGCGCCAGGCCGGCCAGGCCGAACGCACGCTCGAGCAAAGCTGGGCGCACGACAACCTGCTGCAAGGCCGGCACCTGCGCCAGGCGGGTGTTTCGCTGCTGGAGGAAAGCTTCGAATACGACGGCCGCGCCCGCCTGATCAAGCATGAGTGCAATGGCCCGGAGCTGCCTGTGGATGCACAAGGTCGGCAAATGACCAGCCAGGTATTCGGCTTTGATGCCTACGACAACATCAACATGACCTTCACTACTTTCGCCGCAGAGCCAAGCCGCGAGCTGGCGCTGTTCAGCTATGCCGAAAGCGACCCCTGCCAGCTGATCGGTATCGACTACTCCCCACCGCGCAACGAACCGAACCCCCGGTTCAGCTACGACGCCAACGGCAACCTGACCCGCGACGAGCGCGGCCGTCAGTTGCACTACGACAGCCAGAACCGCCTGCTGGGTATCGACCAGGCCAGCAACAGCTACCGCTACGACGCCGGCGGCCTGCTGGTCGCCAGCGCCAGCGGCACAGGCGCGCAAAACCTGCGCCTGTATGACGGAGCGCAACTGCGCATGGCGGTAAGCAACGGCCTGCAAACGCTGTACTGCCACCATGGCGAGCAGCCCCTGGGGCAGCAGCAAAGCGGCCCTGGCGCGCAGCCGCCGCTACTGCTGCACACCAGCGCCAGCCACAGCGTGGTCGCCGAGAGCCTGGGCACGGCGCTGCGCAGCAGCCGCTACAGCGCCTATGGCGAGCACCACAGCGAACAACCCGTGGATTGCGCGCTGGGCTACAACGGCGAGGCCCTCGACCCGGACAGCGGCTGGTACCTGCTGGGCAATGGCTACCGCGCCTACAACCCGGTGTTGATGCGCTTCCACAGCCCGGATGCGCTCAGCCCGTTCGGCGCGGGTGGGCTGAACTACTACGGGTATTGCCAGGGCAACCCGGTGACCTTCCGCGACCCGACCGGGCATTACAGCGTTGGTTTTAGCGGGACCAGCCAGACACGGGAGGAGTTGGAGCGGACGAGTTCATGGGCGGGACCGCAGGTCAGTCTCGCATCCATAATCGTGCCTATTGTGACTACGGTGATTACCCTCGCGCTTATCGCCATTACAGTGCTTACTGCGGGAACGGCTGCGCCGGCGACTGGGCCTGCGATGGCGGGTGTAATTTCAGCAGGTTCAACCGCAACTGCAGCATCCACCACTACGACTATTGCAGGCGTAGCCGTGTCGGCAGCCACGGCAGCGACCCTCAAGAAGATAGTCTTAGCCAGCCTTATAAGCTCTACCGTGGTGGGGATTGCGAGCTCGACCATGTCCGTTGAGGCCCAGTTGTCAGGCAGTGAGGATAGAATGAAAGTCGCGGAATACCTCAACTACACGGCACTAATCTTAGCCCTGCCCGCAATGGTCATATCCCCCTTAACTTCAGTAAAAGCAATTACCCCTGCAACTTCTGCAAAAGCATTCACCCCGCTCGTCACTAGATCTGGATCATCTGCATCACTGCTCGACAAAGCCTATGCCATACAGAATGACATTTCCATGAATAGCAGCTTCCGCATGCCTAAAGCTTTATCACGTCAAGCCACCAGAGTGCGGACTGGCGCAGCAATAGATCTACGATCGTGAAATATTGAAATTCACAACCTAAACACCCAAGCCAGTTCATCACCAACCTGAAACAACCAATTACAGATACCATCGGAAATTTAACACCGCCAAGAGATCGATAACCAACCACATCATTACCGGAGCAACTTGTTCAACACGATGTAGTTAACTGTTCACCTGGAGAAACCCATGAGCAAATCAAGTGCTACTTCCAAGAAACGCAACCGCGCCGAACAAGTCCGCCAACAAATCAACAAACTGAAGTTCATCCGACAACTCGGCATCCGCATGTCCGTCGGCGCCCCCGAAGTACCCGTCATCATCGACCAGAGCGACGGCACCTTGCCTCACCAGGCCCTGGACAACGACCTGCTGATCATGATTCCGCCCTGGACATTCCTGCCCGATAATCCGGCCTACGGTTTCGAAACACTGCAGCTGCAATATTCATTGACCGGTGTTGAGCCGAGTTTCGTGGATATCGGCCCGCTGGAACGCCTGGATGCCCCGATACTGCCCGAGCAGTTTCCTCACTATATGGCATTCCCTCAGGCACAACTGCCTCGCGACGGCAGGCTGTGGATCCGCTACCGCCACGTGAACTACGCCGACCAGCCGAGCACCTCCAGCAGCATCGCGCTGATCTGCGACAGCACGCCCCCTTGGGGCAGCAGCGAACCCCCTCTGGCCGAATTGCCACCTGACCCCATCAACGAAACCTACCTGGGGCAGCATCCCGATGGCGTCGAAGTGACCCTGCCCATCTACCCGGCCCCGCAAGGGGGCGATTTCTTCCAGCTCTACTACCTGGAGAAACTGCCCGAAGACCTGGGTGATTTCGGCCAGTCCGCCGCCTCCGGAGCCATCGCTCCCGACCGCAAGACCAGCATCCCGACAGAACTGATCCGCCGCCTCGGCGATGGCCATCACCTGGTGGTCTATCTGTTGTACGACAAGGCCGGCAACCGTAGCCGAATCTCCCTGCCGGCCTACCTTGACGTGGTACTTGGCGAAGAGCCCGCAGCCCTGCTGCCTCCAGAAGTCCCCCTGGCAAGGGACGACAACATCATCGACTTCAAGGATGCGCAACAGGGGGTTTACCTGGAGATCCCCGAGTACCAGCACCACAAGAGCACGGATTTGATACGGGCCAAATGGGGCAGCCAGACCCTGCCTAATGTACCGGTGGGCACGCAGCCATTTCCGCTTGTCATGAAGGTGGACAAGGACGTTCTGCATGCAGCGTTCGGCAACTCCCCCGTACCTGTATCTACCAAAGTCGAATACAGCGTGATGCGCGGCCAGACGGCCTACGGACCGCAGGAGATCATTATCGACGTTGACTTCACCATTGCCGGCCCACCTCGCCCCGACCCGGACCCGGACTGGCCAAATCCGATCAACCCGGCTTTGTTGAGCCCCAGCGTGCGCAGCGCTTCGGGGCTGGACAACCATCTGGTCAGAGCCGACAACGGCCAACCTGCGCAACTGACGTTCGAACTCTACACAGGTGCGCAGACTGGGCAAGTAGTGGATTTCTACTGGGGCCGCAGGCTGGTGGAGAGCGCTCGGCACACCATCGACATGGGTACTCCAGGTGCGAGCAGGACGGTGTCCATCCCGTGGGCAGATATCGAAGCCGCAGGCAACCACGCAGCCCCTGGCCTGGAGGTCTATTACACCGTACGCGCCGCCGAGGATGCACTCAACGAGCAGCAATCGAACCCGCGCCTGGTCATCGTCGAAGCCATCGACATGACCCCTGGCATCCCGACATTCGAGGGGCTCAGCGAGAACGGGTGGCTGAACTGCAACTCACTGTGGGAGCCCGACAACGACCAGCCGGCGTTCAGGGTCAAGATCCCTGCTTGCAGCCACCTCAAAGTGCAGCCTGGCGCGCAGATCACGCTGGAATGGGTAGCCTTCGATGCCATCGTGGCTGGCAATCCGATTCCCAATCTGGGAGACCCGGAAACCATCACCCTGGACGAAACCATGATCAACGAGGGGTTCACCTGGCGCATTGAGCCCTATGCGACCCGCATCAAGCCGATCTTCGACGTTGCCCCCCTGGCTGCGCGGGGCGAGGTGCGCTACTCGATAGCCTTGCTCCAGGACCCGTCGCCCTGGGCACGCAACAGGCTCAGCCTTTCCAACAATGAAACGGGCGGCCATTGCCTGGCGCTCATCAGAAAATGAACGCAATGCAGCGGCGGTCAGCTCGAGGGCCGTCGCTGCCTACTGCGCAACGTAAGACTTAGCACTAGCACGAATAAGGTAATTCCTACACCAAAAGCTCATTTCGATATTTACCCTACGGCGCTCACTGATCCGTAGCTCGCAAAGAAGAGAAGGGTCCTACAGACACAGTAATTTCGATGAGAAACACCATGCCAAGCAACGTGCGCCACTCCCTCGCCCTACCCCGCCTGAACCGGCTCGCCCTGCTCAGCCCCCTGCTGTTCGCCACCTCGGCCTGGGCCCAGACCAACATCATCGTCGACACCCTGATTGACGCCAGCACGGCACTGGACAGCTACCGTGTCGTCGGCCCCGCCACCCTGACCGGCAACGGCGCCGCCACCCTGCAGATTTCGGCGGAAGCAGGCTCGAGCGTGGTCCTGTCCGACAGCCAGGTCAACGCACAACCCAATGCCACCGGCTTGTCCTTGATCGGCGCCAGCGCCATCCTGCAGCGCACCAGCGTCACCAGTGATGCACGCGGCCTGGGCCTGAACTCGGGCGCCAGCGCCCTGATCATCGACAGCACCATCGAGGGCGGCGATCAGGGTGCCCTGATCAACGCAAGCCAAGCCACGCTGCAAGGCAGCGAATTGCGTGGCACCAAGGCCAACAGCGCAGGAGCGCAGCTGTTCAGCGGCACCCTGGTCGCCACCCAGGGAAGCGTCATCAGTGGTGGCGCCAACGGTGTACGCGTTCGTGAAAACCAAGGCCCCGACGGCTCCCGGCTGGTCATCGACAACAGCCTGGTAGAGGGGCGCAGCGGTTCGGCCATCCTGGTGGGTGGGCTGGGTACGCCGGCGTCAGCCAGTATCGAAGTGCTCAATGGCTCAACCCTGAGCGGGGGCAATGGCGTATTGCTGGAGGTCAGCGGCAACAGCTCGGCCGACCTGCGGGTCAACGACAGCCAACTGGTGGGCGATATCGTCGCCGCAGCCGGCGGTACGGCCAACGTGCTGCTGGAAAATGGCGCCACGCTCAAAGGGCGCCTGAAGAACGTTGCCAGCCTCGGGCTCGACAGCGGCGCCGAATGGACCATGGTCGAAGACAGCCAGGTCGGCGACCTGACCCTGAACGACGGTGCGGTGCGCTTCGGCGGGCCTGGTGAGTTCTTCACCCTGTCGGTGGACAACCTCGCAGGCAACGGCACCTTCATCATGGAGGCCAATTTCGCTGCCGGGCAGGCGGACCACCTCGAAATCACCGGCACGGCCACCGGTAGCCACGGCCTGCTGATCAGCAGCAGCGGCAGCGATCCACTGAATGACACCAGCCTGCATGTGGTTCATGCCGCCGCAGGCGATGCGCAGTTCTCGCTGGTCGGCGGCCCGGTGGACCTGGGCGCCTACGCCTATGACCTGGTACAACGCGGGCCCAACGACTGGTTCCTGGACGCCAGCACCCGCACCCTCAGTTCCGGCACGCAGACAGTGATGGCGCTCGGCAACGTGACACCTACCATCTGGTACGGCGAGCTGGCCACCCTGCGCAGCCGCATGGGCGAAGTACGCCGCAACCCCCAGCAGAGCGGCGGCTGGGTACGCACCTACGCCAACCGCCACGATATCTCGGCCACCACCGGCGCTGCGTACCAGCAACAGCAGCATGGCCTGTCGATCGGTGCCGATACGCCCTTGGCCATCGGCGATGGCAACTGGCTGATGGGCGTCACGGCGGGATACAGCACCTCCGACCTGAGCCTGGTACGCGGCTCGTCGGCCACGGTCGACAGCTATCACGCCGGCGCCTACGCCACCTGGCTCGACCCCGACAGCGGCTACTACCTCGATGCAGTCGCACGGTTCAATCGCTTCCGGCACAAGGCCGACGTACACCTGAGTGACGGCCGCAAGGCCAAGGGCGACTACGCCAACCTGGGTGCCGGGGTATCCGTGGAAATCGGCCGGCAATTGGCACTGGCCGACGACTGGTTCCTCGAACCCTTCGCTCAGCTCTCGGGCCTTGTGGTCGAGGGCAAGGCCTACACGCTGGACAACGGCATGCGCGCCGAAAGCGAGGCCACCCGCTCGCTGCTTGCCAAGGCTGGCGCCACCGTCGGGCGCACCATCAAGGCCGGTGAAAACCACAGCATTCAACCCTACCTGCGAGTGGCGGCCGTGCATGAATTCGTCAATGACAATCAGGTCAAGGTCAACTCGAACCGCTTCAACAATGACTTGTCAGGCTCGCGCGGCGAAGTCGGGGTCGGCGTGGCGGTTGCCTGGGCCGAGAAGTGGCAGGCCCATGCCGATTTCGACTACAGCAACGGCCGCAAGATAGAACAGCCCTGGGGCGTCAACTTCGGGGTGCGTTACAACTGGTGATTTCAACCAAAGGAAGGCCGAGCGGCCTTCCTTTTTTTTGTCAGTTCAGCCCCCGGAGAACGCTCATGGCGAGCAAACAACGTACAACCCGAACACAGCGCGAACGCCCGAACAGGCATATGGACAGCCCGATAGGCCTGGTCCCCCCCAGCATCCCGGACCTGGTGCCAGACATAGAGGGCCAGATACCTAATGTGGTGTCGTTCCGAGCAACTTTCCTGCCGCTACGCGTCGAGTTTGCGATGTGGCCATTCTCTATGCCCAGCGAGGACACCCCCGAATATGTCTTCCTCTACCGCAAGCAGGAACTGCTTGCGCAGAAGGTCTGGACCCAACCCGTCAAGCCCGACGAACTGTTCGTCCTGATCCCCCCTCATTACCTGTACGAGGGGTATCACGAGTTGCACTACGTAGTCAGGGCATTCAACGATACCGAGGCACCTTCACTCCCGCTGACCTTGTATGTCGACAAGACGCCTCCTTTGCTCAACCTGGATGACGATCGACTGCAATTCCCCGACGAAGTCATTCGTGACGGTGTCACCGAAATGTACCTGGAGTACAACAACGACAAACTCATGGGCACCGTCCCGCCCTATCTCGGCGCCGAGCCGGGCGATACCCTCAAGTGGTTCTGGAGCGATGACCCGGCCGGGCAGGACATCGTCGGGATCAAGGTGCTGGGCAAAGATGATGTCGAACTGCTGGATGCAAAGCGCATGCGACAGATCGCACGCCGACACGTCAAGGTCAAGGACATGCAGTTTCACAGCATCAGCAAACCCATTGAGCTTGAGTTTCCGGGTAGCGCCATACGCCGATTGGGCAAGGGCAGCCGCTTCTCCCGTTATGAAGTGCAAGACCGGGCAGGCACGACCGTGCAACGCTCGCTGGCACGCACACTGATGTCGGACCCGTCGCCAGAGGCACGTGCGTTCGCCCCTCCACGCATCAAGCAGGCACAGGGCAGCGAGCACTTCAGTACGTTGCTGCCACGCGATGCGACCGGCGGGGTGACACTGGTGATTCCCGACAGCGCAGTCATCCGGCCGGACGAGCACTTTCATGTCTACTGGGGTACACCCGCAACCCCAGGCGCGTTCGACACCAGCACCCCGGTGGAGCCCGGCTCACGCGAATACCCGATTCCCAAAAGGAGCATCGCGCCCTACATGCGCCAGCAAGTTCCGGTGTATTACGAGATCATCAGAAACGGGCAAAAAGTGGACGAGTCAGGCAAGCACTACGTGACAGTGAGGGTGATCGAAGGCCTTCCGTACGTGCAATGCGTCAATATCCAATCCGCCGAGTTGAACCTGCGAAACCTGACAGGGAACGCCATGTTCACCCTCGACGACTGGCCGTTTCGTGACACCTCGCAGTACGTCAACGCCTGGATCGACGGTATCGAGAGGGCCGATGTGTCCAATTCGATACGCTTGAGCATCGCCGACCAGGTGCCGGTGACCACTGAAGCAGGCAGGATGCAGCTGGGTTCTGTCACCCCCGCAGAGCTGCAGAAACTGGCGCTCAACTATCAGTTCCGAGTGTCGGTGGAAGTGTCGTTCGACAACAAGGCCAGTTGGTTGAAGTTCCCGAGCATCGAGGCCGTGCTGGTGGACCGTGCGCCTTGATACAAGCAAAAAAAAACGCCACTCCGAAGAGTGGCGTTTTTCATGTTTGGAGCGGGAAACGAGACTCGAACTCGCGACCCCGACCTTGGCAAGGTCGTGCTCTACCAACTGAGCTATTCCCGCAAAGTGAAGCTATACCGCATTTGGCGTGAAGCGCTATGAAGACCTTCACCACCTGCACCGTACAAGACGACGCCGTTGAAACTGGAGCGGGAAACGAGACTCGAACTCGCGACCCCGACCTTGGCAAGGTCGTGCTCTACCAACTGAGCTATTCCCGCAATATGGCGTCCCCTAGGGGACTCGAACCCCTGTTACCGCCGTGAAAGGGCGGTGTCCTAGGCCACTAGACGAAGGGGACTAAGCCGACGCTTTGCAGCGCACCAGAACAGCAACCTCGCGACTGCGCCTGGATTTTCTTTTCCTGCCCTGCCTAAACAGTGCCGGAGAAACTGGAGCGGGAAACGAGACTCGAACTCGCGACCCCGACCTTGGCAAGGTCGTGCTCTACCAACTGAGCTATTCCCGCATTGGCGTCCCCTAGGGGACTCGAACCCCTGTTACCGCCGTGAAAGGGCGGTGTCCTAGGCCACTAGACGAAGGGGACACAGCTACATCTTCACTCCCTGCCGCGTTCCGCTGCGTGCTTTACGCTGCAAGTGGCGCGCATTCTATGGATGCCATGGAAAGCCGTCAACCCCTTTGTAGAAATTTATTTAAATCAATGACTTCCCGCTTTCCTATAAGGTGCTGACAGGTGCGCCCAGGGATTGGCGTTGATTTTCTGACGGTAGCCCGGCAAGCTCATGGCAATGCGCCAGCATCTGGAGAAATCCAGACTGCGGCCGACATATAGCAGTAGCTGCGGTCGACGGCGAACGGCACGACCCAACGCTGTCCGCCAGGCTGCACTGTTCGCTTTTCAGCGAACTCACTACACTCTCGACAGATGCAAAACTTCTTCATGAGGCGTTTACGGTGACACCACTTCTGATCACCCTGCTTATCGTTGCGGGTATCGCATTGCTGATCGTGATCGGCTACCTCAACAACGTGGTCGAGAACAACAAGCTCGAACGTGCTCGGCTCAAGGTGGAACTGGCCGACCGCCTGCGCCGCTGCGGTGAAATCACCGAAACTTTCCCCGGCCAGTTCATGACCCCGGCGCTCAAGCTGCTTCTGACCCGCCTGGAACTCAACCTCAACCAGCGCCAACTGGCCCTGGACAAGCACAGCGCCGAGCTCAAGGCGCGCATC
The DNA here is from genome assembly GCF_032621715.1 of Pseudomonas sp. zfem004. Lineage (NCBI taxonomy): Bacteria > Pseudomonadati > Pseudomonadota > Gammaproteobacteria > Pseudomonadales > Pseudomonadaceae > Pseudomonas > Pseudomonas sp. zfem004. The sequence continues at coordinate 6,751 of NZ_JAVYJF010000030.1, read as the reverse complement.
GCCGAACTTGAAGGCCTGATCGCCCAGGGCGACAAGATCCCGGTCGGCAACCCGCCCTCGCCTATCCACACCGAGGTCAAGGCCAAGGACGTGCGCTTTTTGCTGGAGCTGCTGCACAACCAGATCGTGCGCGCTACCCAGGAAGGCTTCCTGGCCACCAACGAAGGCAAGTACTGGGTCAAGGAGATCCGCCACATCCTGGTGCTGCTGCATATCGAGTTCTTCAACAACCTGGGCCAGCAGGCGCTGCAGCAGAACCAGCCGGGCCAGGCGCGGCTGGCCTTCGAGCGTGGCGTGCAGTACCTGCGCAAGCAGCCCGAACCTAAACAGTATGAAGAGCAGCTCACCTATATGGAGAAGCTGCTGAACCGGGCGAACGCCCAGGTACTGGACCAGATGGAGCCGGCAGCGGACGACCAGAACGCACTGACCGAAGGCCTGAAGACCGACGAGGACGAGACCTGGAAGAAGCGGGTCATCTACGACTGATCCAACCCTGCAAGGGGGACAGCACAAAGACAAAGGGGCCCTCGCAGGCCCCTTTGTTCATTTCAGCAATCGGTCAATTCCAGGAAGATCGCCGCCAGGCGCTCCAGCCCGGCCTGGTCGGCCTCGCTGAAACGCCCAAGCTTAGGGCTGTCCAGGTCAAGCACCCCGATCAATCGCCCGTCCTTGAGCAACGGGATCACCAGCTCGCTGTTCGACGCGCTGTCGCAGGCGATATGCCCGGGGAAGGCATGCACATCCTCGACCCGCTGGGTCTGCCGGGTGGCCGCCGCCGCGCCACACACGCCCTTGCCGAACGCAATACGCACGCACGCCACCTGGCCCTGGAACGGCCCGAGCACCAACTGCTCGTTGCGGTTGAGGTAAAAACCGGCCCAGTTCAGGTCATCCACCTGGTTGTACAGGAAGGCCGAGAACTGCGCGGCGTTGGCGATGAAGTCACGCTCGTCGGCGAACAGCGCCTGCACTTGCGCGGCCAGCAGGGCGTAGCCGTCGAGGCCTTGGCCACTGGCGTTGAGGTCGATCATTTATTTCTGCTCCAGCAATTGCAGCCCGACCCAGTAGCGGGCGAACTGATAGGCACAACGGCCATTACGATTGCCGCGGCCGGTGGCCCAGCGCACGGCGAGAATATCCAGTGCTTCGGTACGTTCCCAGCGCAGCCCGGCCGGGCGCGCCAACTGGCCGATCCAGTGTTCGACCACATCGAGGAAGTGCTCCTGGCTGAACGGGTAGAACGACAGCCACAGGCCGAAACGGTCGGACAAGGCAATCTTGTCTTCCACCGCTTCGTTGGGGTGCAACTCGCCGTCGACCATCTTCCAGTTTTCGTTGTCGCTCTGTTTTTCCGGCACCAGGTGGCGGCGGTTGGAGGTGGCGTACAGCAGCACGTTGTCCGGGGCCTGCTCCAGCGAGCCGTCGAGCACGCTCTTGAGCACCCGGTAGTCGCCCTCCCCGGCTTCGAACGAGAGGTCGTCGCAGAACAGGATGAAGCGCTGTTCGAGCTTTTGCAGTTGCTCCACCACCCGCGGCAGGTCGGCCAGGTGGTCGCGCTCGATTTCGATCAGGCGCAGGCCATGGCCTGCGTGTTCGGCCAAAAGCGCACGCACCAGCGACGACTTGCCGGTGCCGCGCGAGCCCCACAGCAAGGCGTGGTTGGCCGGCATGCCGTTGATGAACTGGTGGGTGTTGCGGCCCAACTGGTCGCGCTGCTGATCGACGCCGATCAGGTCGGACAGGCGGATGTCGAGGCTGACCTCAAGCGGCATCAGGTAGCCGCTGCGGCCATCGCGCTGCCAGCGGGCGGCGAGGGTTTGCGACCAGTCGATGTCCGGGCGTGGGGCGGGCAGCAAGGGTTCGAGGCGCGCGAGGACGGATTCGGCGCGGTCGAGAAAAGCGGTAAGGCGGGCGTCCATGATGGCTCCTGAAAGCAGGCAATGAGAGCGTCGGACCGCCATCGCGGGGCAACCCCGCTCCCACGCCGTGATTGAGCAGGCGCTCTCGAGCACGTGGGAGCGGGCTTGCCCCGCGATGGCGGTCAAGGCTGAATGTTTGACAGACCCGCCAGCAGCCAGGGCTGATCGGCTATGCTTGCGCAGCGCACGGAGCACATCACCGGCTTGGGACCCATGGATATCAAGTTCACCAATCGCCTGTCATACAAGCAAGCCCGGTTGACAGTCCTGGTCGGCTTCATCCTGGGAACATTGCTCAGTCTCATCCAGATCGGCATCGATTATGCCAGCGAAGACGCGTCCATCAACCGTGAAATTCAGGCGCTGCTGAAGATCAGCCACGACACCGCCTCACGGATTGCCTACAACATCGACACCGAACTGGCCCAGGAACTCACTGGCGGCCTGCTCAAATCCCCGGCGCTGCTACGCGCCCGCCTGATCGACAACAACGACACGGTACTGGCCGATACCGAGCGCCCCAGGCTGGAAAGCCGCTACCGACCGCTGTCGGACTTCCTGTTCGGCGAGCAGCGCCAGTTCCAGGACCGCCTGTACCTGGCCCACATGCCCGGCGAGTACCTGGGTACCCTGTACCTGGACGTCGACACCTTTGCCTTCGGCGGGCGCTTCCTCGACCGCGCCGGGGTTACCCTGCTCAACGGTTTCGCCCGCAGTCTGGTGCTCACCGGCATCCTCCTGGCGCTGTTCTACCTGATGCTGACCAAACCGCTGGTCACGGTGATCAGCGCCCTGAGCGGCGGCGATGCGCGCACGCCGCGGCAAACCCGGGTGGACTGCCCCAAGGGCCATGAAAACGACGAGATCGGCGTGCTGGTCAAGGTCGCCAACCAGCAGTTCGTCAGCATGGCCACAGAGATCCAGCAGCGGCGCAACGCCGAGAACCGCCTGACGCAGTACCTCAACGAACTGGAAGACATCGTCTCGGCCCGCACCAACGAGCTCAAGGCCAGCAACAACCGCCTGAGCCAGTCCAACCAGGAGCTCGACGAAGCACGTCAGCGTGCCCTGGGCATGGCCCAGGCGCGCGCGGCCTTCCTGGCCAACATGAGCCACGAGATCCGCACACCGCTCAACGGCATGCTCGGCATGATCGCCCTGGCCCTGGACAGCCCGCTGGCCGGCGAGCAACGCCAGCAGCTGTCGATCGCCCACGACTCGGGCAAGGTGCTGGTGGAACTGCTCAACGACATACTCGATCTGTCCAAGTTCGACGCCGGCCAGCTTGAGCTCGAACGCATCCCCTTCGACCTTGGGGCCATGCTCGAAGACACCGCCAACCTGCTGTCGCAGAACGCCGCGGCCAGCGTCGAGCTGACGTGCCTGATCAGCGCAAACTTCCCCAGCAGCGTGCTCGGCGACCCCACCCGGGTCAGGCAGATCGTCAGCAACCTGCTGTCCAACGCGCTCAAGTTCACCCGCTTCGGGCGCGTCGACCTGCGCCTGTCGAGCATCGTCGGCGGCGTGCGCCTGGAGGTCAGCGACACCGGCATCGGCATCCCCGAGGAGGCCCAGGCACGTATCTTCCAGCCCTTCACCCAGGCTGGCGCGGGCATCACCCGCCAGTACGGCGGCACCGGCCTGGGCCTGACCCTGACCCACAACCTGTGCAAGGCCATGCAAGGCCGCCTGCACATCCAGTCCGAAACCGGCTTTGGCAGCCGCTTCAGCGCCGACCTGCCGCTACCCGCCCACACCGAGGCGATCCCGCCGCTGCCACTGGCCGGGCGTGTGGTGGCCCTGACCCATGCCGGCAGCGGTCTGGCCGAGCTGCTGCAGGGGCTGCTGCCGGGCTGGGGGCTGGACTATGCGCGGATCGACGCGGCCAGTGAGCTGAGCGGGGCCGTCGACCTGCTGATCACCGATGACCTGGACCCGGTACTGGCGCTGCGTCCAAGCATCCAGGCGCCGATCCTGCTGGTGACCGCCTACGGCAGCTTCCTGCCCAGCGAGCAGGCCACGCAACTGGCACCCCTGCAACAACTGGCCCGTCCCCTGGCGCGCAACGCCCTCTACCACACCCTGCGCCGCACCCTGCAGGGCGAGGCCAACGCGCCCTTGCCCCATGAGGTGTCGATGGCACAGGAGCGGCGGGCGCGCATCCTGCTGGTCGAGGACAACCCGGTGAACCAGCTGGTGGCCAAAGGCATGCTGGGCAAGCTCGGCTGCCAGGTGCAAGTCGCCGCCCAGGGCGCCGAAGCCCTGGAGTTCCTCGAGCAGGAAACCTTCGACCTGGTGCTGATGGACTGCAACATGCCGGTGATGGACGGCTACGAAGCCAGCCGGCGCATACGCCAGAGCGGACGCTGGCCGGAACTGCCCATCGTCGCCCTGACCGCCAATGCCATGCCCGAGGAGCGCGAGCGCTGCCGCGCCGCCGGCATGAACGACTACCTGGCCAAGCCGTTCCGCCGCGAAGAGTTACTGGCGCTGATCGATCACTGGGTGCCGATCAGCGCTTGAGCAAACGCTCGATGTCGGCCTCCAGGGCCTGGGGCTTGGTGGTCGGCGCGTAGCGAGTGACCTTGCCGGTGGCCGGGTCGAGCAGAAACTTGGTGAAATTCCACTTGATCTTCTGCGAGCCCAACAGGCCCGGGGCACGCTGCTTGAGCGCGGCGAACAGCGGGTGGGCGCCGGGGCCGTTGACCTCGACCTTGCGAAACAGCGGGAAGCTCACACCGAAATTGACCTCGCAGAACTGCGCGATCTCGCGGGCATCACCCGGTTCCTGCTTGCCGAACTGGTTGCAGGGGAAGCCCAGCACCACCAGGCCTTGCTCGCGGTAGTCCTGCCACAGGCGCTCCAGGCCCTTGTATTGCGGGGTGAAACCGCACTGGCTGGCGGTGTTGACCACCAGCAGCGCTTTGCCGGCGAAATCGCCCAGCACTTTCTGCTCGCCACCGAGGGTGACGCAGGGGATGTCCAGCAGTGCATCGGCCATGCGTTTGCTCCTTCAATCGCGGGGTTTGAGGTCCAGGCACACCGAGTTGATGCAGTAACGCAGGCCAGTCGGTGGCGGGCCGTCGGGGAACACGTGGCCCAAGTGGGCGTCGCATTGCGCACAGGTGACTTCGGTGCGGATCATGCCGTGGGAGGTGTCGCGGATCTCGATCATCGCGGCCTCTTCGATTGGCTGGTAAAAGCTCGGCCAGCCGCAGCCGGAGTCGAACTTGGCCTTGGCGTCGAACAGCGCCAGGTCGCAGCAGATGCAGTGGTAGATGCCGTCGCGCCGCTCGCTGTTGTACTTGCCGCTGAACGGCCGCTCGGTGCCTTTGAGGCGGCACACCTGGTACTGGGCGGGGTCGAGCATGGCGCGCCACTCGTCCAGTGTCTTGTCGATCTTTTGCATGAAGGGACCTCGGCAGGCTGAATTTCACCTCGCACCGTCTTTATTTATGGCGCGGGTGGAACGTATATTAGTTGGCTTTCCAAGCCAGCCAGTCTGGCATGCGCCTCGCCCTTTTCAAACCTTTCACCGGCGGCGCGCCGCGCCTTGTCCAATCAGGATCCCATCATGCAGTTCAGCAAATCGAACAAGCTCGCCAATGTCTGCTACGACATTCGCGGCCCGGTGCTCAAGCACGCCAAACGCCTGGAAGAGGAAGGCCACCGCATCCTCAAGCTGAACATCGGCAACCCGGCGCCGTTTGGCTTCGAGGCGCCGGACGAAATCCTCCAGGACGTGATCCGCAATTTGCCCACCGCCCAGGGCTACAGCGACTCCAAAGGCCTGTTCAGCGCGCGCAAGGCGGTGATGCAGTACTGCCAGCAGAAGCAGATCGAAGGCGTCGGCATCGAGGACATCTACCTCGGCAACGGCGTATCCGAGCTGATCGTGATGTCGATGCAGGCACTGCTCAACAACGGCGACGAAGTGCTGATCCCGGCCCCCGACTACCCGCTGTGGACTGCCGCGGTGAGCCTGGCCGGCGGCAAGCCGGTGCATTACCTGTGCGACGAGCAGGCCGACTGGTTCCCTGACCTCGAAGACATCAAGGCCAAGATCACCCCGAACACCAAGGCCCTGGTGATCATCAACCCGAACAACCCCACCGGCGCCGTGTACTCCAAGGAGCTGCTGCTGGGCATGCTGGAGCTGGCGCGCCAGCACAACCTGGTGGTGTTCTCCGACGAGATCTACGACAAGATCCTCTACGACGAGGCCGTGCACATCAGCACCGCATCGCTGGCCCCGGACCTGCTGTGCCTGACCTTCAACGGCCTGTCCAAGTCGTACCGCGTGGCAGGCTTCCGTTCCGGCTGGCTGATCATCTCGGGCCCCAAGCAACATGCCCAGAGCTATATCGAAGGCATCGACATGCTGGCCAACATGCGCCTGTGCGCCAACGTGCCGGCCCAGCACGCCATCCAGACCGCCCTGGGCGGCTACCAGAGCATCAACGACCTGGTACTGCCGCCTGGCCGCCTGCTGGAGCAGCGCAACCGCACCTATGAACTGCTCAACGAGATCCCCGGCGTGAGCTGCGTCAAGCCCATGGGCGCGCTGTATGCGTTCCCGCGCATCGACCCCAAGGTGTGCCCGATCTTCAACGACGAGAAGTTCGCCCTCGACCTGCTGCTCTCGGAGAAGCTGCTGATCGTCCAGGGCACGGCGTTCAACTGGCCGTGGCCGGACCACTTCCGCGTCGTCACCCTGCCACGGGTGGATGACCTGGAGCAGGCCATTGGCCGCATCGGCAACTTCCTGCGCACCTATTCGCAGTAATGCCATCGCGGGGCAAGCCCGCTCCCACGTATCGTGGGAGCGG